>JAHEXG010000008.1 GCA_023252215.1 Candidatus Altarchaeales archaeon
TTGAACGAACAGTCATGTTCCGTATACAGCAAGAATTTAATTCAAATTTTAAAAAGTGGTTTGGGATGCTTATAGACGACCCCACTAAAGAAGCAGAAATAAATGAAGAATTTACCCCGTTAATAAGACAAGATAGTGAAGATCAAGAAACAGACTTCCTTAGCGGTGGTGAAAAGACAAGCGTTGCCTTAGCATATCGACTTTCGCTCAATAGGATAGTAAAAAATATCTCAAAAGGAATGAATTCAAACTTATTGATACTTGATGAGCCCACAGATGGTTTCAGTAAGGAACAATTATTTAAAATGCGAGATATATTACAGGACCTGAACTGTCCTCAAACAATTATAGTTTCTCACGAGAAGGAACTAAGGGCGTTTGCGCAGAATGTTTTTGAAGTAAAGAAGAGAATGAACGAATCAGTAATAATTCCTCAATAGATAGGATATATGAAATAGCGGCGTTTCTAATCGATTTCTTAATAAGGCGGAAAACGATAAAATGGATCGCTTTGTATCTGAAGAATTAGCCACTTTTGAAGACCCAAATGGAGGTTCTGGAGGTTACCAGCTAATCGAAAGAATACTTGCTTTGAGTGTATCAAAACTGTGGAAAGAGGCAAAGGAAGAATGGATTCACATAGATACATATTTTGCCGAGACATTGTCAGAAAGGAAAGCATGCACGTGTGGTCATTATCCGATAAAAGAAATCTGCATAATTAAGAATATAAAGAATGAAAACGAGGCCATTGTCGGCAATTGTTGTATCCTAAGGTTTACCGAACAAGTTGATAAAAAAGTGTTTAAGGCATTGTCTGAAAGAAGAATAAATCAAGCATTGATTAGTCTGGCATATAAAGATAATAAAATCAATTACAGGGAGAAAAATTTTCTACTTGATGTCTGGAGGAAAAAGAGAATGACTTTAAAACAGAAATCATGGTTTAATAGTCTAAAGAATAGAATTTTTAGGGAATACATAAAATAGTGATTTTCTCTTCAGCGCACGGCCCCCCAACCCTAATTTTTGACGGAACTGGGGCAACAACACGGACGACCGGACGGGGGCGCATTTCCGAACTTCTCGTCGCCTCGCTGCGGCTCCTCGACCCTGATGGGGCGCATAACAGGCTTTTTACGGTTCGCTCCCTTCGGTCGCTCAGCCCAAATTAGCCCTTCGGGCTAACTTCGTAAAAAGCCGGACGTTATACGCAATTCGGAAACCCGGCCTCTTAGGGATACGTTGTAGCCTCAGTTCACGGACGAACGAATTTAGTTAAACGAGGGGGCGGGGGCGTCACGACGGACGACGCCTAACGAATATCGAGATAATTAAACCCCACCTATTTTCCCTTTGAGTAAGGCAAATGCTATATTAAGACATTTATCAGCATCATTTTTTGTGATTTCTTTTTTGCTATTATGCGCTATGCTGTCTCTTTTCTTTTTCAATTCCTCGAAAGACCCATAGTCCTTGTCCTCCAATTTACCTGCTAAATTAAGTATTTCAAGGGCATAATCAATGCTTCTATGTTGTAACTTTTCTTTCCTCTTATTTGTTGCTTTTTTTTCATTCAATAACTCCCCCAATTGCTCAGATAAATATCCTTCAATTATGAGCCAACTCATGAATAGCGATTGTAGGTATTCTGAATGTCTAAAATGAGTATATGCTTCAAGAAGAAAGAGTAAGGAGTTATCAAAAGCCGGATCTACCTTCTCTGTTTGTTGAATAATCGCTTTTAGCTTATTGTGAGGTATTTTAGAGCGTTTTAACGCTATATCCACAGGACCCATATCCCATTTCTCCATCCCAAGATCGGTCCGCAATGTGGGTTGTCCACTCCAAGATTGACCTTTAATTTCCCATGTGTCACTGATTGTAAGGTTCTCTAACTCAGAGTCTCGTATAGTCTCGGTGGAAATGTCGTTAAACAGTAAAACCGCCATTATTTTATTGAGAATTTTCTTGGATGTTTCTTTATCATCCAAAACTACACCTATAAAGCCATCAACATTTACGATTACCTTCGCCCCGTTGTAGTCGACATCAAAAGATTTTTTGCAGTATTTTAAATAGCCGCCCACACCCATTTTCTCTCGGAAAGTTAACTGTGGAATTTCATCTATCCAAATTGGGGGGTAGAAATAAGTGCCAAAGCCCTGAACGGAGTTCTCTGTTGATTTTGGTTTCTGCTCTTTTTTAAATAACTCAGTTCTTTCCTTAGCTTCTTTAATAAGTCCATCAACAAAGGAAGATGCGTTTCTCTTCGTTATATCTCCCTTAATTAAACGAGCAAAACCGTGATTTTTTGTAATAGCCAGACCAAAAGAGTCTTGGGGGTTTTCATCGTGTTTTACGAACACATCCCCCTTTACTATTTTTACGATTTGTAGAAAAAATCCTTCTATAATTTTTCCATAGGTTTGATCCTGGTCTACAATGAGAAATTGCCCCTTATCTTCATCACTTAATTCTTTTTGCCATCTTCCTTCTTTCAATATTTCCTCGAAATGAGGGATAGCATCATAAATAGGTACTGCTTTATGGATTACAAAGTTCAAGTCATCCTCCCAAGTAAAGTGTGTTATTATTATAACTTGATAAGTAGGATCTGTAAAGGATATAACCTCAATTTGACAGGGCGATAAGAAATTCCAAGAATTGCCTATTCTCTTCTGTTCTCCCTCTGAAAGTTTTTGATACTCATCTCTAAATAAAGAGATTACCTCTTCAAACCAATCTTTGATATTATCCATTATCCGTGTATCACTGATCAGTAATTTCCCATCGTCCCCCTTTGGCTGGACCGATCCGTCTTATTATGCCTTTCTTCTTTAGCTTTGCCAGGTTATCCTCTGTTTTTCTTTGGGATATACCCACTTGTTCGGCTATCTCCCTTGCGGAAATATCCTCTTGTTTCCGGATCAGTTCTATTATCTTTTGCTGGTTTGGGGTCAGTTTTCCTCCGACCTTTTCTCCGACCTTTTCTCCGACCTTTTCTCCGACCCTTTCAGGGACATAGTCCTCTGGAGCTTTTCTTTTGAACGTTGTTATGAATATGCCTGCGACCTCTTCGAAGGTTGTCTGTGGAGCTTTGGCTAAGATCAGTTCTATCCCGCGCCCCCATTTCTCGACCAGGTGTATCTTGTTGAACATGTCGGCTATCAGTTCGTTTCTTCTCTTGGAAACGCGCTTTGTCGTGATGTCTTTGATCGTAAGCCCACCGTATAGTCCTCCCGGGCTTCTTATTTCCAGGCGGTCGCGGAATATTGCAATGTTTACTGAGTCGTATTCGTGGTAGTCGCGGTGGCAGAATGCGTTTATTATGGCCTCTCTGAATGCGTCTTTGTCTATTTCCGGCATGTCCACGCGGTATAATCCTTCCAGTCTCATGCCGACGTTTATGTGTTCCAGCACATATTTCTGGGCAGTCTCGATCAAAGTGAATATATCCCCTGAATAGTCCTGCATGTCTATTGGAAAAGACGTATCCTTTGTGCCGAAGACCGCGCATCTTAGGCGGGCGTTTGGAAAGAACTTTTTAGGGTTTTTACCGAACAGTATCACAGCGGCATTCAAAATCTTTCTGTCGGATAATAAGCCAAGCTTTTGAAGGGAGTTCTCAATCGTGTCAAATTTTAGACCCGCTTCTTTAAGGAACTTTCTAAGCTTCATCGGACTTATGTCCGCAAAACCTGCCTTCTCGCATACGGCAGTATCCCAACGCAGCTTGTCCTTATTCTTATTAAGGATTATTTCTTCTATCTCCTTGGCCGAAAGCTGCCGATCCTCGTCAGCTACACGGATATATGCTCGACCATATGCATAATACGGCTTGTTGTTTCCTGAGAACTCGACCTTAATACAAATCTTACCATCTATATCCTCTTTAGATATCTTGGGATAGATTCTCGGCTCAACGTTCTCCGAAATCGCCTGAGACACATCCCGTAAAGTCCTCTCCCCGACATCTTGGCCTAAGGCTTTGCCGTCGTTCCTTACACCAAAGTATAGAACACCTTTTCCGTGCTTGTTCAGCATCGAAGCTATTGAGATCACACCCTCCCGCAGTTCAGACGTGGACTTCTTAAGCTCCAAAGTCTCGGTCTCGGAAAGAACGGCCATTATGATATTTATTGCGTCTTGACGGTTTATATCCTCCAACAGAGTGATGGAAAAGTAAACGTTGCGGACGCCCCCACCCCCTAATTTATGACGGAACTGAGGCAACAACCCAACGACGCCGAACGTCGGCCGCGTTTTTGAACTTCTCGTCGCCTGCGGGCTCCTCGACCCTGAGGGGGCGCATAACAGGCTTTTTTACGGCTCGTTCGCTTCGCTCACTCGGCCCAAATGCCCTTCGGGCACTTCGTAAAAAGCCGGACGTTATCAGAATTATCACTTGGCATTCTTTTGTCCGGGCCGGGTTACATCAAGAAAAATAAAAAAAGAAAAAGACGCGGATCTCAGCACGAGCCCGTCGTAGACAGTCCGCCGGTGGACGCGTTCAGCGTTACGTCGCATCCTTTCAGGCCTGTGTTGTATTTGCAGAGGTTTTGTTTTACGGTTTCTGCGTCTATGGCGCTGAATTCGTAGCGGTTGTTGGCGAGCCAGGTGGGCGAGGATCCTATGTCCAGGGAGTTGGCTATCTTTATGTCGGTGCTTAGTAGTTCTTTGCCTTTGGTTCCGTTGACGCATTTCTCGACTGTTTTAACCGCTACCGTGCTTATTCCGGCCTCGTTTGCGCAGGTGTGCCAGTCGATGCCTTTGACGCCGTTTGTGCTTCTGCAGTTTATGTAGTCCAGCCATTCGTCCGGGCTGTATTCTTTTACGCATAGCTGTACTATGTCTTCGTCTACTTCGTATTGGCCGTGCAGGCTGCTGAATGCGCCTCCTTGTTCGTTCGCTATGTAGTGCACGTCGTAGGTTACGGCGTCTCCGAAGTTGTCAACTGCCTGTTTTAGCGCCGTTATTGCCTGTTTTCCGTAGGGGCAGTCGCTCATCACAAAGACCTGTATGTCGTTCTTGGTTGCGTTTCTGCATACCAGTTTGTCCTTGCAGCCAGGGTCATTGCAGTCCACTAGGCCGTTTGCGTCATCGTCTATGCCGTTGTCGCATATCTCGGCCGCAGGGTCGAAAGATGCGCCGATCCTCAGGGACTGGTATTTGCCCGCGGGCTCCAGGTAGTCTTGTATCTGTGAATAGTTTTTGGCGTTCTTGACGTCGTCTGAGAACATTATCGCAGGCAGGTATTTTATCTGGGCGTCGGCGTATAGTTTCTTTCCTTCCGTTGTTCCGTAGTCTATGTTTGTCGTGGTCAGGCCGGGGAAAACGCCGGACAACTGGGTTATTACGTCGTTTACAAAGACGCATTCGGTGCAGCGCTTGTCGTTCAGTACGACGACGCTCACCTTCTGAGTCGAATCTGTAAAGAGAGTTGTGGGTGGAAGTGTCTGCGCCGTAGTTATCACAGTTATTGGAGATGTGTTGTTCGAGGAATCGTTGTATACTATCAGCCCTGTAACCTTGTTCAGGGAAGAGATCTTTCCTCCTAGGACGTTGATCTGGGCGATGGAGTAGACATTCAGGAGCAGGACCGCCACGGCAAGACCGATTACTAGGTATTGCATGGTATTCTTCGGCGTTTCTTCCATGTCTTTTCCGCGGGTAGCTTCTTCCACGACAGAATCAAAGCTGTTGTCGCTCTCAATCAAAGCATCTTTTGTATCTTTATCTGTGTTTTTTGTTTCTTCATCCATTTTTCAGGCCTCACCTCGACCAAATAAGAATATATTATACATTTGCTGCAAAAAAGCCATATAGTTTAGGAATGTAGAGGAATTAGAGGAATATGTGCAGAAGTAGAATATAGAATGCAACAACATCAGACTCCGAAAAGCCGGGGTATGGTCTGGCCCAGGAAATTGCTGGCCACGAGCACTGTAACGGCCACGGTCAGGTGTTCGGCGGTCTCCCGGAAGGGGCTGGATTTATGGTAGATAGCAATGAAATAGCTGAGCAGGCATAGAAGCGCCATGCCGATTATTATGCAGGCAGGAACCGCGTATTGCATGGGCAGGAATAATACCAGGAATATGAAGAGCATGGTTATTGCAACCCGGGTCAGAAAATTACTGAAGGTATAGACTTCGGAATGCTTGCATACGGGATACTGCGATTCCCGGTATATGTGTATCCCCAGCGAATCAGAGATGTTGTCTGCGAAGGCTATCACAAGCAACGCGGGAATGATGCTCATCTTGGGGTTCACGGCGGATTCCAGGCCGACGATCAACGCCAGGCTGGTGATGATCGCAGACGTTGCGCCGAAGGAATATTTGCTTAGGTCCTGCGCCAATGCCGAATCGGTTCCGAAGATTTTCGTATGGTATCACCTGTTTAGTAGATATGCTCTTAGGGGGATTAATATCATTTGGCGTAGTATATTTTTCGCACAGGCCAGGATATCTCTATTCCTTCTATGTCGTATCTGCGCTTCAATGCCTTCATGAACTCGTGTATGACCGCCGGCCGGTCGGTCACTTTTTCCACGCGCAATATGACTGTAAAATCGATATTCGAGTCAGCGAACTTGTTGTAGCGGATGAAAGGCTCGTGTTCTTTTACCGCTCCGGGAATAGTCTTCTGTATGTGTCTTGCCACCTCGGTGGTTATTTTTTCCACGCGGTCCATGTCGCAGGTATAGGCCACCCCGCAATCCACGAGAGCGGTAGTCTGCGGATCAGGCATTGCATAGTTGGTGATGGTGCTCTCGGCCAGCTTGGAATTGGGGACGATGACGATGTTGTTAGAGAGTGTCCTGATCCGCGTAGACCTCCAGCCGATGTCTTCTACGTAGCCGGAGACGCCGTCTTGTAGCTCGATATATTCGCCCACGCTGATTGGGCGGTCGGATATGATGTGTATGCCTGCAAAGAAGTTTGAAAGCGTGTTCTGCAACGCCAGGCCAACCGCTATTCCTCCGATGCCCAATGTAGCTATCAGGGGCGTTATCTCTATGTTGAAGTGGCCTAGGACGATGAGGAAGGCGATCGCGTATACGACCACGGTCAATATTTTTGCCAGGAGTTGCGGCGTCTTTTCGAAGCCTCTTTGCACTTTAAGCCAGCGGCTCATAAGCAGACCTAGAACCCGTGCGGCGACGAATGATCCTATCAGCACGAAGGAGATGAAGAATATGCCGTCTATCGGCGAAGAATATGGGGCAAGCACTGGGAGAGTCTTTAGGGCATAATAGGCGCCTGATAATGTGATGGAGATTATTATGGGCTTGGTAACTATTTTCAGGATGAGATCGTCCAGGTCTGTTTTGGTCTTCTCGGTAAGCTTTTTAACATATGTTTTTAGTACGAAACTGAATATTTCTGCGAAGACGAATGATCCGAGGATTATCAGAAAAAACGTGAGGTATTCGTTTCCAACGTAATTTCCGAATAAGAGAAATTGTCCGCTGCCTGTCAGGTTGGAATATTCCATGTGTTTTTTATTTGATTCAGGGCTTAAAAAAAGAGCCTGTGAGGAGAACTTGTGTCTTTTTACTCAGGCTTTTCTAAGGTATAACCCGGAAAGGGTTTGACAATGGAACAAGATACCGACATAAATGCCGGCCTAAGAGGCTCTGAGGCGGTTAAAAGGCTTGCCGTATACGGGCCCAACCGGTTATCAAAGCCTTATGAGGTAAAGTTCGCAGCCATCGTAAAAGAGGAGATAAGCGAGCCTATGATAATGCTGCTCCTGGTAGTGGGATTCTTCTATACTTTATGGGGGAAGCTGGAAGACGCCCTGACCATAATAGTCGTCATCTTACTCCTGGTTTTCGTCGAAGTATGGAACGAGTACCGGGCCAAGAAATCCATCTCTGCGCTCACGAAGATATCAGCCCCGAAAACCAAGATCCTGAGGGATGGCACCATATACGAAACGGATACGGCAAACATCGTACCGGGCGACGTACTGATACTTGCTGCGGGAACAAGGATAGTAGGGGACGGAAAAATAGGGGTATCATACAGTCTCCAGGTCGACGAATCTTCGCTTACGGGAGAATCATTCCCGGTAGACAAAAAAGAGGGTGATTCGATATTTGCCGGAACCCTGGTCTTGTCAGGCGAAGGAAAAGCAGTCGTAGAACAGACCGGAAAGAATGCAAAGATCGGGAAGATAGCGGAAATGGCCGCATCCATCAAGCCCCCAAAGACTCCGCTGCAACTGTCCATGAAGGCGCTATCCAAGCAGCTCGTATGGGTTGCATTGTTCTTTTCGATCGTAATACCGTTGGTCGGGTTCCTGCGCGGGCAAGACCTCAAGGAGATGGTGCTAACAGGGCTTTCACTCGCATTCGCAACCATCCCGGAAGAGCTTCCGATAATTATAACCATGGTACTCGGCCTTGGGGCATACACTCTTTCAAGAAGGCATCTACGCATAAAAAAATTGAAGGCCGCGGAGGCCCTTGGGAACACAACGGTCATAGTAACCGACAAAACAGGCACCATAACGGAAAACAGGATGGGCATAGTCGCGGTCTATCCTGAGGAGAAAAGGAAGGAAGTGCTGGAAACCGCATACTTGGCAATAACCGGCATATCCGTAACGCCCATGGACAGGGCAGTAGCCGAAAAAGCAGAAGAACTAAGCTTGCCCAGGGGGAACGGCATACTCAGGGAACGAAATTTCGGCGACGGCCGGAAGACCAAATCCATACTCAGGGAATCAGGCGAAGTCCTCATGCTCTACATGAGCGGAGCACCTGAGGAAGTGTCGTCATACGTCGCAGACGGAAAAGGGATAATAGAAAAACAAGTCGCGCTAGAAACAGAGAAAGGCCGCCGCGTAATAGCGGTAGCATGCAAAAAAGTCTCCCCGTCAAGGGAGAATGCGCCATTCGCAGAACTGGAAAAGGACCTGTTATTCACAGGCCTCATCTCATTCGAAGACCCTGCAAGAAAAGGGGTAAAAGACACCATACTCGCAGCCAAGAACGCAGGCATCAGGACGATCATGGTAACAGGAGACCACCCCAGGACCGCAGCATACATAGCCGATGACGTGGGAATCTACGCGGGAAAGATCCTTACAGGAGTAGAGCTTGACAAGATGTCAGACGCAGAACTGCAAAAAACAGTCGGAGAGGTCTCGGTATATGCCAGGACCACCCCGGAAAACAAATACCGCATAGTCAAAGCCCTGCAGAAGAACGGAGAGATAGTTGCAGTCACAGGGGACGGGGTAAACGACACCCTGGCATTGAAGGAAGCAGATATTGGTATCGCCATGGGCCAGCGGGGAACCGACGCAGCCAAGGAAGCCGCAGACATCGTGCTTGCAGACGACAACTATGTAACGATAGAAGGGGGCATATTCGAAGGCCGCAAATTCTACGACAACCTCAAAAAAGGAGTAAAATACTACCTATCCGTGAAGACGGCGCTGGTTCTCGTATTCCTGCTGCCCATACTCCTGGGTACGCCCTTCCTGTTTGCGCCCATACAGATAATAATGCTGGAACTGTTCATGGACCTGGCCGCATCATCCGCATTCGTGGCCGAGCCCGCAGAAAAAACAATATACAGTAGGCCTCCGAGGAACCCCAAAGAAAGCCTCATCAACA
This sequence comes from Candidatus Altarchaeales archaeon, assembly GCA_023252215.1. Taxonomy (GTDB): domain Archaea; phylum Altiarchaeota; class Altiarchaeia; order IMC4; family QMZM01; genus CAIYYO01. Next base: position 9,638 of record JAHEXG010000008.1, read on the forward strand.
AAAAGACCCTCCAGGGGATACTCATATCAGGCGCAAGCCTCTTTGCCGCAGTATGGATAGCATACTACTATGCGTCCACGCAGAACCTGCCCCTGGTACAGATACAGACCTACGCCTTCACCGCATGGATAACAGGCCACCTCATACTCGCATACGTATCCAGGTCGGAGACAGACCCTTTATACAAGCTGGGATTCTTCTCAAACAGGATCATGAACTACTGGGCAGTGCTCGTAATATTATTCCTTGCAATACTGATGTACGTGCCAGTCGCAGGAACGCAACTGAGAGTAACGCAGATACCCATAAAAGAGATAGCGACGATAACAATGTTTTCGTTCATTGCATTATTCTGGCAGGAAATATTGAAAACTATAAAATACCTGAAAAGTAAATAATAACGTGATATCAAATGAAGATCGGAGTCTGCGGCATAGTCTGCGAAAAATGTCCCAAGATGGTCAAGGGAACGTGCCCGAACAAGGAGACCGGATGCCTGCCAAAGGATAACCCGTACTGCAAGATAGCGTCCTGCGCTTATCATAGGGGAGTGAAACTGTGCTTTGAATGCCCGGCCTTCCCGTGCGAGACTACGAAGGCAGGACCCATAAATTACGGATACTGCCAGTACCTGTCAGGAAAAGACATCAACGGGCTGTGATCATTCGACTATCACGTGGGCGTCTTTCAGGTCCTTGTCCACCTTCAGGAAGAGCGCGGCAAAAGCCCCAAGAAGAAGTATCAGAGACGCTATGTAGAAGTCCGTCCTGTATGCTATGATCTGCGCTTTGAGTATGACCAGGTTCATCACCTGCCCGTATATCAGGGGATCTTTTGTGTTTATGATGGTGTTCTGCGCCAGGTTCATGACTTGGTCCTCGGTCGTGTATCTTATCACAGTCGCGAAGAATGCTATGCCGAAGGCTCCTGCGATGTTCCTTGCCAGGGCCAGCACCGATGAGGAGATGCCTATCTCTTCTTCCGGCACGACAGCGGCTATGATGTTCGTTCTCTGCGCCATTCCCAGCCCCATCCCGAAAGCCAGGGTGAATACTGCGAACATTATTTCAAGGGCGGTCGACCTTACGTCGAGCGTCATGAAAAGAGACATCCCGAATGCGGCTAAAAGGGTGCTAAACGCTATTACGTACCTGGGCTCAACTTTTCCGGTCAGGCTTCCTCCGATGGGTGCTGCGAGCATCATTCCTGCGGCCATGGGCATGAAGAGGTACCCGGTCTGCGTCGCATCGTACCCAAGATAGGTCTGCGCGAAAAGAGGCAGGATGAATATTCCCCCCATCATCCCCATGAAGATTATGAAATTGTTCAAAAGCGCGCCAAGGAATATCTTTTCACGAAGATACTTAAAATCTACCATAGGCTCCGGGTGCTTGTCGTCTATCAGGTAAAAGAGATAGAAGAACAATAATCCAATAGCGTAGCAGGCTAATGCCTCCGGCGAACCCCAGCCCCAGTCCACGCCTTTGTCCAGCACAAGAACGAGCGCGGAGAGTGCGACTCCCAAAGTGATGGCGCCCCACCAGTCAAAGTTCAGCGTCCTGCGCTCTGAAGTCGATTCCTTGACGAATATAAGCGCCATTACGAGGCCTAAAACGCCCACCGGGAGGTTTATCAAAAACACTGCCCTCCATCCGAAGTTGTCTATCAGCGGGCCGCCTATCAAGGGGCCGAAAACGGCAGCTGCCGCGAATGACGCAGACCATATGCCCAATGCCATGGAGCGCTCCCGGCCTTTCCTGAAAGTGACTGCGATGATGGCCATGGCAGTAGGATAATCTGCGGAACCGGCGATTGCCTGTATGACCCGGAAGACTATCATAGAGTTCAAGTCCCATGCAAGGCCTGCGAGAACCGAACCGATTATGAAAACAGTAAAACCGATAATGTATATCTTTTTACGCCCCAACGTGTCCCCCAGTTTGCCCCAGATAGGAACGAAAACCGCGTTCGCAAGAATGTACGCGGTAGCGATCCATCCGGCAGAGGAAAGCGTTATGTTAAAATCAGCTATTATCTTCGGCAAGGCGAGATTCACGATGGTCTGGTCCAGCCTCCCAAGAAAGGTCCCGACAATAACAGTCAGGAGAACCCACCATTTCAGGCCGTTCCCATTGCCGTTTGCTCCGTTACCGTTTTCCATGATGCTGCGACCCATCACTTGTATATCCACATCTTCGCAGACATGCCGTTCCTTAGTTCAGGATACGCGTATACGTCATATTTCACCTTGACGTCAAACTGCCTCTGCTCCCTCCGATCGGAGATAGAGAAGACAATATCAGAAGACCGGGCAGTAGGGCTTATACTATCTACGACGCCACTATACTCCTTTGAACCGAAAGCGTCAACCGTAAAAGAAACCTTCTGCCCGACTCTTATCTGGGTCAGGCCCTTAGTCTCATCGACGCGGCCCACAACCCGCAATTCCTTCGGATCGATCAACTTGACCACTGAACTAGAACTGCCCACGACCTGTCCGGGAACGTTCGACACCGACAAGACTATGCCGTCGGTTCCCGCGCGTATCACCGAGCCGTCGCTTAGCTTCGCAACTACCTTATTCTTGCTCACCCGGTCGCCTTCTTTGACCAAGACCTCGTCCAGGATAACAGTCGACGTAGGCGGAACCGCAGGCGAAAGGGATATGATAGGAGCGCTTATCTCCGACTTTTCCACGTAGACCCTGCTCTGGTCGGTCTGCCAGTAATTCAGGCCTGCGACCGATATTCCTAGCAGGATGAGCGCGATAACGCCCAATGCCACGGGGCTTTTTCTTATCTTTTGCAGGATGTTCTTCTTTGGTTTGGCTTCATGGCTCTTGTTTGGCATTTTTATCCTCCTCGCATACTTTCATGAATATCTCTCTGATCTTGTTAAGCGACGCGCATAGTTCTTCCAGGTCTTCGTCGGAAATTTTTGAAAAGTTTTTCTTCATCTCCTCTTTTTCTTCTATGCGATGCGTTCTCATGAACGCCTTTCCTTTTTCAGTCAAGGAAACGTTTATTATCCTTCTGTCGCTTGAGTCATACGTTCTTTCCAGTTTCCCGTCTTCTATAAGACGGTCTGTAAGAAAGGTCGTCCCGGGTTTTGACGCGCATATCTTGCGCCCCAGTTCAGACATGGACATGGGGCCTTTGTGCATGAGGATACCCATTACCATGTAGTGTCCGGGATTATACCCCTCGGAATTCTTGTGCCAGGCGAGAACCTTCCGGTAAAAAAAAGGCAGGAACACTTGCAGCCGGTCTACTATATCCCCGAGTTTTTTGTCGTCCATTTTTCCTATCAGGCACTCTCCTTTTCGGACAAGCCCCCGGCTTTGGATTTTTGACCCGCGCCAGGCCGGAAGACAAACGATGCGATGAGCGCAACAACTATCAAGCCCATCAATATCTCAAGCCCGCTTATTACCATGGAAAGGCTCCCGGGCTGATGCCCTGCCGCGTAGTCCTGCGCCGAGAGGACGCCGACAGGGATATCCGAGGACTCGACTGTGTCTGCGTTGCTGTTCGTTTCCTTGTATTTCAATTGTACCTTCAAAGGCATCGTTCCAGAGGACGTGTTTTTGTTGACGGTTATATCAAAATCCTGAGTCACAGTCGCATCGGAATCAAGGTTCCCGATGTATGATTCCGCGGGAAGGGTTAGGTCATAGCTTTCCGTTGGAAGCAAACTGACGCTCAGGAACTTCACTTCCGCAAATCCTTTGTTGACTACACTTACAGTTACCCTGCCTTTGCCTCCGGGAGTCAAAGGATCGTTTCTTTCAAGGAATACTTGTAGGTCGGGCTTTCCGTCAAGGGCCAGGCCGATGGTCTTATTAATAGTGTATTTGGTCCCTGCGTCATCGAAGTAGTCTATCAGGAGAGGTATCGCATATGATTTTACATCCGCAGAAGAATCCACCGACAGCTGGAAGGACGCATCCTTCTTACCGTGTTGGCCTATCGCCCCAAGGTAGCGCTCGGATGAGCCTATCGGAGTAAACGGGGTGGAAAGCTGCGCAGTAACGCTCACGTCGTTTGCCTGCGCGCTGCCAAGGTTTTCCAGGGATACTGTAACGTTCACGGCAGTTCCCGGACTGGAACCGGTATATGAGACATCTGTTATCTTGAAGTCCACGTCGCTTCTCCCTACGTCAATACTCACTGGAAGCGTTTCTTTCATGGTGTTCCCGGATACGTCGGAATAGTCCATCAAAAGAGAGAAGGAACACACCCCGACCAAAATAGGTTTGATCTCATACTCCATCCGGAAATTCTGCCTGCCGGAAACGTCTCCCACAAATAGCTTAGATGAGCCGATGACCGATGCGCATGCCGCATCCCCGGACGCCGGAGACAAAGTCGCAGAAACGCTCTTCGCCCCGTCCTGGGTTGTTCCGACGATAACGAGCTTGCCTGCTAGATCCTTCGAGAACACGCCTTTTTCCACGGATAACTGGAAGTTAGCGCTCACATAGACCCTTACGGGAAAGTCCCAGACAGTCTCCTGATCGTTCTCCCGCTGTCCTCCACTGTCGTATCCGTCGTAATTGATCCTGACCTGCATATTGTGCAGGCCGATGTATGCGTCTTTTGAGACGGTGAGCGTAGAAGATACTGTTTTGGTGGAATAGGCGTCCATCTTGCCCAGGTCCCATCTCTTATTGACTGAAATGCCCCCGGTATCTGGAACGTAAAGCTGCACATTCTCGGCAGCCTGCGGACCGACGTTGCGTATGACTATCTGCAGTATTCCCGAATCGCCTGGCCGCAGATTTCCGTCGACGTGCGTAAGATCGTAGTCCAGCACGACGTTCGTGGGGCTGAGGCTCGTGTCCGCTGCATAGGCCTTGGCGCCTGCCAGGGCGAATAGTGTCATCAATACCAATAGTCCAAAATAGTTCCTTTTTTCCATTTTTAATCGTTCACTAACAAAATAGTTCAATTAATGAACTATTATTTAGTTGAACTAATTATGGACATTACGGGTTTAAAAATAGACCCCCAGGTGAAAGACAAAAATTTAAGCAACGGAACCAATATTAAAGTAATATAATAATAAAGGAAAAAGAGACAGAGAGTAAATAAAAAAAATGGACTACAAGGACTGCATAAAATTTGCAAACCAAAATCCGGTCTGCTATCTTGCGACCGCCGAAGGCGACCAGCCCAGGGTGCGGGCACTGCTATTCTGGTACGCCGATGAGACAGGCTTCTACCTGCAGAGCGGCACAATGAAGGAACTGTATTCTCAGCTAAAGAAGAATCCCAACGCGGAGATATGCTTCTACCGCCAGGACCCGAAAGCGGGAGCAATGATGCGAGTCGCCGGAAAAGTAGAATTCGTCGAAGACATAAACCTAAAAGCAAAAGCCCTGGAACAAAGGCCGTTCCTGAAAGGACTCGGGATCGCGTCGCCGGAGGACCAAAAACTAGTGATCTTCAGAATACCCAAAGGCGTCGCCTGCTTCTGGACCATGGAAACGAATTTGGCGCCAAAGGAATACATCAGGTTCGGCAAATAGAATAAAAAAAATGAGAACGCTTATAGCGTATTACCCCAAGACCGGGAAAAACGAATCCACGGCAAAAGCCCTGCAAAAATAAACCGGCGCAGACATAGAGAAGATAACTGACAAAAAAAAAAGCTCCCCCGGACCGATCGCGCGGCTCCGAAGCGGACAGATCAAAGCATTCGCATCGACCCAAAAATAGGTTTTTACCAAAGGATGGACGATTACCCTAAATTCATGAAGGACAAAAAGAACGCCATAGCCGAAGGCTCGCAGAGCAAAGGCATCGAAGGCTACGTTTTCGACGGAGCCGACGGGAGCCAGATGATCCACTGGACCTGCAAAGTAGACGGGAAATCGGACGAGCATGTCCACGATTACGACGAATACTTCATCGTCGTGGAAGGCGTATACACCCTCATAATCAGGGGGGAAAAGATCCCTGTATCCGCGGGCCAGGAATATCATATTCCAAAGAAACTGCCGCATGCGGGAGAATTCATCGCAGGCACGAGAACCATCCACGCCTTCGGCGGAGCGCGCGCCAAAAGAAATAAAAAAATATGACCTCATTAGTCGTATATTATTCCCTTGAGGGAAGCACGAAACTGATGGCAGAGAACGTAGCATCCGTTCTGGGGGCGGATCTTTTGGAACTAAAACCCTTGAAGAAACAGATAGGCCCCAAAAGTTTCCTGAAATTCTTCTGGGGCGGCCGGCAGGTCGTTCTAAAGAAAAAGCCCATACTTGCGCCTTACGACATTGACGTGGAGAAATACGATCTAATCGTTATCGGAACCCCTGTGTGGGCATTCAATTATACTCCGCCGATAAGGACTTTTCTATCGCAAACAATTATCAAAGGCAAGAAAGTCGCCGTTTTTTGCTGCCACGAAGGCACGCCGGGAAAGACATTGGAGAACCTTGAAAAGGAGCTTGCAGGGAATACGATGATCTGGAAAAACGATTACGTGAACGTTTTCAAAGACATGGAAGGAAATGCACGGAAAGCTAGGGACTGGGCTTTGAGCCTGAAAAATCTATGAAAGAGTTTTTATTGCTTTTTTCTTCATAAATCAATATTTTAACTGCTTAGATAATATGAAATCAGGTTTTTGCCGGAAGGATTTCCAAAAAGAGGTCGAGAGCATCGTCGAACAGGTCAGAGTCAAGTATAAGCCTGAGCGTATAGTCTTGTTCGGATCCTCGGCCAGGGGAACTATGCATGAGGGAAGCGACGTAGACCTGTTGATAGTCAAGGAAACGTCTAAGAGGCGCGTGGACCGCGTAAAAGAGGTCCTTTCCCTGGTGGATTACAACATTCCCTTCGAGCCGGTTGTCTACACAAACAAGGAACTTGCAAAACGGCTTGAACTGGGAGATCCTTTTGTGAAGAAAGCGCTTAAGGAGGGCAAGATTCTGTATGGCTCCAAAACCTGATGTCATCGCAAGCGAATGGTTCGCAAGAGGGGACAACGATCTGAGAAATGCGACAATCCTTTTCGAACATGACGGCTCTGATGAGGCAGTGTGCTTTCTTTGCCAGCAGGCCGCGGAAAAATACCTCAAAGGATTTCTCGTATCAAATAAAAAGACGTATAAGCTCACGCATGATTTGTATCTGACACTAAAAGATTGCACAGAGCTTGATAAAGAATTCACGTCCCTGGAAGATGCCTGCCGCTCCCTGACTTCATATTATATAGAGACACGTTATCCGACAGCCGTGGAAGAGTTTACCCGTAAAGACTCAAAGGAAGCATTAGAAGCAGCAATCAATATAATAGAATTCGTGAAAGATCGGGCAGAAAAGAAGAAGAAATAACTGAGACTAATGAGCGCGCTAAAATGAAAATCCTCTTCGCAACATCTAATCCGCACAAGCTGAAGGAAGCAAACGACGTAGGCAGCGGATATGGCATAGAATTCGTGCAGGCAAAAGAGCCTTACCCGGAGATCAGGGACGAAGATGTGGGAAAAGTTGCGGAAGCGGGCGCAAAGTACGTCTTTGAGCGGGTGCGCCAGCCGGTCGTCGTAGACGACACGGGATTGTTCATCGATGCCCTCAACGGTTTCCCAGGTCCCTACTCGGCTTACGTTTTCAGGAAGATCGACTCCGCCGGCGTATTAAAGCTGATGGACGGTGTGGAAAACCGCAGGGCCTTGTTTGTTTCGGCAGTCGGATTCTGCAACGGCAAAACCGTCAAGGTCTTCAGGGGAGAATGCATCGGAACTATCGCAAAAGAGTTGAGAGGCGAACAGATATTCGGCTATGATCCGATCTTTGTGCCCGAGGGCTGCGCTAAGACCTTTGCAGAGGACGCGGTTACGAAGGAGCGGATATCGCACAGGAAGAAGTCGTTTGATGCGTTCTGCCGCTGGTTCCTGTCGTTATAAAGAAGCCGGGAATTCCTTTAACAGTTCCGTTACTTCCTCGTCTCTCATGTCGTGGAAATCGAAGTAAAAAGACGCCACTGCGAAACTGAACGTAGGTTTCTCCCAGAGGGTTACTAATTCGTCCGCATATTTCCTGACCTTCTCTGCTGCATCCCCGGGCGAGACCGGCACCGCAGCTATCACCTTTTTTGGTCCCTGCTTTCTTACGGACTGTATGGCTGCGATCATTGTGTATCCCGTGGCCAGGCCGTCGTCCGTTATTATCACGGTTTTTTCCCGCAGGGACGGCATAGGCTTGTTCCCCCTATATGTCTTGAGGCGGCGCCGTATTTCCTTATAGACGGTGGCTGCGATCTTTTTTATTTCATCGTCTGACATCCTTAGTTCGTCTGCTATTCCGGGATTCAGTATGACGTCTCCAGTGGACGTTATTGCTCCGAATCCTACTTCCGGGCTCCAGGGGATCGGGAGCTTCCGGGGTATTATCACATCGAGAGGCGCATTCAGGGCTTTTGCTATGGGGTAGCCTATGGGCACTCCGCCGCGGGGTATGCCAAGAACTATGACGTCCGCTCCCCGGTATTTTTCCAGCAGCTTTGCAAGCTCTTCTCCCGCGGATATCCGGTCTTTGAACAGCAGGTTCATTGTTTGAGCAATTCGAGCAATTCCTTATGGACTAATCCGTTGGATGCCACGGCATCCATTGATTTTAGGTTGAAGGGTTTTCCGTCTATGTCGGTTACCCGGCCTCTGGCCTCCCGGACGATCAATGTCCCTGACGCAACGTCCCAGGGATTCTGCGCGAGCATGTAGAATGCATCCACGCGGCCGCAGCCAAGATAGGATAGTTCCAGTTCGGAGGCGCCTATCTGGCGCAGGCGGTCGGTAAGAGGCTTGATCTTTGCGTAGGCGTCCGTGGCCTTTTTAACGGTCTTTTGATCGTGGCCGTGGCAGAAGCAGATGAATGCGTCGCGCATGCTGCCGGTCGTGGATACTTGTATCTTTTCTCCGTTGAGGTATGCTCCGCCGTCTTCTGTTGCGTAAAACAATTCGTCCTGGAATGGGTAGTAGACTACGCCGAGGACCGGGGAATCGTTCTTTGCCAGGGCTATTGACACGTTGTAGAACGGGTTTTTTATGGAGTAATTCGTTGTCCCGTCCAATGGGTCTATGACCCATTCGTATTCCGAATGATTGTCTTCCAGGCCGGATTCCTCCGCAAGGAAGGAGTATCCGGGGAATTCTTTTTTAAGGATGTCTTTTATCAGTTTCTCGGATGCAAGGTCTGCGTCTGTGACTATGCTGCGGTCTTTTTTGTATCTGGGAGTAACTTTCCCGTAGTATGCCAGAAGTATTTTTCCAGCCTCCCTGGCGGCTTTTATTGCAGTTTCCAGTTCTTTTGCTCTGACAGACATTTTATTCTTTCGCATAAGGGATATGGAAAACATGATTTAAGAAACACCCCATGGGCCCGACATATAGGCCTAAAAAACCAATATCTGACCTTATGGCAAAGGACGTATCATTCGAGATAAAAGACAAAGACATAGCAGGGAGGATCTGCAGGCTGAGGATAGGCTCACGCGAACTGGAAACCCCTGCGCTTATGCCAGTCTACAGTCCCATAAAACCGGTTATCAGCCCGCAGGAGCTTTGGAGCGTGTTCGGCTGCAGGGCGCTGATGACCAATTCTTACATAATACTCAAAAACCCGAAATTAAAGGAAGACATACTCAAGAGGGGAATACACGACTTCCTCGGATTCCAAGGCATCGTAGCAACCGACTCCGGGTCCTACCAGCTTATGGAGTACGGGAACGTCACGGCAACGAATAAAGAGATCATCGACTTCCAGGGGGATATCGGTTCGGACATCGGCTCGTTTTTGGACATACCCAGTCTCCCGGACGCTTACAAGATGCGGGCCGAGGAGCAACTGGAAATAACCCTGGAAAGAGCCAAAGAGGCGACGGATGCCAGATTCCTAGTCAACGCCGGAATACAGGGCTCCACACACCTGGACCTGCGAAAGAAAGCCGCAACAGAACTGGGCAGGGACTACAAACTGTGCGCGGTCGGAGGCATCGTGAAACTCATGGAGGCCTACCGGTTCTCGGATCTTGTAGACATCATATCCACGGTAAAGCAGAACATCCCGGCCAACAGGATAGTACACGCCTTCGGCCTCGGACACCCGATGGTATTCTCCCTGGCCGTTGCCATGGGATGCGATCTGTTCGACTCCGCAGCATACGCATTATACGCCGAGGGCATGCGGTATCTGACTCCCACGGGAACGATGAGGCTGGAGGAATTAACGTACCTTCCATGCAGCTGCCCGGTCTGCTCAAAACACGGAACAGGACTAAAAGAACTGCCCCATGAAGAAAAAGTACGAGAACTGGCCCGCCACAACCTCTACGCAAGCATGCAGGAAATAAACACGATCAAGGAGGCCATAAAGGAGAACACGTTATGGGAGCTTGTGAACATGAGATGCCGCGCCCATCCGCAGCTATACAAGGCACTAAAGACATTACTGGAACAGGAATACCTCGCAGAATACGACCCCATAACCAAAAAATCGGCGTTCTATTACCAGGGCGCAGAATCAGAGAAAAGAACAGAAGTAGTCAACGTAAAAAAGAGGCTAGCCAACGTCGAGTCAAACAACAAAGCAGACATCCCGCCCTACGGCCCGGTCCCCTGGGAGCTGTCAGACATATACCCCTTCAACTCCCTAAAAGACGAAATAGAATACGCAGGCTGCAAGATATCCGACCTGTGCAAGGTAAGGGCCATAATGGACTACCAATTCGGAATAGGCGCAGGAGAACTGATACCTGACAAAGCCCTCATAAAAAAATCAAAGGCCACCAGGAGGATACGCGGGATCTACGAAGGAAAAGAACTGATAGCCGCAGTACGCGCCTCCGACCATTTCATAATACCCCACGAAAAGCTGGCAGACAGGCTGCACGCAAAATTCCCCTACCCGAAACTGCGGATAAAAATAGACGACGAAGCAGTAGAATACGTAAAAGACGGAAAAAGCGTCTTCGCCAAATTCGTAACAGACATCGATCCCGACCTGAGAGCAGGAGACGAAGCACTCGTCGTGGACAAAGACGACAAACTGCTCAGGACCGCGACCCTGGTTATGTCCCCGAAAGAGGCTCTGGACTTCGACAGAGGGATGGCGGCAACGGTTAGATAAATTTTTGTACAACTTATCCGTTATGCCTCATTGAATATAGTTCCTGACCTTTCCGTGTTGTGTCTTCGACCCCACTGAACAAGTGCTTAGAAAAAGCAAATTATCAATATACAATACACTCTTAATTAGTCGTCAGTGCCATTGAAAATGGCACCTTTTTTCTTTTGGGGGTGAAGCACCTTTTCTTTTTCTTAAAAAGAAAAGGGGCTCAGGTAGTGCCTAACTTTTTAAGTGAGAGTAATCATATAATAACATGGTCTATGTCCGCGGAAAGAAGATCAAGGGCCAGACTTATTATTATCTGGTAAAGTCCGTGCGGGAGGGGGAACGGGTCAGGCAGGTTTCTCTGGAGTACCTGGGCGCTGAAAAGCCGGCCGCGGAAAAGGTGCGCAGGCTGGGCAAAAAATACGGAAAAGACAAGACATAGTAGTCCGGGAGCTGCGTATGCCTTTTAGAGGTGTTGTAATCATTTAAATGTATATATTGTGCTATATTATACGAGGTGTTTGTGATGTCTGAATTCGTAGTAAACGTACCGGATGAGTTGATTCCCGGATTCAGGAAGCTAGACCAGAAAGAGGTTAATGCAGTGTTCTCTAAAGCATTAAAAGAGAGGTTAGCCGAGAGACTCATGTTCAAAGTCGCCGATGAACTACTCAAGGACTCAGAGATAACGGACGAATTAGCCCTGGAATGGGGATCAGAACTTAAGGAACATGCGGCCAAGCAACGCAGGAAATAAGATATAGGCGTAATGGATAAATTACCGGAAACCCTGGTTGTAGATGCCTGCATACTTTTCTCATTCTTCAACAAAGACTCGGATAGGCGCAGGCTCATCGAAGAATTATCCAACCGGGGCTGCAGACTAGTTTCGCCGGCATTCTCCTTAAAAGAGCTTTCAGCCAAGGGCGAAAGAATAAAGAAATACGGAAAAATAAACGACCTCGGATTCGCATTCCTGCTCTCATTGCTTGAAAAGAAGATCGAATTATACCCTGGAGAATCATACGCTTCGTTCATGCCTGAGGCAAACGAGATATCACCGCACGGGGAAGAAACCATGGACGACCCATACTTTGCACTCGCACTGTCGCTAAACGCCTCAATCTGGTCGGATGAAAGAGCATTCAAACAACAAGAATCAGTTAAAATATACAACACAAACGAACTATTCAGTCTACTATCAGAGAAAGCGCCATAACTTTGGGTTCAGGAAAACTGCTGGGTCACATAACCCGTCCCACTACATAGAAGCCCGCACCCGAATCCCTGCAGACCGCCTTAATGCGTTTACATTCGTTCTCTGGGACACAGACCAGGAAATTATCCAGGTTCCGGGTAAGAGAAAAAGGTATGTCGCTATAAAGCTCGTATTCCCTGCCGGATTTCTCGCATACTTCGTATACCGCGGAAATAAGGCCTCCCTTGGTAACGTCCTTGGACGCATGTATGTTTGGGCCTTGCTCCAATAGAGCGTACCATGCTTTGAAAAGTGTCTTGGCCTTTTTGATCCTCTCGGCCCGGCTGCCCCATAACGGGTCTCCTATCAAAGCGATCGCGTCTCCTTTGCAGGCGCCGCAGTCTCTTATCGGCTCATCGCATAATAGTTCTCCGATAACTGTCATACTGCATCTGGGCTCCGCATCCGGCTCTATCATAGTGTTTCCTCCAAGGATCGGGATGTTCATTGCGAGCGCCTGTTCTTTTAAGCTTGAAACCATCTCCTTGACGTCGTCTATGTTGCCGGTTAGAGTATCCAATGCAAAAAGAGGCCTTGCGCCCTTCACTACGATGTCGGTTGCGGAATGTATTAGCGCTGATTTCATGACGAGCCTTTTTGTGTATGGGCCGTCCACGCTTGCGACAAGGGTTTTTCCGCCGAAATTCAGTGCAACGGCGTCGTCCCAGGAGGCTATGCCCATCACGGGGTCTATCAGCGGGTCCATTACCGCGAATTCTTTTTTCATCCATGCAAGGGAGTTGATGTGTTTTTCTATTAGGGAATCGTATTTTCCGCAAACATCTGCCTTTTTTACGCCGGACATATTAAATATATGGAAGACATACGAAATTAGTATCGACGATGGAAAAAACATCCCAGGTATCCGGCTACTATAAGCTGAAGAGGGAAGAGCGCCTAGCCAAGGTAAAGGAATTCGCAGGCCTCACAGACGATGAGGCAAAGATGCTGGAAGCGGGCCTAGGCTTTGAGCAGGCCGAGAAGATGGTGGAAAACGTCGTCGCAACCTTCAGGCTGCCCCTGGGGATAGCGGTCAATTTCCTTATCAACGGAAAAGAATACATGGTTCCGATGGCTACGGAAGAGACCTCGGTCGTGGCTGCCGCAAGCAATGCAGCAAAGATGTGCAGGGCGTTCGGCGGATTCAAAGCATCATCCACGGACCCTATAATGATAGGCCAGATACAGCTCCTAACAAAAGACGCAAAGAAGGCAAAAAAGGCCATAGAGGATAACAAGAAAAAAATACTTGAGACCGCCAACGCCAAAGATCCCAGGCTTGTGTCGCTCGGCGGCGGGGCAAAAGACCTGGAAGTGCGCATCATCAAGACCGGCAGGGGAGAGATGGCGATAACGCACCTCTTTGTAGACGTCCGCGACGCGATGGGAGCGAACGCGGTCAATACCATGTGCGAAGCAGTAACGCCTTTGATTGAAGATGCGACAGGGGATAAGACGCTTCTAAAGATAATATCCAATCTAGCAGACAGGCGCCGTGCGATGGCGGAAGTAACCGTGAGCAGCGAAGAACTCGGAGGAGCGGCCGTAGTGGATGCCATAGTCAACGCATACGAGTTCGCAGCCGCAGACCCTTACAGGGCCGTTACCCACAACAAAGGCGCAATGAACGGGATAACCGCAGTAATCATCGCCACCGGGAACGACTCGCGGGCAGTCGAGGCAGGAGTCCATGCCTACGCATCCATAACAGGTAGATACAAAACCATCACATCCTGGGAAAAAGACGGGAAAGGGAACCTCCATGGAAAAATAGAGCTGCCGCTGGCTGTCGGCATCGTCGGAGGAGCGACCATGAACCCCTCCGCAAAGATAAACCAAAAGATCCTCGGAGTAAAGAGCGCAAAAGAATTATCAGAGGTCATGGCCTCGGTGGGACTGGCCCAGAACCTGGCCGCCCTGCGCGCCCTGTCAACGGAAGGAATACAGAGAGGACACATGTCCCTGCACGCTAAAAACATCGCCATGATGGCGGGAGCGAGCGGAAAAGACATAGACGAGATAGCCGACGTCATGGTAAAGGAGAAGAACATAAACGTAGACCGCGCAAAGAAGCTATTAGACGAAAGAAAGAGGAGTAGATAGAATGGACAGATTAAGGGTTAGGGACTATATGTCGACCGAGGTTGTGACCATCAGCAGGGATGCGACACTGCATGACGCGATAACAAAGATGCTGGAACACAACATACACGGCCTGATAGTAGTGGACGGCGCAAGCAGCCGCCCGGCCGGAATAGTCACGACAGACGACATACTGGCGCTCATCGAAAACAGCCAGCCGGAATCGGATATGCCGGTAGGCGAATTCATGACCGCAGGACTTGTAAGCACTGACCCGGACTACGACCTGCAGAAAGCGGTTTCCATAATGACCAGGAACAAGATACACAGGCTGCCGGTTATAAAAGACAAAAAACTCCTGGGCATAATAACGGGAAGCGACATAATGCGAGTATTCAAAGACTTAAAACTAAGAAAATAGACATAAAATGAAAACCCACAACATAGCTCTCCTACCCGGCGACGGCATCGGGCCGGAGATAATAGCTGAAGGGAAAAAAGTAATAGAAGCAGTAGCGGAGAAAGAGAGATTCAAGATTAAATGGAGGCCTTACCCGTTCGGCGCGGACCACTACCTTGCCACAAAAGAGCTGCTAAACGAAGACGCGCTCAAAGAGATGGGAAAGATGGACGCAATATACCTCGGCGCCCTAGGCGACCCACGCGTGCAGCCTGGCATCCTGGAAAAAGGAGTCCTACTCGCGCTAAGGTTCTACTTCGACGAATACGTGAACCTGCGGCCCATAAAACTACTGGAAGGAGTAGAATGCCCGCTGAAGAACAAAACGCCCAAAGACATAGACTTCCACGTCGTAAGGGAGAACACCGAAGACTTCTACGTAGGCATAGGCGGCGCCATACCGAAAGGAAAAAGCAAACAACTCCTGGAAGTAAAGAGGACGCTCTACAACGTCAAATTCAACCTCGACATCGAAGCGGACGGCGACGAACTCGCATACCAGATAGGCGTCCTTTCAAGCAAAGGAAGCAGGCGCGTAATAAAATACGCATTCGAACTCGCAAAAAAGAAACACAAAACAAGAGTGACGGCAGTCGACAAAGCAAACGTCCTATCCAATATCTACGGCCTATGGAGAAAAGTCTTCGAAGAAGTCAAAAAAGACTACCCAGGCATGGAAACAGAATATAATTTCGTCGACGCTATCACCATGTGGTTCGTCAAACAACCCGAATACTACCAGGTAGTCGTCGCACCGAACATGTTCGGAGACATCATAACAGACCTCGGCGCAATGATACAAGGAGGCCTCGGCCTAGCCCCGGGCGGAAACATAAACCCGGACGGAATATCCATGTTCGAACCGATACACGGATCAGCTCCAAAATATAAGGGAATGAACAGGGCAAACCCGATAGCGACGATATGGGCAGGGGCACTGATGCTAGACGAAATAGGCCAGGAAAAAGGCGCAAACGACATAGTTAAAGCGATCGAGGAAGTCATAAAAGAAGGCAAGGTGCGCACAAAGGACCTCGGCGGGACGGCTACGACGAGCGATATGGGGGATGCTATCACAGGAAAAATTTCGGAATAAAATCCTTACATAAAATAAAATGGACCAAACCGACAGCAAAAAGCCTCAAAAAGGCATACTGGATTACTCCATCGGGAGTAAAACAGTCAAGCAATACCTCGGAATAATAAAGACGCCACTTCTCGCCCTGATCGGCCTGGACGTATTAAGCTTTCTGACGGGCCTGCTCAACTACATGCCGGTCATAGGTTTTATCTTTTCCGTCATGAACTTCTTCGTCGGCGTGATCCTCCTCCTGGCAGGCCTTTTGGTAGGTGCGTACATCGGCTACCGCGTCGTAAAGAAACACTCCGGAGACCTCCTCGACTCCGCCGCAGCAGGAGCGATAGCAGGCTTTATATCCGGGGCAATCAATGGAGTCCTGAATATTTTCTCGACGAGCATCGGCATAGGTGCCGGCCATGGATCTTCCACAGCCATTGCAATGGTTGCCGCAGTGGTAGGCCTGATACTATCGCCGGTATTCGAAGCGATACTCGTGGCAATACTCTCATTAATCGGCGGAGCAGTCGCAGGCGCACGAACTTTCGGCCCATACAGCGCGCAGTCCGTTAAGACCGAACCCCCTAAAACCAAACCGGCGAAAACCGAACAACAACCGAAGACGTAAAGAAAAAGACATGGCCACGAAAGCCTCCGCCCCCGCAAAGGTCATCCTCCTCGGCGAACACGCCGCAGTCTACGGTAACCCTGTACTTGTCGCAACCGTCGGCCTGCGCACGTACGTCAAGGCAAGCAAGAGAAAGGATGATCGTTTCACCCTGACGAATAAATCCACCGGAGTAAAGAATCTTGAATTCTCGTACAAGGATTTTCCCGGGCTGAAGAAGGAGTGGAGCACGATCTTAACCATTGAATGCATCGAGAAGACGTTCGAGAAGATCGGCAATTCGACGGGCCTCGACATTGAGATAACTTCCGAAGCGCCGGTATCTTCCGGTTTGGGCAGCTCCGCTTCGGCGGCCTCCGCTTTTGTTCTTGCGGTTTCGACAGAGTTCGGCCATAAATTAAAGAAGGAGGAGATAGCAGAGCTTTCATGGAATATCGAGAACGTCATCCACGGAAAATCCTCCGGCGTAGACCCATACGCCGTCACCTACGGCGGCGTCCTCAGGTACAAGAAAGGCGAGGCAGTGCGCCTGAACGTAAAAAAGTATCCGCAGCTTACGATCGGAAATACGGGGATAAAAGCCGACACGAAAGACGCGGTCATGGATGTCATGAAGATCAAAGATAGATACCCTGGTTTCTTCGAAAACTATCTTGAGGCGATGACGCGCCTCGTCGACTACGGTCAAAAGTTCCTCGAAGAAGGAGATATGCAGCGCCTCGGAGAAGTGATGAACATAAACCACGGCCTGCTATGCTCGATCGGCGTATCTTCTCCCGAGCTCGACGGGCTGGTATGGGCCGCGAGGAAAAAGTCTCCCGGGGCGAAGCTGTGCGGGAAAGGCAGAGGCGGGATAATGGTAGCCCTCGGCGACGCCGAGAAAGAGATAAAAGAGGCAGGCGGAACCGTGATAAAGACGAAGATATGCAACGAGGGCGTAAGAGTAGAGGATTAAAAAAAATTAGCCTCTCTCCCCTATCTGCTGGCGTATTCTGTCCCAGTGCGCCCGGTCTTCGTCCGTGGTCGAGGGCCGAACTTGTTTCAGGGCTTCTTTAAAATATTTCATGGATACTTTCTTTGCCTTCGGATTCTCTTTGTTCTCTGATATGGCCTCGCGTATCGCATC
This sequence comes from Candidatus Altarchaeales archaeon, assembly GCA_023252215.1. Classification (GTDB taxonomy): domain Archaea; phylum Altiarchaeota; class Altiarchaeia; order IMC4; family QMZM01; genus CAIYYO01. The sequence continues at coordinate 27,387 of JAHEXG010000008.1, forward strand.
CATCCCGGCTTCCCTGCATACCGCGTCTATGTCCGCCCCGGTGTATCCGTCCGTTAATTCTGCCAGCTCTTCAGTCTTCACGTCTACGCCGACATTCATCTTCCGGGTGTGCACGTCGAATATCTTTTTTCTTGTCTCCCTGTCGGGGTAGGATACGTACACTATCTTATCGAATCGCCCGGGCCTCATCAGCGCTTCGTCCAGTAGGTCCGGCCTGTTGGTTGAGCCTATTATCATCACATCCTTCAGGTCGGATACTCCGTCCAGTTCCGCCAAAAGCTGGGCCACAACTTTTTCTGTCACGTCGTTCCCGAAGTCCTGTCCCCTCTTGGGCACCAGGGAATCCAGTTCGTCGAAGAAAATAATAGACGGCGCAACCTGCCTTGCCTTGCGGAATATCTTTCTCACTCCGCGCTCTGATTCTCCGACGTATTTATTTAGCAGCTCCGGGCCTTTCACTGTAAGGAAGTTGACTCCTGATTCAGTGGCAACGGCCTTTGCAAGAAGCGTCTTACCGGTTCCCGGAGGACCGTACAGGAGGACTCCTTTCGGCGCCTTTATCCCGGTCTCCTTGAAAAGGTGAGGATACTTGATGGACCACTCGATGCTTTCTTTCAACTGCTGCTTTACCCTGTCGAGTCCGCCGATGTCGTCCCATTTCACGTTCGGGATCTCTACTGCGACCTCTCTCATAGCGGAGGGCTCTATTCGGGTCATTGCGTCTGAGAAGTCCTCGCCGGTCACTTTTATCTTGTCCAGGATGCTCTTGGATAACTGCGTGCCCTTGGCCTTCTTTATGTCGGGCATCACTTTCCGAAGGGCCTTCATCGCCGCTTCCTTGGTCAAAAATTCCAGGTCCGCGCCTGAATAGCCGTGCGTTACGTCAGCCATCCGATCCAGGTTCACGTCCTGTGAAAGAGGCATACCCCGCGTATGTATTTCCAGCACTTCCTTTCTTCCATTGCGATCGGGTACGCCTATCTCGATCTCTCTGTCGAATCGACCGGGCCTTCTCAGGGCAGGATCAATGGAGTCGGGCCTGTTAGTGGCTGCGATGACTACCAGATCGCCTCTTGATTCTAGGCCGTCCATCAATGTAAGCAGTTGGGAGACTATCCTCTTTTCCACTTCGCCCGATACTTCCTCCCTGCTGGGCGCTATCGCGTCTATCTCGTCTATGAATATTATCGAGGGCGCGTTCTCCTGCGCCTGCTTGAATACGTCGCGCAGGTTCTCTTCGCTCTGGCCGTAGTATTTGCTCATTATCTCAGGGCCGTTAAGAGATATGAAATGGGCGTCGGTTTCGTTTGCGACGGCCTTTGCAAGAAGCGTTTTTCCAGTTCCGGGAGGCCCGTAGAGCATGACTCCTTTAGGAGGCCGTACGCCCAGTTTCTTGAAAACCTCGGGGTGCTTCATGGGGGTCTCTATCATCTCTCTTATGGTCTCTATCTCGGTTTTCAGGCCGCCGATGTCTTCGTATCTTATGCCGGGGGAAACGTCGACTGCCTTCACGGGTTTCTTGGATATGACTACCTGGGTGTCCTGGGTTATTCTCACAACGCCCTTGGGCTTCACGTTCACGACCGAGAGAGGAAGCTGCGTTCCCATCACGTCTATTACTATCGAGTTGCCCTGCAGGAGGGGCATGTTGATTATGCGCTCCTGTATGTATGCGGGAAAGTCTTCCGAGAATTCGATCGCCTGGGGCGGCGCAAGCTGTATCTCTTTTGCGTCGCTGCATTCGGTCTTTGTTACCTTTATCTCGTCGTCGAGCGCGACGCCTGCGTTGTGTCGCAGTATTCCGTCCAGGCGTATTACGTTCTTTCCTATGTCGTCGCGGGGGCCTGGCCATACGAGTGCCGCTGCTTTGCGTTTTCCTTCGAGCAGGAGAACGTCTCCGGAATACAATTCCATTTCCTTGAAGAACGCAGGGTCGACTCTTGCTATCCCTCTTCCGACCTCGTTTACACGGGCCTCTTTTACTTTTAGAATTGCTTCGTCCATTTACAACCACCTTGTTAGAATTTAGTATCGCCTGTATTTTACGCCTATGTGTTCGTCTACGTCTTTTGCTATTTGCTCTATGTCTTCGAATATGCGGTCTATGTCCCTGTGCATCTCGTTTATTGTCTGGAAGAGGCTGGCGCAGCGTATCCTGTACTCGTTGCCGTCTTTTACGACGAGGCCGGAGCGCATCATCCTCTTGAGATGGTTCAATGCCGCGGCCCGTGTGACGCTGGTCTCTTCCCCCAGGCGGGTGCTTGAAAGGCCTCCGCCGCCGGTGCGGGATTCCAGCAGTTTCTTGAATATGAGGGAAGCCGTCTTGTCCCGGTCAATGTGTTCATAGAAGCCGAAGCATTCGCATATCCATTCGATGTCCTGTTCTATGTTCTTTTCCGGGGGTTTTTCCAAGTCTCTGATAAGCACTTTAGTGGCCATTCTGGCTTTTTAGTTAGTTGGTTTTTATTTATGTAATAGTATTTAGTACTTTTGTATATAAAAATAGTGATTATTTATTTTTAAACATGTGATGTATAGTATATTACATAACAAAGTTAATAAAGTATTAACTGGGCAGATTAGTCGTCTGCAGAACACAAGGACAAATAGGCTTGTAGGGAGCCCCATAATTCCTGCAAAAAAAAACCAATGGCAAAAATACCTTTGAGAAGGAAAAAAACGGAAAGGCCCTTTGACGATCTATCGGATATGGGCCGTTTCTTTGATGAATACATGAACAGGATAGATGAGGAAATGGCGGATTTCTTCGAGGACGTGATGGCTTCGCATGGGCAGAGCAGAGGCTTTGTCTACGGATTCCAGATGACTAGCGGGCCCGACGGAAAGCCCGTTATAGAGGAGTTCGGAACCGATCTGGGCGTAGAACATGAGCAGGCGGATGAAAAACCCTTGCAGAAGAATCCAAAAACCCAACTCTCTGAGATGGAGCCCTTGACAGACGTAATAGAAGGCGAAAAAGACGTCCGAGTACTGGCAGAGCTTCCGGGAGTCGAGAGAGAAGACATAAAAATAGAGGTAAAACCCACGGACGTTGTCATAAACGTTGATACTGCGACGCGAAAGTACCTCAAGGACATAAAACTGCCCTGCGTAGTCAGGACAGATGACGTAAAAACCACCCACAAAAACGGAATATTGGAAATAATAATAAGTAAAACATAATAGTATACTGGAAAGACCTTTTTGAGGTGGAATAATGAAGATTGACAAACTAGATCTGGAGATAATAAAAAGTCTGCAGGAAGATGCAAGACTGAGCTTTAGACAACTGGCAAAGAAACTGAACATACCGCATACCACAGTATTCACACGAGCCGAACGCCTGGTAAAGAAAGGCGTGATAAACAAATTCGCAGCCATCATGAACCCGCATGATCTGGGCCTGCAGACCGGATACATAATAATAAACGCGCCGCCCGCAGAGTCCAAGAACATCGCAAAGAAACTGGCGTCTTATAACGAAGTACAGGACGTATTCAGGACATTCGACGGAAAAGTCATATCCAAAGTAGTAGTGCCCAACAAAGGCAACAACACGGGATTCGAAGAATTCCTGACAAAACTCGAAGACTGCAACTTCACGGCATACCCGGTACACGACGTAGTAAAATACGGAACATCCATACAGACAGACATGCTCAAGACACTGGACATATACGAAGACAAATAAAATTCTTTCTTCCATATTTTTCCTTTTATCCAAAACGCTTAGAGGAAGCCCTGCGGAACAACGCCCAAGAAAAACAGGAGCGCAATTATCACAGGCTGATGCAACAGATAGACAAGCAACGAATGCCTGCCAAGCAAACAAAATAAAGACGCGGCAAAATTTTTCGAATAATCCGGGACCGCGTATTTTCTAGCGCCTGCAGGATACAGATTCTTCCCAAGGAATATGCCTAACAGCACCACGCCGAACCAGGGCAGCAGAGGAAAATAATCCAGCGAGGAAAAACCTTCAGGAGCAAAACCAATGAACAACAGGTAGGGAAAAGAAAAAGACATGGGAGCAAGATACAATCCCGCGCCGATGCATGCCATTCCCAGAACCAGATTCCGATAGTTCCATTCCAGGAAGAAATATGACAGAACGATCGATAAGCCTATGAAATGCAGGATGCCGAAGACTATGTATTCGTCCCTGACATAGACCCATGTGACGACGGTTATTACAAGGCCCCAGAAGAATATGCCTGCGCCCCTTCGCAGGTATTTTCTGTAAAGCGCATTAGACGTAAGGCTCTTCGAGCGGGCATAGCTTATAGAGAGAGACACCCCCGCCAATAGGATGAACATAGAAGCGATAATCCTGGGCGAAAAAAACCAGAAGGATTCGCTTAAACCTATTGCCCCAATGCCAAAGAAGCGCAGGTCGTATAGTAAATGAAACGCCGCCATCAGTACCAGTGATATGCCGCGCAAAAGATCGATCTCCCATAATCGCTCATTGGCCATGGATAAAATGAGGGGGATTAAGTTAAATAGTTACATCATTATCCGGTCTTTCACTGCGTTCTTTTGTAAACGCTCTTCCTGTGACCGACAAACCTGACAATTAATTCATCCGGATTGTAAGAGACATCGACCAATATGCGGTAATCCCCGGCCCGTATTTTATATCCATACTCATGTTCCGTGAGCGGTTCAAGGAACCTTGCCGTCTCTCCTGCGAGTCTCACCCTTGCAAGTATCCTAACAACAACGTCCCTAGGAAGTTTCTCAAGCTGTTTTGCAGCCTTAGGATCCCATTTAACGGAAAAACTCATAGAAACTTCCTCTCGATTTCCTCCTGAGAAAGAAGCTCTCCCCTATCTCTTTTCCGTGAATCCTCGATCTGTTTCTTAACCTCGCCGGTAAGCTCAAACCTGCCCTCTTCAATATAATCCTTTATCTCCTTCACATCCCTCTTAAGGGCCTTCAGATCGTCACGTATCGCCTTCAACGAAACCGATTCACTCACGTTCCCACCCCATAATTTATAGGACTTTACCGTATTTATTATAATACGTACTCACCTGCACAGGCCCGCAACGGGATGATCCATGCAAACCAACTCCAAAAGTTCCCGGATTTTCACCTTGACATCACTGTTCTCCGCCTCCAACAAATCATTCTCCTTCCCAGATCATTGACCTGTTTTTGCTGCTCCTGCATGGCCCCTGCAAGCACCGGTGTAATCTTCTCATAGGAAATACCCTTGTAGCCGTTGTTGTCCTCGGTTACCAACTAAGGAAGGACCCCCTCCATGTCCTGCGCGATGAAACCGATCTGAGTGCCATTAGGGAATGACGTATTTGTATCATTACGCCAACATGAAATGAACAGGCCAAAGACCCATCACCTTGCCAAGAGAGCCGCCATGAAGCAGTATATTCTTAGTTCCATCACACATCAGAACCAGACCATGTACCACTGGTGACCTAGGCAGTCCCGCTAACGGTTAAAGTATAGCAGTGGCTCGTCGTACCGATGCCGACGCTGCCGATAGTATCTATCATCACATCGCCAGGAGTTCTATTCTTCGTAAATAACAGTAATTGTAAAAGGTTTTGATACTGCCGCTGATGCAGTTCCCCCAAGACGAAGGTTAACATTTGTCCCATCCGCCCATATATCATATAAATAATTCGCATCCAGGGTTTTATCTGGCGGAATAGCGTAAGTACCAGTTTGCACTATGCCCATTAAAGAAATTATTTTTGATAAGGTTAATCCATGTGCTACGGAAACAACGCTTCCCACTGTAGCTCCAGTAGTTCCTGTAAGTTTTTTAATCTTTATCTTAGGAGCATCGCTGCCTAATTGCGTATAACCATTTACATCTAATGCAACATCAGGAGTCGTCGTACCGATGCCGACGCTGCCAGTACTTGTTATTGTTACTCTATCCCCAGCGGACGCGCCAGCGTTGTAGAAATTTAAATTGCTTGATGTCCCGGGGATATACATTATCCAGTCGGCATTGGTTGTGCCAGTTTTTAACCGCAACGCGGCTTGATAATCGCTGCGGGCATTTTCCACCATGAGATAATTGTGGTTGGCTGATCCTGCCGGATTGTAGGTATGCAACAATGCTGCCGGTGCCGTCGTACCGATGCCGACGTTGCCAGTGCCTTTTATAGTTAAAATTTTATCGGTCCATGTTTTATAGCCAGCATTGTAAAGCCCCCCAAAATACATATTCGTATTGGCTCCGTCCCAATCCACGCCAATGGTTCCAACCGTGCTTGATCCATCTCGCCATTGCAATCCCATCTGATTATTCGAGCCGGGATAAGTACTCATTCCAGCACTCGAACTGATAGTGATAAGCCCCTGATTACCGGTTGAAGATGTCTGAACATCCAGTTTGGAATTTGGCACCGTCGTCCCGATGCCGACGTTGCCAGTATTTCCTTGAATAGCCAAAACATCACGCACAGAATTTGGAAAGTCTTTTACTTTAAACAAATAGTCCACATTTGCACTACTTGGACTGTTGGGAACAATATCAAGATAATAATTCGTCGGATCGCCAGCGCTCCCTATAATACGAAAAGCAGGAGTACTGCCGTCGGCATCTTGCACAACAGTCAACTTCGCCCCCGGCGCCGTCGTCCCGATGCCGACGTTGCCTGATTTATCTATTCTTAGCCTTTCAGACATGATTCCCGCATTTGTCGTAAAAAACGCCAAACGCCCCGAATTAACCTCCCCGTCGGTAAGCGATGAAAGTTGCGCCAACCGCATTTCATCAGTCCCTTCAACGCCCGCGGCTGTATTCACAAAGGAAACAATACCAACCAAACCGTTTGATACCGTGGCCTGACTCTTACTCAATACCAGCCCCGAAGAAACGGATGAACCCCCTGCAACTTCCAAAATCGATTTACTCTGACCGGAGAACCCGGAATATAACTGCGTAAGGGCTGTTTTATATCCAATAACCGCATCCACCGTACCCGAAGAACCATAAACATTCAATTTCGCCCCAGGACTCACCGTCCCGATGCCGACATTGTATGACGTAGAATTAGGATAAAGACTGGAACCGCTTAAATTCCAATAACCCCCGCTCCCGTTCCCACCTATTCCACCGCAATTGCTCCCGCCACAGGAAATGTTCCCGGAAGCATAAATATCACCCACAACATGAAGATTATACGCCGGAGTAATCGTACCAATACCAACACTACCATTATCAGTGATCGTAAACCGGGTCCCGCTATTACCATAAAAAGAAAAACTATTACCAGTCAAACCCACGCCCTTACCCACAGTCCAACCACCCTCAAGACTCTGATCAGAGCTCCTAAAACTTATAGCTGCTTCGCCGCCGGAAACAGTATTGGTCAAATGAAGAAAACCATAACTAGAAACCCCGGAACTAACATGCAAAGGCGACTCCGGCCCAGCCGTACCAATACCAACACTACCAGGAAAACTCCACACATCACCCGCCACACCATAAAATGCGCCAGAACCGACCTGAGTCGCATTATGACCCGGATTAGGAGTGGAAGAATACGCAGGAACTACAAACAGACACGTGATCATGGATAACGCCATCATAAGATCCCAATTTATGCTTTCCTTGTTTTGCATTTTTCGTTTATCCTTAATTAAAAAATCGTTTGAATAATTATCATAAAAAAACACCAGCCCCGGACCCCAAAAACACAGAACCCCCATCCGCGCAGAGATTTTCTCCGACCCAGAACAAGCTTACAGAACCCGCATCATCGGCACTAAAACTAAACACAAACACACCAACGAACCGAACAAAACCAAAACCAGAATCAGCAACACAAAAATCCGAGAACACAACACCACAACCAGATACGCAACAACGAGCAGTCTCTACCAAACCAGACCTAAAACCAAAAACACAATACGACCCCCC
>JAHEXG010000064.1 GCA_023252215.1 Candidatus Altarchaeales archaeon
GCTTTAACCTGTGCAATGCCTCAGCGACCGCGATCCTTCCGGCGTAGTATCCGCCTCCTTCTTTCAGGGCATAGTCGCTTCGTCCCTCGAAGCCTTCGTATTCTTCCTGTATCTCCGGCTTGTCGTAGGCCATGGTCCAAAGGGTATTGGGCGACCAGGCTTCGAACTGCTCGAACTCCCAGCGCCCCGGCATCATCAAGACCTCGAAATGGTTCTCAAGATATGTGTTTTCGTAGACTAGAAAATCTTTTATCTCCGGGAAAAGCCGTATCTCTTTCATAAGAGCTTTCCCAAGCATGTCGTCTACGGCAGTGATGCTCCACCTCGTTGGGACCAATTTCTTTTTCTCCTCGCGTCCCAACGCTCCTGACGACAGGACCGACGTAAGGTAATAGACGTCGTAGTCATTCTTGTATAACTCATAAGCCGCATCGACTGCCCGCACCTCGTCGCATGCCAACGCGTCTACCTTGCGCGGGATCTTCGGATTATCGGCTATGCGGAAATCCTTTATGGCGCCGCTCGGGCCCATGGGCTGCGAAACCGAAGAAAAAGAGATATTGTAGGCGGGAACATGCTTGTAGGACGTCTCTATATCCACGGGCTTCACAGACAAAGCAACTTCCTGAGTCTTCTCCAAAAATTTTGTCCTGTCCCCGACGTTCTGCTGTTTTTTCGACCTAACAAGAAGAGAGCGCATTTGTATTATTTCGTCGAATCCCAGGCCGTACCACTTGGAAGGATCGTCCAGCATCGCAGCATTCTCCGGGTCTATTGCGGTCATGGGTCCGATGAATACGTCCGGGTAGGCTTTCCATCCGACGAATATGGACGGGGCCGGGCCGAACATCTCAGTTGAGAGTTTTTCCTGTATCGGCGCCTGTATCTTTATTTTTTGGAGCAGGGGGCAGCTTTCGCGGTCGCATAGCATGCGGCCTCCCTTGCATATCAGGCAGAGTTCCTTGGACATGGGCGCCGCTTCCTTCATGGCTTTCAGTATGCCTCCGCAGGCATTCCATGATTGATGTTTCTCGTCCGCCATCGCTAATATTTTCTGTTTATAGGCTTAAGTCTAAAATATTAATCAAGGGAAAAAAAAATGAATCTGACATTCTGCGGCGCAGCCCGCATAGTGACCGGGTCCTGTTATCTTATCGAGTCCGGGAAAGACAAGATACTCGTCGACTGCGGCATGTTCCAGGGAACAAAGGAAATAACCCGTCTAAATTACGAGCCATTCAGATTCGACCCCAAAAAAATATCATACGTCCTGCTGACGCATGCGCACATAGACCACTGCGGATTGATACCGAAGCTCGTGAAAGAGGGGTTCAGAGGAAAAATATTCGCAACCTCTGCGACCATCGACCTATGCCGTATAATGCTGGAAGACTCCGCGGAGGTGCAGCAGACCCAGACCGAGGAAGAAAACAAAAGAAGGCTGCGGGAGGGCCAGGAGATACGGTATCCCCTGTACGACGTGGAGGAAGCGAGGGCCTCTTTTCCATATTTTTCGGAAGTGGAATATGAGCGCACTTATTCTATTACAAAGAACCTACAGGCGCGTTACCTTGACGCCGGGCACATCATAGGCTCGTCCACGATAGAAGTCTATGTCGCGGAAAACAGCGAAACAAAGAAGATAGTCTTCTCAGGGGATGTCGGGCAATGGGATGCGCCCATAGTGCATGATCCGACGCCTGTTGAAGAAACGGATTATCTGGTAATAGAGTCGACCTACGGGAATCGCCTGCATGAGGATGTAAAACTGCGCGACGACCTGCTGCTTTCATACGTCCGGGAAACGTACAAGAAGAGGGGCAAGCTTCTGATCCCGTCATTTGCCGTGGAAAGGACGCAGGAATTGCTCTATGCGTTCAATAAGCTTTTCCGCGCCGGAAAGATGCCCAATGAAAAAGTTTTCCTGGACAGTCCCCTGGCCATCAAGGCGACCGGGATTTTCACGCGCCACAGGGAGGATTACGACAAAGAAGCCCTGGAATACAAAGACCCCTTCGGTTTCCCGAATCTCGTATACTGCAACACCACCGAAGAATCCAAGGAGATAAACGAGTATTCCGGCCCATGCATAGTCATCGCGGGAAACGGGATGGCAACCGGGGGCAGGATAAGGCACCACTTCAGGCACGGGCTGTGGAACCCGAAAAACACTGTCTTGTTCGTAGGCTACCAGGCCGAAGGCACATTGGGGCGGGAGATACTGGAAGGCTCAAAGATGGTCAAGATGATGGGGATGAGCATAGCGGTAAAAGCGGATATACGTATGATCGACAGTTTCTCAGCTCATGCGGATCTGGACGGACTCCTAAAGTGGATATATGCCATGAAACGCAAGCCAAAGAAGATATTCCTGGTCCACGGAGAACCGGATTCTATTGACTCCTTCAGGGCGAAACTAAAAAAAGAAGGCTACAAGACCGACGTGCCCAAGTTGGGCGAGACAATTGCGTTATAGCTATTTCTCGGAATAGACGAAAACATGATTTTTCTATTCCAAACCCCACATAAAATATACTCTAGAATTAGGAGATGAGACAAAAAATGAGGACAATAACCGAAAGAGCCAGAGGAGAGATCATCGTAAGAGAAGACATGCACATACAAGGTATAGTAAACGGGAACGTCCGCGTGGAAAAAGGCGGGAGCCTCCTGCATCAGGGAGTGATAAACGGGACGGTCGCGGTCGAGGGCGGAGAAGCCAATATCTTCGGGTTCGTAAAAGGAGACGTCATAAACAACGGCGGGAGCCTGAACGTCTTCGGCACAGTCAACGGTACCGTGCGAACGGAATCCGGGAACACCCGAATAGCCAAGGACGCATTCATAAAAGAGATAATAGACCTGCGAGCTCCGATGAAGGCCCGTGCTTAGATCAAAAACATTCTTTTAGTTTTTTTATCAATTCCTCCTTTGAGGGGATCTCTCCGATGAATGCAATCTCGCCGTTTATGATAAGCGCAGGAGTGGATGCCACCTGATACTGTAAGGCCTCAAGCATGTTGTCCGTTCCCCCGATCGCCGCCGGCAGTTCCGTCTGTTTTATGTTTTTCTCCGAGTCTACGATGTAGTATTCGGTTCCTTCCAGTTTTGTTTTTGTGCCCGGTTTTACCTTGTCTCCGTCTATGAGTTTTTCTGCGTAGTCTTTTCCTTCGGCGAGGTTGAGTTCTTTTGCGGCTTCTCTAAGTATTTTCCTGAATTTCGGGCACTTGGGGCACCGCGTGGACGTAAACAGTACTGCTTTCATTTCAGTTTTTTAATTATAATGATAAAATATGATGTATTTTTTGAATATTTATATTAGGCTTTCATTCATAATTAAGAGGCGAAAAAACTGGCTTTAGGGTTCGAAGAACGTGACGGATTCCTCGGGATTCTGGAAAAGCTTAACAAATACTCCGAGCAGGAAAGCGTGTCTGCAGTCAAAGGTTTTACTCTGCCGGAGCTTGCAAGGCTCACCGGCGTGTCATGGGATAACATGCGCGCATGCGTGAGGGCATTGGAAAAGATGGGGTTGGTCGAGCGCTTCGGCGTGGGAAAACATGCGATGTATTCGATAAAACTGGGGAAGAACCGCGTGCTTTTGATGCCTTGATATTTCCTTTTCCCAAGAAGTGGGGGAATTATCCGCTTATCATCTTATTGTTTATCTTGCGCTTTACTTCAGTTCCAAGTTCGTTTGCTTGTTCCGTCGTCGTTCCGTAGCGCCTTCTCTGCGATAATTCAGCCAGTTTTCCTTTGTTCCAGCCGGATACGTTCTGGTAGTATCCTGTTATCCTGCTCCACCAGTCGATCTTTTCGGAGCCGCAGTTGGGGCACTTGTGCAGGAGGCCCCCGGTCGTGTAGTCGCACTGGGTGCACACTGAGAGGTCTTTGGTGTATGAATAGTATTGTATCGCGGTCTTTGTCGCTATCTTCTTTGTAAGCTCGTATATTCCCTCGGTGGTCGGGTTTTCCTCGGACAGGAACACGTGGCTCATCGCTCCGCCGTCTGTCAGGGGGTGGAACGATCCTTCCACCGTCAGTCTCTTCCATAATGGCACGTCTGCCGAGGGCCTTACGTGGAAGCTGTTTGTGTAGTAGGCGGAGTCTTTTGTTCCGTTGTAGACTACTTTGTCTTTGAATTTTTTCATGTCTATCTGGGGCAGCCGATGAGAGCAGGACTCTGCGGGCGTTCTTGCCAGCGAGAAATTGAGGGTGGTTTCGTCTCTGAAATCCGCGACCCGGTCCTTCATGTGTTTCATCACCTTGAGTGCGAATTTCCAGGCCTCCTCTGATTCGTGTAATTCTTTTCCGGTGTGGGCTTTTACCATCTCGTTCATGCCGAGGATCCCTATTATGAAGCTCTGTTTGTCCGGCTCCAGGTAGCGTTCTCCTTCCTTGTTTATCTTCTGGTTCATGAAGGGCAGGAGGTTGTTTTTCAGGTTTTTTATGATCACTTCTCTTTTCAGCAGGTGTACTTCCTTTGCCTTGTTCATGCGGTCGTCTAGGATTTCGAAGAATTTGTCGTCGTTCCCGTTCGCGAGGTATGCTATCTGCGGCAGGTTCAATGTCACTACCTGTAGGCCTCCTCCGCGGATTGTTCCGTTGATTACGTCTTCGTCTGTCTTGGACTTGTCGAGTGGCATCAAAAACGAGCAGCACTGGTAGCATGCGAACTCTGGCATGTATGGCTGGTTGACTATGTAGTACGGGGTTCCGAACTTGGCTGCGAGAGCCGATACCTTCATGAATTCTTCCACGTGTTTACCTGTCCTTATGTCGTTCGGGTACGTTTGTACCTCGAATTTCGGGAAGTTGAAGGGCTTTCCTATGTAGTCTCCTTCGTAATACACGTCCACGAGCGCGTTGAAGAGCATCTTTGTCTCGTCTTCGTAATTGGCGTATGTCACGGAGTCCTGAACTATTCCGCCGGGCTGCACTGCAGGAACGTCCAGGAACTGCTTTGGAACAGTCATGTCAGCATCGATGCTGGAGAAAACAACCTGTCCTCCCCTGGCTACGTACATCTGGGAGAGTTCGTATATGAACATCTGCGCCAGCTGCTTTACTTTCTTGTACTCCATGCCCTGGATGTACGGCGCAAGGAAGGTGTTGAAATATGAGAATCCCTGCCCTCCCGCGCAGTTGGTCTGGGCTGACGCCAGCACCTTGGATGCGTGCAGGAAGGCGACTTCCGGCCTCTTGGCCGGGCCGGCCACGGCTGTGTGGTTCCCTACCCCGTCTGCTTTGAATCCGTTCTTCAGGAAGAAACGTATGTCGTGCGAGAAACAAAAAGGCCTGATGAAATAATCAAGGTCGTGTATGTGTATCTCGCCCGCCATGTGGGCGTCGGCAAGGGGCCTTGGCAGCAGGCGTATGAGCGCGTACTCTTTGGATATCTGGTCTGCCATCAATTTATGTACGCTCTCAGGGTTGTATTGGAGGTTTGCGTTCTCCTTTGAGCCGAATCCTATGAGGTTCGTTACGTCGAAAACGGGCATACCAAGCCTTGTGTATTTTGCACGCTCTCTTTCCATCCCGTGCTCGAGCAATTTAACGTTTGCAATCTCCCTTATGAGCGGAGCGGTGATATACTCAAGCTTCATGCCAGAAAGTTCTTCTTCCACCTCCAGGGAGATCTGCTCGGCCTTGCTTCTTTCTAATTCGGCCTCCTTTACCAGGGAATCGGCGATCTTGGTTCTGTCGAAGTGCTCAAGCAGGGTCTTGGATGTCCTGACAATCAGCTTTTTCCTGGAACCATTGTTTTCGCCGCTCATTTTCAATCTATTAGTAATGGTTTTACTAGATTAAAAACGTTTGGCGAGATAAACGAAATAATAAAAAACAAGGCTAATAATAAACATATGAAACAGAACCCAAGAGCGAAAAATAACTCTGAACCAAAGGATTAAAAAACCCTAAACACCTATAAAAGATGCTCGAATACATTTTCCTGGCACTGCTAGGCTGCGCCCTCGGAATAGTCACAGGACTCATACCCGGACTGCATGTGAACACTGTTGCAGTCATAGGATTTGGAGCCTATGTCTCGCTTGGCCTAAACGATCTGGGATTTGTCGTGATACTTACTGCATTGTCCATTACACACGCGTTCCTGGATTACCTGCCTGCGATATTCCTGGGTGCGCCCCAGGAAGAGACTGCTCTTTGCGTTCTACCGGCTCACAGATTGTTCATGCAGGGAAGGGCGCTCGAAGCAGTGAAACTCACAGCCACCGGAAGCCTGCTGGGACTGACTATGGGGCTTGTGCTTTTCATTCCCGCTCTTTACGTGATACCCTGGCTCTACAACGCCTCAAGGGGCGTGATCGTATACGTTCTTATCATATTGGTCCTGCTTTTGTTGTTCCATGAGAAGGCGAAGAACAAGGTCATGTGGGCATTTGTCATATTCCTGCTCTCAGGCTGGCTTGGAGTCCTTGCACTGGACAAGCAAAAGATCCTTTCCTCGACAGAGATACTTTTCCCCGTCTTTGTAGGGCTCTTCGGGTTGTCCAACCTCCTGGATTCCTTGAAGTCCCGCGTCCAGTCCGTTCCCCAGGAGGAATACATAAAAGTAGGCATGGAACCAAAATTTATTGGATCAAGCCTCATAGGAGCGCTCACAGGAGCCGTCATAGGCATCCTGCCCGCTATCAGCCCTTCGCAGATGGGCGCCCTCATATCCGAGAGATTCGAAATGGATTCCCGCAATTTCCTGGTATTCCTAAGCGCCATAAACACCTCAGATGCAATATATTCCCTGCTCGCCATCTACACCATAGGAAATCCCAGGAGCGGGGTTGCGGTGATCATACAGAAAGTATTGGACCTGGACTACAATAATGTGCTCCTGCTGTTGGGAGTTATGGCCTTTTCAGCTTTCTTTGCGGCCGTTGCCCACATAGAGATAGGAAAGCGGATGTCCTGGATAGTCTCCAGGATAGATTATCGAAAACTCTGTACCGCATCCATTGTTTTCATACTATCGCTTGTATATCTATTCACCGGCGTATTCGGCCTATTGCTTGCGCTTCTATGCACAGTCATCGGCCTGCTGCCCATACTCGCAGGCATCAGCAGAACCCACCTAATGGGCGTGCTTTTAGTTCCTACGATCCTGTTCTTTTTGGGCGTGCAGCTATAGGCTGTGACGGGTTCCTGCGGCGCATAAGAGGCATGGACAAGTGTCTCCTTGCGCCTGGAGGCACTTCGTAGAATCCTAGGATCAGTTCTCTGGGCTTCTCTTTTGGGACGGATTCCCCGGTTCTTTTTCCGCATTTCTTGCATTTAAGCCCTTTGCCTTTCCCTGCGGAGGACATATTTTTCCCGCAGCAGACCGGCGCATCTTTTAAAAAAACTTTCTCCAATACAAGGACTTCTATCTTCTCAAGGTTCAGCGTATGTGGATGTTTGCTTATCCCGCCGCAGACCCTCAGGCGGTCGCCTGGCACAAGCCCTTTTACGATATCTCTAAAAAACCCGGTCGGCTTATAGGCCGCGCAATCCAACGTTCCGGTGCCGTCCGAAAACCTGAAAAACACGTGCCCCCCCGACATCGTCCTTGGCTCGGCGACAACTATGCCTTCAAGTATCGCGCAGTCGTAGGGCCTAAGGTCTTTGACCTTTTTCTTCCGCAGATGGGCGTCTGTTCCCTGGTTTGTGACAAATACGCATGTTCTCTCTATCACGTCATAGGGCTTTATCATCTTCCAGGCCTCTTCCACTGCTTCCGGGCTATTCCCTCGTATCCCGCAG
>JAHEXG010000065.1 GCA_023252215.1 Candidatus Altarchaeales archaeon
ATGTCATAGGCAGGATCCCTTTCCGCAATGCCCAGCTCCTGCGCCTCCTTCAGGGCCGTATCCAATGATACGTCCTCCTCGAACATCTTGGTCAAAATGTAATTACTGGTCCCGTTGAGTATTCCATAAATGGAATTAACCCGGTTTATCCCCAGATTGTCGCGGTAAAGATTTATTATAGGTATAGCCCCGCCGACCGTTGCTTCATAACCCAAGTGAAGCCCCTTCTTTTTGGCAAGGGCCGTAAGTTCATGGAACTTCAATGCCAGAGGAGACTTATTCGAAGTGACCACGTTCCTGCCGGACTTCAGAGCCGCTATAATATGGCTTAGGCCGGGTTCCCCGGTCTTTATGTCCCCAGGGGTAAGCTCCAAAACAATATCCGCCTCGACCTCTTTTATGGCATCAAGGCTCTTAACGGGCTTCCAATCAGGATGATCTTTTAATTTCCCATTCTGAGCGTATTCAAGCGCAGAGTCTATGTCTATGCCTTTGGGATTCACGAGAGTTCCGTTGAACTCGCACACCGCAACAACCAACAGGTTCGCTCCATATTTGTCTTCCACGTATTTGCGCTTCATGCGGAGGACTTCCAGCACCCCTTTCCCTATCGTCCCGAATCCCACGACATTTAATTTGACAGTCTTCATTCTAAATGATCACAGAGATCTTATTAGCAAAAAATCCTTCTCCGAGCATATGTCGGAAACAACTTTGATAAGCTTCGCATAATGCTTCTCGTCTATTTCCGCCTCCATCAGGACAGAAGACTTCTCATCAGGCGAAGGCATCACAACCTCCAGCCCGGATACCACACCCACTTTGTTTATGCGATCGATCGTATCCTGTATGTCGCTGTCTATGACGTGGCCTATGAGAACGAATGAGAGCGACTTCTTCAGATAATACTTGCGGCCTTCCACCTTTATCTCTGCTACGCGCACTTTCTGACTTTCAAGCGCTTTCTTGATGAGTTCAAGAGATGATTCGTCATTGACCTTGAAAGAAACATGCAGTGAAACCAGGTCTTTCTCGGCCCTGGAATGTGTTACGCTTACGATGTTCCCGCCGTGGCCGGAAATAGGCCCCAAGGCATTTATCAGCATCCCGGGAACGTCCCGGACCCTAAGGATCATGTCGATTTTCATTGCACGTCGGTAACCCCCTTTTCCACGGGCGACAGGTGCGAAACAATCACTCCCGCAGCGCCGAGTATCTCAAGGCCTTCCCTGTCTGTGTATTCTCCGCTGGCAACTACCCGGTTTATGCCGGAATTAACAATGAGCCGGGCGCATATCTTACATGGAAAAGCATTAACATAAAGGGTGCAGTTCGAGCTGTTGCGTCCAGCTTGTATCAGGGCATTCTGTTCCGCGTGCACCGCCGGGCAGATCTCATGCCCCGTTCCGCTCTGTATCCCCAGGCGGTTCTTGATGCATCCTTTTTCGCTGCAATGGGGCGCGCCCCGCACTACGCCGTTGTATCCCGTAGCCACTATCTCATGTTTCTCGCTCACAATCACTGCGCCGAACTTGTGCCTCATGCACGTCGAACGCTCGGCAACGTCGAGCGCTATCTTCGAAAAGTACTCGTCCCAGGAAGGTCTCTCCATTTTTATCTGTTTGGTTTTAATATGATATACACATTAAAGATTAAATTATTAAATCCGATCATAATCAATTTATAGAGGTAGAAGATGGAAGAGAAAAGAATCGTCCAGGTAAAAGAACTAAAAGAAGGCAAATACTTAATCATCGACGGCGCAGCCTGCAAGATAGTCGCAATCGCGCATTCCAAACCCGGAAAGCACGGAGGGGCAAAAGCCAGGATAGACGCCATAGGATTATTCGATAATCAGAGGCGCACCCTTATGGGCCCGGTCGACGGGAACGCGGAGATACCCATCATAAACAAAAAGACCGCTCAAGTCTTAAATATCATAGGCGACAACGTGCAGCTCATGGACATGGAGACCTATGAGACCTTTGAACTGCCCAAACCCGACGACCTGACGGGAGAACTAAAAGCCGGCGGAAATGTTTTGTACATGGAAGTCATGGGAAAGAAAAAGATGCTGCAGATACAGTCAAGCCAATAAGCTTGATTCTCTGTTTTCCCGGTTTTCTGCGTATTTATAACTCTTAGGATAATCTGTAATATATGAGATATTCGGCATTCTGCAAAATATCGGTCGTAGCAGCGTTGTTGCTAGCGGCTGGCATGACCGCAACGGCAAAAACCTACATTCCCATAAAATACAAATGGGACTACTCCATCCCCACCGACATGTTCTACTTCCTGGACCTCGAACAGGACGGACAACAAGACGTATACGCAGTCATCATGGAACAGGAGAACTACATAAACGCCTTCAATTCCACGGGCGAAATACAATGGTCCACGTCTGTCAGCGAGATGAAGCGCGACTCAGGCTGCACCCCTGTGGGCGAAACCGTTTACTTCATCTACGTAGACGACATAAACAACAACAAAGACCTGGACATATTCGTCGCATCAAAGGTCAGAGGAGAAAAAATAAACCTAAACCCCCTGGCATACTTCGAAAGAGAAACCGACCCGGCATCAGAAACCCACAAACAGGTGCAGAGATGGAAATACGACAACTTCGAAGGAATGGTCAACGACATGACGTCTGCGGACATCAATTTCGACGGAAAAAAAGAGATCATAGCCGCTTCGTCCCTGGGATTCGTATACGTGATAGGCGACCAGGGGACAAGAGAGCCGCAGACCATAACCTACCTTGAGAACGGAGTATGGAAACAGAGGACCACCTACGTACTCAACGTACAGGTAATGGACAAGTACAACCTGGACGGGAACAGCGTAAACTCTGTTGCGGCATCAGACATAGACCTCGACGGAAAACCCGAGATAATAGCCGGAACATACCGTGGGATATATCTCATAGACGACGGCATCAAATGGAAATACCCGACGCAGACAGGCATAAAAAAGGTCGCCGCATCCAACCTCTATGAGACTGGACTTATAGCCGCAACCGACGGAAACATACTATACGCCCTAGACGCAACAGGAAAACTTATGTGGCAGAAAGAACTCGGAAACGTAGCAGACCTTACGATAGCAGACCTGGACAACGACTCAACAACCGAGATAATCACCGTAGAAGAAGATAAAATACGGGCGTACGGCACGCAAGGAAGCCTTCTGTGGGAATACCCGCAAGGCGACATAATACACAAAATGCTCCTGCTCTCCGACAATGAACTTGCGATAAACACCAAGAACAAAATATTCCTGCTGCAAACAGACGAGGTCTACGCAAAGAACCTAACAGCGTACAAGTACCTCGACATGGCAAAAGATTATTACCGCAAAGAGGATTGCCTAAGCGCAAGAGGCCCGGCAGAAAAAGCCCTTGAACTCCTCACGCAGATAAACAACACTGAAGGGATGCTGGACGCAGAAATAATAAAGCTGCAATGCCAGAACGACACCACCAACAAAGAACTCGCAGACGAATACTACGCAATGGCCCAAAAATATTTCCAGGACGCAGACTATGAAAACGCGAGAGCCTACAACGACAAAGCAATGCAGATATACTCGGACGTCGGATACACCTACGGCGTAACCTGGCTTTGCGGCAAACTGCTTGAACAGATAGATGCGGCCGACTACAAGCTAAAAGTCGACCAGGCAGACAAATTATACGCGGCCGCATACTGGCAGTACACCACAGACAACCTCCACAACGCCACAATCTCCCTGGACAAAGCAAAAGGTATCTACCAGGACATAAACTATACGCAAGGGATCAAAAACTGCGACAGCCTATACAAAGACATAGAGACAAAGGAAAAAAAGAAGACAGCCGACGAACTGGCAGACCTTGGGAAAAGAAAATACGCAGAACTCGAATACTCGGACGCCATAAACTCCATAGAACAGGCGCTGGAAATATACCGGGAGATAAACGCCACAAATGAGATAACCGATATGACCAACCTACGGAACCTGTCCGAAAGACACGTGCAAGCAGAACAATGTTATGCAACAGCAGAAGGAAACTACAACGCAGGACTATACGAGAACGCCACCTACTACGCAAACCAATCAAAGAACATGTACACCGACCTGGAAGAATACGCGAAAATTGCGGCAAGCGACCAGATAATAGCGGACAGCCAGAAAAAGATAAGGGAAAAACAGATGTGGGACATGGCCCAAACAGGAGGAATAATCATAGCGGGCATAATAGTCGTCATAGCCGCACTATTCGCAATAACACATCTCAGGAGACCAAAAACATGAAGATAACAGTTCTGAGGCTGGGACACCGTTTCTCAAGAGACAAAAGGATAAGCACGCACATAGCGCTAGTATCCCGGGCCTTCGGAGCGCAGGAGGTTACGTTCGACGCAGCCGACCCGGACATAGAGAAAAGCCTGGACCGGGTCAGCAAAGAATGGGGAGGAGACGCCAGAATAACCAGCATAACAAACTGGAAAAAATACGCAGAAGACTTCCAGGGAGACATAATACACCTCACCATGTACGGGATAAACATAAACGACTCCATCAAAAAAATCAAGGCCTCCAAAAAAGACAAACTGATAATAATCGGAGGACAAAAAGTCCCCTCGGAAGTATACAAACTCGCAGACTACAACGTAGCAATAGGAAACCAACCCCACTCGGAAGTCGCGGCACTGGCAGTATTCCTGGACAGGCTGCAAGAAGGAAAAGAGCTAAACGCAAAATTCCAAGGCAAAAAAACCATAATACCCCAGGAACACGGAAAAAAAGTCATAGAACAGGGAAGATAGTGCCCCAACACATATTTATACGCCCAATCCAAGATATAGCATACTTTTAAGAACTGCTTTTAAGCCCTTAAAAACAAGGGCCCGTAGCTCAGTTTGGCAGAGCACCCGACTTTTAAAACAAGGCAACGGCGTTGCCATTGAAGAAATCGGGGAGTCGCGGGTTCAAATCCCGTCGGGCTCATGGAGACCTCCCATAGGGGATGTTTTCATCCCCAAAATCTTAAAGTGCCGGCATCGGCCGGCAAAAGGGAATTCCTGCCGGAATACAACGACATTCTCGTATGCGGATTCGCTCTAAAAGACGTTATTCTTTAGAAGATACAGGAATAATACTGCGGCCACCAAATCCGCTGTCGTTCCGGGGTTCAGGGAATTATCTTTGGAACGCAGGTATTCGTCGAATTTTTCAATGGAAATTTTTCCATCGAGCGCGTCTTTTGCCTTATTAGAAACTTCTCCGGCTTTTTTTGCGCCTGCTTTTTTTGCTATGAAAGTGTCAGGATACCTGGAGAGTATCAGGAGGTATGTTTGGATTATCGCAGCCCGCATACCTAGCCCCCGAAGAAGGGGATTATCGTCCATGCATCCCTCGAAAAAGGGTAGCCCGCATTTGAAGACTATAGGCATTCCGTTAGAGAGCTCTTCTGCCACCCGGTCCCTCTTTGCCGAGACCCCCATTAGCTCGCAGAAGGGTATATCTTTTCTTATGATCTTGCCCAGTCCCCCGGCCTTTGATCTCTCTATCGCCGCATACAGATCATGGGAGTCCTTGAGCGTGGACGCTTTAACCGTTTTGATAACAGTTGTGCGCAGCCTCTGAAATCTTCCGCCTGCCGCAAGGCATCCGCCGGCTGCCGCCGCAAGAGGCACAAACAGCATCAAGGTGCCAAGGTGCGTGTTTCCGCCGGGGTGGGATGCTTTAACGTCCGTTACGCCCCGCAGTATAAGCTCTCCGATGCCTATTCCATCCAACTCTATTTCGCCCAAAGCCGCCAAGCGCCCCCTGGATGCAGCCTCTTCTATTACGGGCCCCAGCGCTATCGCGCCGGCCAGGAAGTCAGCATATGCAGTATCTTCATAATCGTGTGCAGGAGTGACGTTTCCAGGCTTCTCGGAACTTGCCTCCAGGACTCCTGCGAGCTGTGCGGCGCATGCTATCTTTTTTATCTTTGATAAAGCATCCTCGGCCACTTTTGGTTTTATTTATTTTTATTTATTATCGTTAATTCGACTGTCAGGGGTTTTCCCTCGCCCAGTTTTTTCACAAAATCCCGTCTAAGATCGCATGATGCCTTGTCTGCGCCCACCGCAAGGGTTCTGCCGCAGGTAAAAAGGCTTTTTCGCACCACCATTTCCTCATGGCTGGCAAATGATAGATCCGGGTGCCCGTGCGCGGTTATGTTCTCTTCTATGCCTCCGCAGGACATCTTTATTTCCAGTATTGTCTTCTCGTTTTTCAGGGCCGCGCGGAATTCACTTGAAAGATCGGTCAGGCCTTTGTCTGCCGATATCGCTATTATGCAGTCGCCCTGGGGTGTGAGATGATTCTCTTTGGTTATCTCGAAAGTGGTCCTGTGCCTTGCGGAAACGTTTGGATGGCCTGATGCGTGTATTTTTTCGCTGAGCATGTTTTAAGTTTTTTTCTCTTTCTTGTAGGGGGTCTTCACCCATTCGATTATCTCGGGCTCAATTTTTCCCTGGTAGTTTGGGACACCCATCTTGCGAAAGAAATTCAGAGTGTTGCGTATGTCTCTTTCCAGCAATCTGTCGGCCAGGGGATGATCGGGCATGACGCCCATGGACATGTCTATCAGGTAGGGCGTTTCATCCCAGTTTAGTATGTTGTATTCGGACAGGTCTCCGTGTATTATGTCGCACCAGTACATTTCTTTTACGTAATTCATTACCGTGTCAAGAAATCCTATAGGATCTCCTGGGATGGCGTCTTTTAATTTAGGCGCGGGTACTCCGTCTATTCCCAGGAATCCCATGATTAGGACGTTTTTTTCTATCGCTATGGGTTGGGGGCATTTTATTTTTTCATATACGCGGTTCAGGTTGCAGAATTCTTTCTGGGCCCAGTTGTAGACCAATTGACGTTTATTCCTCCAGCCTGAGAATCTGCGGTCCCCTTTTATGTATAGGTCCATGTTCCGGAAATCGGAGGTCTCTATGAGGTATATCTTTGCAACTATCTCTTGTTCGCCTCTCGTTCCGTGGTAGACGTTGGCTTCTTTTCCGGTGGAGATTATCCCGGTCAGTTCGTCGAAGAATCCTTTTCTTGCCAGGGTATGCAATGCGGTGAGGCTGGCTTTGTCGAATACGCCTCCGGATATCTTTTTGTCCTCGTATTGAGTGATGTTTTTATCTTCTGCGTTTGACATAACAGATATTATTAGAAGAAAGAGAATTATACTTCCAGGCCTTTCAGGAATCCGCGCTTCTCGAGCCAGTCAGCCTGCTGGTTGGTGTAACGCCAGAGGATGTCGCCTCGTTCGTTGGTCTGCACGCTCCATGGTTCGATGAGCACGATGTTTCCTTCTTTTATCCATATCCTCTTGCGTATTTTGCCCGGTATCCTGCACAGGCGCGTGTGGCCGTCGGTGCATTTGATGAGCATCCTTCTGTCTCCGAGGAGCTGCTCGACTTCTCCGAGGATCTGCCCTCTTCTGGGAGTCCTGACTCGCGTGTAGGTTCCTTCTTCTGCTCCTTCCGGAGGCGCTTCCCCTTCTCCAAGGAGTACTCCCTCTTCGACTGGCGGTTTTCTGGGTTTATTATACATTTTAATTCGGTGTATCATATT
>JAHEXG010000009.1 GCA_023252215.1 Candidatus Altarchaeales archaeon
AAGGATTTCTCCAAGAGACCGAGAAGCATATCCAGTAAAACAAGGATTGAAACTGTCCCAGTGAGGGACATGCGGGCTTCACCTGCAAAGACCGAGAAGCATATCCAGTAAAACAAGGATTGAAACATAAAGAAGACCAGAAGAAACCAGTAGATGAGCAGGGACCGAGAAGCATATCCAGTAAAACAAGGATTGAAACTCCTCTGAAACATTCTTATACGTGTAGACAATGCTATGACCGAGAAGCATATCCAGTAAAACAAGGATTGAAACTCTGTTTTAGCGGGGTCTTGTCGACGCCGCTCATGTGACCGAGAAGCATATCCAGTAAAACAAGGATTGAATTCCATTTTCTCCTTCAGAAAGCTCCAGTATAATAACGTATTTATAGTAGGTCTTAGCATATAGTTAGATAACCTGGAGGGCCTTTTTAGGGCGTTTATATGGCTGAGACTGTTTTCAAAGGGCGCGGAACTCTTATCTCAGGGGTATGTCCATGCTGTCCTGAGGTGGTCAGCGTTTTTCTACGGGAGAACGAACCATACAGGAACAGCAGATGCAATTACTGCGGGGCAATGATACACGGCGACGGCATATCGGGGATCGTCCGGGAGGGTCATTATGTCAGTCTTTTTTCTCCTATTGGGGGGAAGGTTTCTTTAAAAGGGTGCGCCGTCTGCCCGCCGGAGATAGCCGAATATGACAAAAAACGGCAGGAAGAGCTGCTGGAGATCAACAGCAGGCATATGCTTTTTGAGATCCCTCATCGCATATTGAGGATGACTAAGAGGGATTTGAATTGCTGATATGGAAGTGATGGACCACGAAAAATACATGTTAGAAGCGATCAGGGAGGCAAGGAAAGGCCTCTCTGAGGGGGGCATACCCATAGGCGCGGTTTTGGTAAAAGGCGGGAAGATCATTGGCCGGGGCCATAACTGCAGGGTGCAGGAGTCGTCTGCCGTATTGCATGCTGAGATGGATTGTTTGGAGGATGCCGGGAGGCTTGCTGCAAAAGATTATGCTGGTTGCACACTGTATTCCACTCTCTCTCCCTGCGACATGTGCAGCGGCGCAGTGCTTTTGTATAAGATACCGGTAGTCGTGATCGGGGAGAACAAGTCGTTCAAGGGTCCTGAGGCGTATCTTAGGAGGAGGGGGGTTAAACTGGTGAACTTGGACAGCGCGGAATGCAGAAAGCTCATGGCCGGTTACATAAAAGAGAAGCCTGCGCTTTGGAACGAGGACGTCGGTGAATGAAAAATAGTTTTTTAGTACCTAACTTTTCTTCCACATGCCTTCGGCAAACAATCACCCGGCAAATGTCAGTTCTATCTTCAGGTTTCGGCACCGTTAAATGTCTTTCAAGTCCTTGATTCGTTTTTTTGTTATTTGTGTTCATTTAAATGAATCTTTTCAAATGAGAGTATATAATTACACTTTCAGTAATCTGATATTTAAATTACAAATACAGTAATTATATGGTATAGTTACAATTATTGTAACTTAATGGGAACATGAAAACAATCAATCGATATCTCCGCCTCTTTCTAATGAGAGGAGAGAAGGAGTTTGGCTATAGAGACCTGATGGACGTTTTCAAGGTCTCGGCGAACAACGCCAAGGTCATAGTTTCAAGGATGTCTGCGGCGGGCATGGCCAGAAGAGTAGGCAGGGACCGCTACGCATTATTGGATCCCTTTGGTTACATGATCCGTTCCGCCTATGGGAGGAACGTAATGAAGTACATGGAAGAGGTCTACGGCAAGGGTTATTATTTTACGGGGCCGAGCGCTCTTTCATTTTACGGACTTGTCTCAAGCGGGGAATACTACGTTTCCGTGGAAGATGCAACGGCAGTGGAAACATACGTTAAAGCAGCGCAAGTTAATGTCTTTGCACTAAAGAGGCCGATAGAAGAAAAGAATTATAATAGGGAGGTTTTTGAGGGACTGGAGGCAAACGTCGCCCTGTCCGAGGTATCTTTGGCCGAGACATTGCTCCTGGGGCAGGATATTATCCAGTTCTATGGGATACCTGCGGTAGGGAGCTATCTGGAGAGGGGATATGACGTAAAAAAGCTTGTCCGTGCCGCAGGAGACGCAGGTGTAAAGGATTACATGGACAAAATCCTTAAGGTCTACAAGAACAGAGGTTATAAAGTATCGTTTGTACCAAAAAGTTCGCCTGACAAAAAGGAGGAAGAATTCATCTCCGGAGGGATAAATGTATAGGCTTGCGGAAAAGATATCTGAGGAATGGATCGAAGAGGCTGCTGAGAAGACGGGTTATCCAAAACTACAAGCAGAGTTCCTCGCGCATATGATGGACGCCGCCCAGTCCCTTTCCGCAATAGACCTTGTCCTAAAAGGGGGAACCGCCGTCCAGCAGGCAGTAAAAGAGCCTTACAGGCGGATCTCGATTGACCTGGACTACGACCTTGGCACAGAGATGTCCATTGAATCAGTTAAATCCCTGATGGATAAGCCGGCATACAAAGGAGGCGTTTACAATAGGTTCACGGGCACTCTCACATATTATCGGGCAGCACCGACGCATTACAAATCCGAGAAAAGGATCTTGGGAGAAAAGATCAACGCACACCTGATAAAGATACAGATAAATACTCGGATAGTATCAAGAGAATATGATCAGGCTGTCTTCAACATGCTTCCGGGCATACTTGACGAATACGCCTTCAGGCAAAAGATGCTGTCCGTTGAGAGGCTTCTTGCAAACAAGATAGTGGTTTCAGCATGGTCTGAGAAGGTTAAAGTAGGTAGGGCGAGATACAAAGACCTTTATGACGTCGTCTCCTTAGTCAATTACCCTAAGAGGAAGCCGGACTATGAAAGAGTATCTGAAGAAGTCAGAAGAGACCTTCGCAGGCGGGGAAGCAAGTTATCAGTGAAGGAAGTCGTTTCCTCGTGCGCCGCCAACATTACACAACTAGAAGAGGATAATGCATTAGGATTCTATTCGTCCTACAAAGTCTCGGAAGAGGTATCAAAAAACATCCGGGACCTCGCCGAGACGACTATCAAAGCTTTGGAATCCCTCGGAATAGAAGAATAGTCGAGGTGATAATAGTTGTAGTATACTACAACTGGATCGAAAGGCGCATCCAATAAAATCTGCCTTGTTTTGCGTATTTATATTCGCTGTGTCCCATTTTTAATCTATTGTTTTTTTGGGGGAGGATTTGGTACCGGATGGCTAAGGTCGTTTTCGAAGGGGTCGGCTCGCTTATTACAGGTACGTGTCCCAGATGCCCTGAGAGGATCACAGTTCTCGTTAAGGAAGGGGAGAATCACAAGAACGGTAAGTGCATATACTGCGGCGCGCAAATACACGGGGACGCCATTTCCGAGATCATCAGGGAAGGCCATTATGAGGAGGTTGAGAATTAGAGGATGGATGGGAACGTTTTTACTATGGGGCTTCTTGCGCATCACGAGGGTCTAAGGGATAAACGGCTTTTTGAGCTTTTGGTTGACAGCATAGTCGAGGATGAGGAGTTGTGCGAGGCCCATATGCATGTCAACGGCGACGAGGAGTTCCGGCTGGAATTGGAGGAGAACCTGGAGGAGGATGTGCGCAGCATACGCGTATCGGTTTATAGGCTGCTTAGCGAGGAACGCGTGCATTCTTCAGTTCATGCGGAGATGGATTACGAGCAAAGGGGTGGAGCGTATTATTTTGCAGAGGACGCTTCCCGGAAGATGACATTAGCAGACGTGTATTCCGAGATCATGGGCCTAGTCCGCAGGGTCGGGAAGGTCGAACTGGGATAGGTTTTTTTAGTTTCTTATTTATATTTTCTAAACTAGAGGATATAATAGACATATTTTTTTTTGCAGGCCTTGCAGCGAATATATGCGTGGAGGGATTATAATATGGGTCTTGTGGACACGGCTAAATACATGCATAAAAGCAGCCTTGACTGCGTTCTGGGCATTCTTACAAGCGACGAATTCGCCGAGAAAGGAGAGCACATCGTCAGGGGCAGGAGCATTTTATCCAGCGTGGTAGGCCCTGCAAAAAAGAGATATCTGAGGACTGACCTGCAGAAGATCGTAGTTGACAGCGTTAGCGCGTTGCGTATTTGGGGGGATGAGGAGTACATCCGGGAGATGGAGGAAAAATACGCTGTGGACCTTGATGAGAGCATGTTGAGGGTCGTTCTGACCGAGTGCGGGAAGCAGTCGTTCCAGGAATACGAGAAAAGGGATATATAAACTCAGAGCTCATAAGCGTCATCATATGTCCCCGCGGGAATCAGTTATGCTTTTTCTCATCACTGTTTTTTTTTGTTTTTTCTTATAGGAGGTCTTTTGGTATCTTCTGGTATTTGTATTGGTCTTCCAGTTTTTCCCTTTCCCGTATCAGCTCGTATTTTCCGTTTGACCTGATCAATACTTCCGCCGGCAGGAGTCTTGCGTTGTATCTGCTGGCCATTGAGTAGCCGTATGCGCCGGCGTCCATTAATGCCAGTATGTCTCCTGGCATGGTTTTGGGCATGAGGCGGTCTTTTGCGAAGAGGTCTCCTGATTCGCAGATGTTGCCTGCTATGTCGTATTTTTCGGTCTTTTCTTCTTTTTCGCGGCCTATGTTTTCTATCCTGTGGTAGGCGTCGTACATTGCCGGGCGTATGAGGGTGTTGAATCCTGCGTCTGTGTTTATGAATTTCTTGTAGGGGGTCTCTTTTACAGTCTGCACTGTTGTGAGCAGCATGCCGGTATTTGCTACGAGGTATCTTCCGGGTTCCAGCCACAGCGCGGGCTCATAGTTAAGCTGCTTGTTCCATTTTTCCACGACCGGGACGATCGCAGATGCCAGGTCGTCTGGTTTTATGATTTTTTCTTCCTGGTAGGGTATGCCCAGTCCTCCGCCGAGGTCTATGTATTCCAGTTTTAGGTTTAGGTCTTTTTTGAGCCTGAGCGCGAATTCCATGATTTTTTCGCATGCTTCAGTGAATGGGGCTGCTTCTTTTATCTGGGAGCCTATGTGCGTCTGTACGCCTGTTATTTTTATGTTGTCCAGGCCGTTTGCCGTCTTATAAGCAGTATATGCGGCGTCTCCTTCTATGTGTATTCCGAATTTTGATTCTTTTAGGCCGGTCGCTATTTTTGCGTTGGTCTTGGGGTTTACGCCGGGGTTTATGCGGAAGGATATTTTCGCGGTTTTTTTCTTTTCTTCTGCGGTTTTTTGTATCTTTAAGAGGTCCGGGACCGAGTCTGCGTTTATGACTGCGTCTGCGTCGAGGGCCTGGGCTATTTCTTCTTTTGTCTTGGAATTGTTGGTGTATATTATGTCCCGTCCGGCGAGGCCTATTTTTTGGGCTGTGAGTAGTTCTCCTCCCGATACTACGTCTGCTCCGGCTCCTTCTTTTTTGAGTATCGCGCATAGTGCGAGGCTTGCGTTGGCTTTGTAGGCGTATAATATTTTGACTTTGGAGTATCTTTTGCTGAATGCGGAATAAAAGGTCCTGTAGTTTTTTATCAGCAGTTCTTCGCTGTAGACGTATACCGGGGTTCCATGCTCTTCTGCTATCTTTTTGAGTTGGGATGAGTCCATTTTATGAGGTGAATCCTTTTTTTTGCGCGTTTTTTATCTATTATTATTTGGCGGCTATATATCGCTCTTGGAGTGCATGTTTTTATAGTCCGGGGATAAATAAGATTAATGCCTTGATAGTTGTTTTATAATGACAGAAAACGTAGAAGTCCTCCTGGAAGAATTGAGAAGAAGGAATGCCGAGAAGAGGAGGCAGGCTCTCTTGAAGGATCTGGCCGGAGCGGATGGGACAGACGGAGCCGGATCCGTAATAGGAGATAACAAGGGCAGTACGGGCAAAGAGACTGTGAAAGTGGTCGTGGCCCGGGGCCATAATGACTTGCACGAGGTTGCTTCAAGGATAAAGGGGAAAAAATGACGGGCATAGCTATCGCTTCTCTGATTACTCCGCAGGGTATGCATTATGAGTTGAGCGATGAATTGGTTCTTGGAATCGATCTATTGGCTGTCGTTATTTCTGTTTTGGCTTTGGTTTACTGGGTCAAGCTTTATCGCAAGCTTTATAAGTCCGACCGGCGGGAAACCCAGGGATGGGCGTGGTTGTCTGCTGCGGTGCTGGGCATATTGTTCTTTAACATTTCCAGCATCTATATGTTGTTTTTGAATGAGCCGGTCTACGAGCTTATAAACATCGTCGGAAGGACCCTTATAGCAGTATCGATGACCGTAGGCGCGTATCTGCTTTATTCTCCCATGAAAAAGGGAGCGCTCTATAGGTTCGTCTCTGTGACCCCGGTCGCTGAAAAAGAGGGAGAGAAGACCAGCATCATGGAGAACGTTAGGAAGGGCCACAGTTATCTTGTGGAGGAGGAAAAGCCCAAAAAGGCTATCGGGGTCTTCGTGGACCTTGTTACTCACGGGTCGCAGGGCTTGTACATAACTCGCAGGTATCCGAAGGAGGTAAGAGAAGACTATAACTTGAAGGTTACGCCCATAATCTGGCTCAATCATGAGAAGACGGGAGAAGAGCATATTAATCCCACGGACATATCGGAGCTGTCGCATACCATTAAGGAATTCATCAAGAAGACCGGCGACGGCGTAGTGCTCATCGACGGCCTGGAGTACCTGATAACCCAGAACGAATACAAGGACATACTCAAATTCGTACAGTCCCTCAACGACAGCATCGTAGTCAGCAGCTCCCGTCTCATAATCCCGGTCGACCCTTTCAGCCTGGATGCGCAGCAGTTACATCTCCTGAAAAGGGACCTGGAGGTCCTGAAAGACGGCAGCGGTAAGGTAGTCTGATCCTTTTTTTGCATGAAATGATCTCATTAGTTTATAGGTCCCGGCTTTATAGAGAACTCTTGGATAAGTATGTAAAGCCCGGAGACGTGGTGATAGAGATCGGCCCCCATGTGGGAAGCGCAACGAAGCTTTATTTTGGCAGGACGAAGTTGACTGTGGCAGTCGATATAGGCGTCCAGTCTGAGGCGGCTTTCAGGAAGTTGGGGGAAAATAGTTCTAACTTGTTTTTTTTAAGAGACGATGCCCGCAGCTTTGATGCGGTCAAGGCTGTTTTGGAGAAGACTCAGAGATGCGACGTTCTTGCCGTGGATTTGGGAGGGGGGCGTTTTGCGGATACGGTGTTCAAGGTATGGGCTGTGTGGTCCGGGGTTTTTCGTCCACGCGTTTCAGTGGTAAGGAATCGCAGCATCGCGGAATTCGTCCAGAAGGCAAAGGTCGAGGATGCTGCGCTTCTGGGGGAATTCCCTGACGACGGCTGGCTGTCTATGTGGGGCAGGACCGTTCCTTCGCGCCTGAAAGAGCAGTTGGATGAATTCTCTTTTTGGGTCGATCCTTCGGGTATAAAAAAGGTTTGAACCTGGGATATATCATTTGTCTGAGTATATGTCCAGTGTTTCGAGTGTGCCTGTGTGTATGGTGTTCTCGTATTTTACTACGTCGTGTACCGGGTATGCAGTGAAGT
Organism: Candidatus Altarchaeales archaeon; assembly: GCA_023252215.1. GTDB lineage: Archaea > Altiarchaeota > Altiarchaeia > IMC4 > QMZM01 > CAIYYO01. The sequence goes on from JAHEXG010000009.1 coordinate 7,511, forward strand.
TCCAGTTCTCAAGTTTTGTCAGGAATTCTTCGAAGCCGACGTTTGCTTTCTTGTTGGGTACTACGACCTTGGAGATGACTTTTCCGTCGAATGTCCGGAATACGTTCTGTACTTCGTCGAAGGATGCGAGTTTCGCAGCTATCTTCTTGGATTCGGCTGGCGGCGCGTCTATTATCACGTATCCCATTTGCAGGCCTAGTTCATGGGGGTGTAGCACTGCTGAGAACTTGTTTATTATCCCTTTTTCCACAAGGCGTTCGGCTCTTGTAAAAACTGTCGTATGCGGGATGCCCAGCGTCTTTCCAAGCTTTCTGAAGCTTAAGCGCGCATCTTCCTGCAGGTGTTTAATTATTTCCAGATCAAGTTTGTCAATCTTCATTTTTTCGTTACCTCTTAAAATCAGATATTGGTATTTGATTAAGCAATTCCGATTTTTTGATATTTTCTGTATTGATTTAATTATTATTGTCTGTATTTAAATATATTTTTATAGAATTCTCAAAGAAGATGCAGATTGTACCTATAATAGACATAAAAGACGGGGTCGCGATAGAAGCCGCCCTGGGCAGACGGAACGAGTACCGGGAGCTGTCCAGCAGGTTATCCGATTCGAATGATCCTTTTAAGCTTTCATTGGTTTATGAGCGGCTCGGCTTTACCGAGGTATACGTAGCCGACCTTGACGGTATCTTGGACTCCAAGCCCAATTATGACATTTTGAGGGATATTTCCGAGAGGACCAATCTTTCGGTCATGGCCGACATCGGTGTCTGGTCTATGGAGGATGTCTTGAATCTGCCGAAGGTTAAGCCGGTCATAGCCACTGAGACTTTTACTTCCTTGAACGTTTTGGAGTTGCCCAAGGATTTTGTCTTAAGCCTGGATACCCGCGAAGGGGAGTTCCAGTCTGCTATGAACCTGCCTCTGAAGGATTTTATCAGGATTATCAGGGACAGCAAGAAGATTACTGAGGTGTTGTTGATCGATCTGGCCCGGGTGGGCGCTGCGAAGGGGCCGAATATTGAGTTGTGTATGCGGGTTGCTGGCGAGCTTTTGGGTAAGACGTTGTTGTATGGCGGCGGCGTGAGAAATATGCGGGACATACAGATGCTCTACGAGGTGGGCATAGAGAAGGTGCTGGTTGGTTCTGCATTGCATTCGGGAGCCATACTCAGGGATATTTACAATGGGGTGATGAGGGAATCAAGTGATTCTCCTGCTCCCTGAGGATATGCGACGGCTGTTTTTTTTATTCTTCAAGTTTTGTGTATGTTCTCTGTTCTTTGAATGGTATGAATTTTGCTCCGTCTGCTGCGTAGAACTTGGTGAACCACTCGTAGTAGTGTAGCCTTAGGCTGTGCAGGAAGACTATTATCGATTCCAGGGCGATTATTCCTGCGGTTCCTGCGAGTATGACCAGGAACCAGATTATGCCGCCTGCGAAGGGTATGGTGATGAACAGTTTTGCCACTTCGAAGAGGGCTATGAATAGGCCTCCGTGTACGAGGGCGAGCGCGAATATCCTGCTGTAGGATATGCTGTTTGACAGGAAATTTAGGCAGGTGTCGAATGCCTCGAATGCTCCTTCTCCGAGCAGGGCCGGCAGGTGGCCGATGTCCAGGTGGGGCAGGTGCTTTATCACTTCGGATAGTACTATCAGGAGGAGGGGGACTGGTATTAATAGTATGACCAGTGGGAGGTTTGCTCCCCATAGGGCAAAATGCACCCAGAAGGTGTAGAAGAGGTAGACGAGGCCGTAGTAGAGCCATATCTTGGGCAGTGGCACTGCTATTGCTGTCAGATATTTTTTCTCTCGGATTAGGTTTATGAATGCGAGTATCATGCCTGAGCCTATGTGTATTGCTCCTATGAGTACTGCGAGTTGTAGGAAGCTTATCGGGTTCTCCACCGGGTTTATCTGGGGCTTTATTTCTCCGCCTACGTTGTTTGTCAGAAGCGGCGTTAGGTGGAATCCGTTCAGGGTCTCTATCTGGACTACTTCGCCCATGCCGAACATCTCTCCGTATACTAAGCCGAAGAACATGGAGAATATGCCGCAGACCAGTACTATGATCCCGAGGCTGCGTACGCCTTTTGCGCTTTTAGCTATTTTGACTGTTAAAAGTCCCAGTAGTGCGAGTATTAGGCCGTGTCCCAGGTCTCCGAACATCAGGCCGTATAGTAACGGGAAAGTAAGCGCCAGTATGGGCGTGGGGTCTAGTTCCTTGTATGCGGGCATGCCGAATGTCTCGACCAGTACTTCGAATGGCTGGAATACTCCGGGGTTGTCGAGTTTTGTCGGGATGATTTCTCCTTTTTTCGGTTTCATCACCTTGATTATCGCGTGGCCGTCTGAGGCTTCTTCTATCCGGGTTCGCAGATGGCTTAGTTTTTTGTCCGTGACCCATCCTTCCAGCATGTAGGCCCGCCTGGTTTTTGCAGTCATGGCAGAGGTTTCGGCTATGTCTTTTTCTATCTGGACGACCTCTTTTAGGGCTAATAGTTTTTCGGCATATTTCTTTTTGTCTTCTTCCATTCCTTTTTCAAGGCGTTTTTTCTCGGCTGATACGTCGTCTATCCTCTTTTTTACGTCCTTCAGGGAGGAGGAGGCAGTTTCCTGGTCGATTACGAATCTGTCGAAGTTGTAGGCTCCCAGTATCTTGTCTATGTCCTGTTTGCAAGACTTTGGCGAGAGGAGCATCACGGATATCTTTTCGCCGTGATTCGACTCTTTTATGACGTGTTCTATGCCTTCTTTTTCCAGCGCATAAACTAGTTTGTCCAGTTCTTCCGGCGTTGTCTCCCCGGCTACCAGGTACAGGAAACGGGATTCTCCCAGCCATGAGACTTTTACGTTAAGCCGTGATAATGCTTCAAGTACGCGTTTTTTGGGTTCCAGCGTGGCTGCTTCTTCTCCGAGCCTGACAATGTCGTTTTCTTTTTTGATGACTGAGCGCTCTATCTCGGAGATGGATTCCTCGGCCCGCGCAAGTTGCCGGGACGAGTTATCGTCCTTCCAGGAGACCTTCTGGGGCTCATTTTTCAATGAGCCGAAGAAATTCCGGTCTTCGGAGATGCCCAAGACATCGATCAGATAGTAGACCCTGCCCAGCAGTTCTGAGGATTTAGTGTGTGCTGGGTTATCTGTTGCCGGTTCGAGGTTCTTTATTTCTTCAGGCGTGTTCCTCACGTCCAGTACCTGGACGCTGCCGAGCCTGGAGAACTCTCTTACTACGTCTTCGAGATACTGGTCTAGGACTATGACCCGGAGCTTGCTCATCCGCGCTGGTTTAAGCATTTTTTTATTTGGTTTTTTTCTTCGGCTTGTCTATTATATTGTCTATTACGTAGGCTCGGAATATGTCGCTGTTGGAGATGATGCCTACCAGTTTGTCTCCGTCGGCGACCGGGAACCTGCGAACATGCGTCTTTTCCATGAGCTTTGCCGCGGCTATCACGTCCATCTGCTTGGTTATAGTCATCACGGGCTTGGTCATAACGTCTGCGACCTTCAGCGTCTTGGGGTCGGAGCCTCTGCCGATCACTGCCTGGATCACGTCCTTTCTTGTGATTATCCCGAAGCAGTCGTTGTCGTTGTTTTTCTTTACGATGATTGAGCTGACGTGTCTTTCGACCATAGTCTTCATGGCCTCTTCAACCGAGGCTGCTTCATCTATGGATATTACTCCCCTAGTCATAACGTCTTCTACTGTTGGCATTTTGATCTTGTCACCTGTTTAATTTACGGCGGTCTGTGTACCATAGGCCTGTCCCGCCGGAACTGTCTATCTTGCGAACGCTTAATAGATCCTGAAGCTTTTGCATCATCGCTTCCTGGTCTTTTTCATTCAATTCTTCCGATTCCATCAGGATATCGCATACGGCAATGAATGCTTTGTCGTTCTTGTACCTGTTCGAGTATTTCTCGCAGGCGCGTCTTATCTCGTCTGCGTCTCCTCTTTCCAGGGTATGCAACATATCCTTTATTACGTAATGGCTTGAAAGTATCATTTTTGAAATTTAAATAAATTATTTAAAAAAAAAATCCGCCGTTCCGTCAGGGGGAGCGCAAGCCTTTTTTCTTATGCGCCTCCCACGACGAACAGCAATATTAACGATATCAACAGCCCGTAGATCGCGATAGCTTCTGCGAATGCGACGTATATCATCGTCTTACCGAATAGGTCGGGTTTTTCCGCGATTGCGCCGATGCTTGCGGATCCTGCTGCTGCGATTGCGTAACCTGCTCCTAGGCCGCTTAGGCCTATTGAAAGTGCTGCTCCGATTGCCACCATTGGATCAACCATTTTTCTTCTTTCACCTCCGTTAAGTTTATTATTGGAAAATAAAGTTTTTAAAGCGTTTTATTGCGCTTCGCGTTGTTTTTTTCGTTTTACCATTTTCAGGCGGAAGAAGCTTTCTCTTTCCATTTCTTCGAGCCTTGAGGTTATGTATCTTTTTGTTGCGCCTAGTCTTGGGATCATTATGTATTCGAGGGAGTTGACCCGTCTTTTGGTCTTTTTTATCTCTTCTCCTAGCCTTCTGATCGTTTCCTCGGTTTCTGCAAGCCTTAATAGTTCCAGGTATGCTTTGTCGAATTTGTCCGATGCGTCGTATAGCTTGGATGAGGCGTATGCCGAGTCTCTTATTTTTTCCTCTGATTCGGCTTTGTGCTCTGCTACCTGTATCTGGGGTATGCGTACTCCCATGACGTTCTTTGAGGATATGCTGATTTCGCCTTTTGTAGGGGAGCTTTCGGCTATTGCTTCGACGTTGGCGGTTCCCATTAGGGCTTCTGCCTGTATCAGGTCGGGGTATGCCGTATTCAGGGTGGCCGAGAGGGCGGCTCTTGAGCCTTTGGCTTTGTCTACGACGCTGAAGAACTCGGTTACCAGGGAGTCTCTTTTTTCTTTGAGCAGCTTGTGGCCTTTCTTGGCCAGCTTTATTTTCTTGTTCATTTCCAGGAGCTCCATCCGCGTGGGCGAAACTCCTTCGATGATCTCTGCCATTTTTTATGTTTTACTCCTTTTTCCTGTTTTTGGGGTGGTATTTTTCTATCCACTTGGGGGATATTCTCTTCAGGTCCCTTTCGGGTATGACTGAGAGTAGGTCCCATCCGACCCCCAGCGTGTCCTGTATGCCGCGGTCTTCGTCTGCGTCCTGGTTTACGAACTCTGATTCGAATCGCTCTGAGAATTCCAGGAACTTCTGGTCTCTTTCTGTCAGCGCTTCTTCTCCGACGACTGCGACCAGGTCTCTTAGGTCGCGTCCTTCGGCGTATGCAGCGTATATCTGGTTGGATACGTCCTTGTGGTCTTCCCGTGTCTTGTTTGGTCCGATTCCCTGGTTCATCAAACGGGACAGGCACGGTAGAACGTCTATCGGCGGATATACGCCTTTCCTGTGTAGTTGCCTTGATAGAACTATTTGTCCTTCCGTAATGTAGCCTGTTAAGTCCGGGATGGGGTGAGTTATGTCGTCTCCCGGCATGGTCAGGATGGGTATCTGGGTGATGGTTCCCTTCTTTCCTGCTATCCTTCCGGCTCGTTCGTAGCTCATGGAAAGGTCGGTGTATAAGTATCCTGGGTATCCTCTTCTGCCCGGGACTTCTTCTCTTGCAGAGGATATTTCTCTTAGGGCTTCGCAGTAGTTGGTCATGTCCGTCAATATTACGAGGACGTTCATGCCTTTCTCGAATGCCAGATATTCGGCAGTCGTCAATGCAAGACGAGGCGTGATAATCCTTTCGATCGTGGGGTCGTCTGCGAGGTTTATGAAGGATACTATTCTTTCCAGTGCGCCTGTTCTTTCAAAGTCTTTCCTGAAGAACATCGCTTCTCCTGCGGTGATTCCCATGGCTGCGAATACGACCGCGAATTCCTCTTCTTTTCCGAGGACTTTTGCCTGTCTTGCGATCTGTGCTGCTAGTTCGTTGTGGGGGAGGCCTGCTCCTGAGAATATGGGCAGTTTCTGTCCTCTGACAAGCGTGTTCAGGGCGTCTATCGCGGAAACGCCTGTCTGGATGAATTCTCTTGGGAATTCTCTTGCAGCAGGGTTCATCGGGTATCCGTTGATGTCCAATCTGTCTTCTGGAACGACCGGGGGTAGACCGTCTTTGGGCCTGCCTGCTCCGTCGAAGATTCTTCCGAGCATGTCTACAGAGACTGCTATCTTCATGGTCTCTCCGAGGAATCTTGCCTTTGTATCTCTTGTGTCGAGGTTCGAGGTTCCTTCGAATACTTGTACGACTGCTTTGTCAAGCATCGCGTCAAGCACCTGGCCGGTCTTGCGTTCGCCTGAGCCGGTCTCTATTTCTACTACTTCATTGTACATGACGCCTTTTACTTTGTCTACGACCATCAGAGGTCCTGCGACTCCTATAATGCTTTTGTACTCCATGACCATTTTGATACCTCAATTAACCTTTCAACTCCGCATCTATCTTTTTGAGCATAGTGCTATACTCTTCTTCGAATTTGTCTTCTGCGACGTATTTCATCTTTGCGATGTTGTCTATGACAGAGACCTTTGATATTTCCTCGGGCTCCATTCCCTTGTCGACTGCAACCATGGCCTTTGCATAGAAGCTCAATATCGTCTTAAGCATCTTATACTGCTTCTTGGGCGAACAGTACGTGTCTATTTCGTTGAATGCGTTCTGCTGGAGGAAGTCTTCCCTCAGCATCCGTGCAACGTCTAACACAACTCTTTCCCTTGCAGGCAATGCGTCCGGGCCTACGAGCTGGACGATCTCCTCTAATTCCGATTCTTTCTGCAGGATGGTCATCGCTTCGACCCTCATCGACGGATATTCTTCGGCTACGTTCTTCCTGAACCAGTCGTTCAAGGAGTCGGTGTATAACGAATAAGACGTCAGCCAGTTGATTGACGGGAAGTGCCGTCTGTCGGCGAGTTTCGCGTCGAGCGCCCAGAATACCTGTGTGACACGCAGCGTGTTCTGCGTGACGGGCTCCGAGAAGTCTCCGCCGGGAGGTGAAACTGCCCCGATTATCGAGGATGAAGACATCCGTCCGTCTTTTCCGAGGCATATTACTCGGCCGCTTCTTTCATAGAATTCCGCAAGCCTTGACGCAAGATATGCCGGGTATCCTTCTTCGCCTGGCATCTCTTCCAGTCTTCCGGATATTTCTCTCATGGCTTCGGCCCATCTTGAGGTCGAATCTGCCATCAGCGCTGTGTTGTAGCCCATGTCCCTGTAGTATTCCGCAAGCGTAATACCGGTATACACCGACGCTTCTCTTGCAGCAACAGGCATGTTGGAGGTGTTGGCGATAAGCGATGTTCTCTCCATCAAAGGGAGGTTGTTTTTTGGGTCGAATAAGTGCGGGAATTCTTCCAATACTTCGGTCATCTCGTTTCCGCGTTCCCCGCATCCGACATAGATAATAACTTCGGCATCGACCCATTTGGCTAATTGGTGCTGCGAAACCGTCTTACCTGAACCGAACGGCCCGGGAATAGCGGCTGTCCCTCCTTTTGCGAGCGGGAAGAATGCGTCGAAAACCCTTTGCCCGGATATGAGCGGGATATTACATTCCAGTTTCTCCTTGAAAGGCCTGGGCCTTCTCACGGGCCATACCTGCATGCTGGCTATGTTATACTTCTTTCCGTGGTCGTTCAGCACGCAGACAGTATCCTCGACCCTGAATTTTCCTTCCTCGATGCTCTCCACTGTTCCCTGCATCCCCGGAGGCACCATGACCTTGTTGGTTATGACCTTGGTCTCCGGAATGGTTCCGACAATGTCTCCTGCGACGAGTTTCTCGCCTACTTTTACCTTGGGCGAAAAGTCCCATTTCTTGTCTTTGTCGATGGCAGGAACTGTCACGCCTTTTGTCAGATAGTCGCCTGCTTTTTTCTTGATGAGGTCAAGAGGCCTCTGTATCCCGTCATATATCGATTTAAGAACACCCGGTCCCAGCTCTACCGAAAGAGGCCTGCCGGTTCCCGCCACAGGCTCGTTGGGCTTTAGCCCCGAAGTCTCTTCATATACTTGAATAGAAGCAACATCAGCCCTCAACCGGATTATCTCCCCGATCAGGCCCTGGTCTCCTACCTTCACTACCTCATGCATCCTATTTCCTCTCATTCCGTCGGCCTCGACTAGAGGACCTGCAACCCTAATGATTCGCGCCATTTTTTGATTATCACACCTTTATTTCTTTAATTCGAAACCTATAACGTCTTTTATCATTTTGGATACGAAATCCTGACCCGCACCGGACCTGTCGGGTATCTCGATTACGACCTTGTTAGCTTTGCGCAGCTTTGATATCTCCCTCTGCGCGCCGGCTGCGAGACTGGTGGACACAAGGATTATCTTGGCTTTGTCGCTTGCTTCGAGCAGGACACTGCCTACGGTATCTTTGTCTGCCACAAAAACATCCTTCAAACCCCCAAGGCGTAAACCGGTAACAGTCAGCCTGTCTGCCACAAGAAACATTTTAAACCTCTTTGAACAAGACCTTTACTATCGCCGGCTTAAGGCTTAGGTCAAATCTTTTCATTATCGTATTTAATGTGTTGTCGACGCTGACGGTCCCGTCGCTGCTGCGTACTATCACTCCGAAGTCTCCGAGGTCTTCCAGTCTTGCGCCTTCGAACAGGTCGGCATACTGCTTGTCCGCGTAGATCACATGATCGGTTATCTGCTGGGAGCCGTTGTCTGCGAGCATTTTCATGCTCTTGGCTTTGTCTTTCTTGTTCTGGTCCAGTATAACGGTTTTTGCCCCTTCGAATGCGTTCTCCACCAGCGCGGTCCGGGTGGAGTCTATCTCTTTTTTGCGCTCCATGCGGGCGTCGGAGAGTATCCTTCGGGGGATAAAATCCAGTTCCTTGTTCCTCTCTTCTATCACTGCATCGTAGGCCTTTTCTGCGTCTTCTTTTATCTCGTTTCTTATCTCTGCTATCTTTTTGTCTGCTTCTTTTTCTAAGGCCTCTATTTCTTTTTCTCCCGTGCTCCTAATCTTTTTTTCGATTTTATCAAGATTTGCGGTCATGCTATCACCAGCTCTATGAACTCCTTGGGGTCTGATTTGTTGTCTAATGAAACTGCGATGTATCGTAGATCCGTCAGCTCGTATTCTTTCAGTTTCAGGAAACCGAAGATGACCCCTATGTTGAACATGCTTTTCTTGAAGGTCTTTTTGTATTCTTCAAACAGGTATTTTCTGAAAGCGGTTTCAAAACTCAGGAGGGATGCGTTCTTTTCATAGGCCTTCAATGCCTCCGAGAGCATTCCGCCATAAGGAGTAGACGACAGCCCTGAGACTATTTCATGAACGTCTTTGCCAGTTAGCATTTTAAGCTTGTCGCCCAGGCGGGAACTGACCGGGACCAGGAACTTATCGGCCTTGTAGCGGCCCTGTTTTGCGCGGAGCATGACCATTATGTTCGAAGTGTCTATTTCTTTTCCGATAAGCTCTTTTACGCATTCTGCGTCTTTGGCCGACAGTGTCTCGACTGCCGCCCACAGAGTCTGCAGATAATACTTATCCAGAAGGGACGATGCGTAGCCGGGTATTTTGAGTTCCTCAGCCGACAGGTTGTTAAGGAATCCGTATCTCGTCTTTTTCAAGAGGTCTATTACGTCGGCCTTGTTTTTGGCGTCTGCAACGCCTTTGAGGACGCTTTTCAGTTCAGAGCTTATCACTGGCGCATACACCGTATAATCCAGGTTAAGGCTTTTACCGTCAAAGCCTCCTTCGAAACGGTTCAGGATCCTTTTCAATAGATAGGTTTCGTAGACAGCCAGAAAGGCGTCAAAGAATTTCCGGGTCTTTTTAGGAGCTATCCTGCGGGACGTTTCCCCCAGGCGTATATAGTTGGATAACAGCAGGTCTTCCAGGGCGTTTATGTCCGTCTTCGATATCTTTCCCATCTCCTGCTTGTATGCGGTGTGCTCCAGGAACCCGATGTATTCTTCCAGGTTTTTTGCAGATGCAAGGGCTTTCAGGTCTTCGTCTTTCAGCATGAAGCTCTTCCAGGCCTTCACCCGCGTGTTAGGATAAGAATAGTCTACAGTATGCGTCAGTTCGCTCAATGGATTAGATGAACGTTGAAGGCCCATTTTTCTGTTTATCTTATGTTCTTAAACTCGGAAACGATCAGCTCAACCGCAGCATCCATATTTTTTCCGGCCTCGGACTTAATCTTCTTTTTTTCGCCCTCGGTGCCCTTCGCTATTTCCAGCGCTTCTTTTTCCGCGCCTTCTTTAACCTTCTTTGCCTGCTTGTCCATGTAAGCGTTCGCTTCGGATACTTTTTCTGCTATGGCCTTCTCCCGGAGCATCTTTGCTTCGCTTATTTTTTTATCTGTTTTCAGCCGGGCCTTTTCAACATGATTTGCGACTTCTTCCTCGATTTTTTTGATGTGCTCTAGTTCTTCCATTTACTCACCTAAGGAATATATAAAATTTTATACTTTGTATTTAAAAATAGAACATCATTTTCTTGGACAATGTTCTAAATATTGTGTTCCCATAATTTTACACTGCCGGCTAACAAATTTAGGATAGATACTGGCGAACCATACCAATAACATGATTGGGATTAAGTCCCAAAATATATCTAAAATATCGAACATTATTCAATATATTGGGGTTGCAATAATGATTACAAAGATAAGGATAGATCACTCTTTATCCTTAAGCAACTCCTCAATGATCTTGGCATAAGCCGGCCGAGTTATAAACACGCCGATCAACACGCCAAGCATGGTAGTGAGAGCAAAGCCCTTGAGCATCCCCGCAACGAACGTCATAAGCGGAAGCATTACCGCAACGATCGTCGCAGCAGAGGTAAAGATAATGAAAAACGCCCTCCTGATCCTTTCAGCGACGCTGGCCGACTTCCGGGCCTGCCCTTTGGAGGCGAGGGTCTCGTCGGTTATGACTATCTGGTTGTCGACTCCGGTACCCACGGCCGCTATGATACCGGCTATAGCCGGCAGGTCTATTTCCCAGCCTATCATCGCAGCAAGGCCTAGGACTATTATGATCTCGGAAAAGCCCGTGATTATGACTGGCGCGACTATGAAAAACTTGCGGTAGCGCAGGAATATGACCAGTGAAACGCTCAATACTCCGATGATGCCGGTAAGGAGGCTGTATCTTAGGAACTGCGCACCCAGGGATGCGGGGATAGTGGACTTGGAATCCACGTAAGCCTTCTCCGGGAGATTCCCTGACGTCAGCCACACCCTATTTTGCAGAATTTCTTTATCTGCTGCGTCCTGGCTGCTTGAGCCACCGGTTATCTGCGCAGAATACACGCAGTCTCCTTTGGTGTCGAAGTTGAGCCTCGGCGTGGTCTTTAGGCCGGTTACCTCCATTATCCAGGTATCTATGCTGCTGTTGCTTATATCGGTCCTTTGAGCATCTACGCCCAGGTCCTGGACCATGTTCTTCAAGCGTTCCGATATCTTGGATTCGTCTTCTGCGATTATGGTCTTTGTATAGCCCTTGCCAAGATAGCTTCTGTAATCCGCGAGTGTCTGGTTATCGTCCCCCGCATATACTATTATAGGTATGCCTGAGCGGTTCTCTATGACTTTTCGCGCGCTGTCTCCATAGTATATGTCCTTGCTGTTGTCCTGGCCTGCAGAAGTCGTATTGCCCATGAGGCCGTAAAGCTTGGAAGACATTAGAATCGTCGTATTCTGCGGCCGGTCTATGAACAGATCGACAGGCCGGTTCTTGGGATTGTCCGCACCGTAGAACTTGCCCTGCGCAACTCTCCCGAACCTGCATGCTCCGTCGGAATCCAATTTAAGGCCCACATACCAGCCATATCCTCCGTTGCCGGTAGAATACACGCCCGAACCCTGCGAGCTTAAGTCCACGCTTATCTCCGAACCCTGAACAGCAAGCTCGCCGTCTATCCGCTCCTCGAAATGTGCCTGCTGCTTCAGTATATCTTCTATCTTCTGTATATCCGTCATAGAAGCATTCGACAACTGTATAATAATATACTGATCCCCGTAGACGCTGACAGGTATGTCTTTTAATCCGAATTGATTAAGCCGGTTCTCAAGGACTCCTTTCTCGATAGTCATGACCTCAGAAGAAACGTTATGCTCCAGCTTCAGCCAAAGCTCGGTCCCGCCCGCAAAGTCGATACCATAGGACAGGCCATTGCCCAGGCCCCAGCCGTTATCCTTGTTGCGATCGTTGAAGCTTATGACATTACATATGAGAAGTATAGAAAACAAGAGTGCAACTATCAACACCCACACCCTTATGCTCCTTGAAAGATTTTTGAGATGATCCATGTTTTTTTTGAAAAACTATCTTTTCCTGAACAAGCCTAATTTTCCGCCCTTCTCCTCCAGGTACCACTTCAATATCCCGGCATTCATAAACCAGGTACTGCAGACGTCGGCCATCAGACCTAGAAGCAGGACGGAAGCAATGCTTGTGAGAGCAGAAAGATGCGTGAACAGCTCAGACACTATGAGAACGACCAGCATCACCACAAAAGTCGTACCGGTCATGGTCAAACCAGTCTTCACCGCCCCGTCAACCGCTTCGTTTATCTCACCCTTCCGCCGTTTAAGCATCCGGGTAGTAAGCAAAATATCCGTATCCACGGAATAACCCACCAACATGATCAACGCGACAAGCGACGCAGGCTCCATGACGATCCCCAAAAGGCTCATAAGACCGATAGATATCACCGCATCGCATGACGCAGACAGCAGGACGGCTACTGACGGGACCACGTCCCTGAAAGCCAGCAATATGACCAAGACCATAAGGATGTAGCCGACGATGGCGGCCTTTAATCCGTCGTTGCGCAATTTCTCCCCCAGCGTGGGCTGCATGGCGTTGACGTTGAGGTTCTTCTTTGACAACTGCACGGAAACATCCTCTTCCAGATAATACGTAAGGGCGCTGTCAAGCTCCGCCTTGTCCAGATCCAATGCAGTTATCGTAACAGTCTTGGACGCAGCATCATATTGAACGTCCACACCCTCTTTGAGCCTAGACGAGAGACGATCGCGCAGATTATCCGAAGGCTTCTGAGAGAGTACCGCAGAGGCCTCGTCGAACTCATGCAGAACACCGAAGTATTTTCCCAGGATACTGCTTAAGTTGCCGGCAGATATCACCGAAGTGGTGGATATGGAGACCTTGTTTTTTCCAGTCTCAAGATCTTTGCCCGAATAAACCTTCAAGTCTTCCAGTTTCAAAGCAGAAAGATCGGACGACAGGCTCGCTACATCCTGGGGGCCCACGCTCTTATCAGTGGTCAGCTCTATAAGGGTTCCGCCTTTGAAGTCGATGCCTAAAGGCATTCCGTTGAAGTATATCACAAACAATGCCAGGACAGAGGCGACAATAGGTATGAGAATCAGTAATTTGTACGGGACTTTCCGGGTAAGGTTGCTGTAGATGTTATCAAACATGTTATCTCCTGCTCAAAAAGATACTCTTGATTAGGATTTTCCAATTTAAATATAACCACTCGCCTGAAAAAAAAGACAGGACAAAAAACCCGAAAAATGCCATGCCTTTTTTACTCTCACATTCTATAATAAATTATACAAACATAAGAGAGGAGACGAAAAAATGGAACTACGAATCGGAGACGCGATGACCCGCGGAGTCATATACGCGACGCCTGCGGACAACATCCAGAGGATAGCGGAAATAATGAGAAAAAACGACATAGACTCCGTCATAGTAATGGAAAAAAGCAAAGGCGTAGGCATAGTCACAGACACAGACATAATAGGAAAGGTAGTGGCGCCGGGCAAAGACCCAAGGACAACCCCGGTATCACAGATAATGACCTCGCCCCTGATAACCATCACCCCGGACAAAGACGTAGACAAAGCCGCCCGCATGATGCGCGACAAAAACGTCAAAAGGCTCGTAGTCATGCAGAACGCAAAAATAGTCGGCATCATATCGGAATTCGACCTGATAAAGATAGAACCGGCACTGCACATACTCATAAAAGAACACAGCCAATGGGACATAGCCGACATACCGATGACCGCGGGAACGCCGGTATCGGGCATATGCGAGATATGCGGCGAATACTCGGAAAACCTGGGCACAGTCGACGGAAGACTAGTATGCGAAGACTGCTTCAAAGAAGAAGGATAAACACAAAACAACCGCCATCGAATCCCACCTATTTCTTTTCTTTATAGTCCACTAATAATTACCGACACACAATGAAATTCTCCATGGACTGCGAGCTCACCATGAGCAAGAAACTGGAAGGGATAAACATAGAACTGCTGCTGAACAAATCGTTCGACCTTCTGAACAAGGGCGCACCACCCGGTGCTGGTGCTTCCATTAAAAAGTCAAGAGTTTCCGGCGACAAGGTCTTTCTGACTATCGAGTCTGGCAGGTTCGTCAGGCCCCATGACGCAGTCTTCCGTTTGAAGAATTTCCTCAGCCAGCACCTTGGAAAAGAGCATCACATAGGTGTCAAAGAAATAAATGCTTCCCACTATGAGATCGAGTTTGAACTAGACAAAGAGCCTTTAAAGGATTTCAGCTTAACATTTCAGACAATACCTCTCCTTAAAGAGCATATGAGAAGTATGGACTTTAAAGAAAAGACCTGCCATATGCACATGATAAATTTGTCAGAGGAATTCCTTAAAAACAATTACGTCGACCGCATGATCAGCTTAATCATTGACAAGATCAACGCCCAGCACTACGAAGGAAAAGCAGAACACTGGGAACTCATGTGGGCGTCCCCCGAAAAAAAGAACGCATGGAACAAAGACCCCACGGTCGAGATGGAGAAGGCTAACTGGATAATGCACCGCGGCCGCGGGCAGTGGATATTCGGCCCGATGGCGACAAGGATCTTGAAGACCTTCGAATCGATAGTAATGGAAGAACTCGTCACCCCCGCAGGCTTTTCCGAGATGGTATTCCCGAAAGCCGAGACATGGGACATCTGGAAAAAATCCGGCCACGCAAAAAGCATATACGGAGAGATATATTACCTGTGCCAGCCCAAGACCCGGGACAAAGAATACTGGGAAGACGTGATCGACACCTACAAGATAACAGGCGAAGTGCCACTGCACCTCATCAAAGACAAAATAAAGGAACCGATCGGGGGCATCACATACGCGCAGTGCCCGGCATTCTGGCCCTTCCTCGACGGAAGGACCATCGCGGACGAAAGTTTGCCGCTGAAGGTATTTGACCGCTCGGGAACATCCATGCGATACGAATCAGGCGGCATACACGGGATCGAGCGCGTGGATGAGTTCCACCGCATAGAACTGGTCTGGTCAGGCTACCCGGAACAAGTCCGCGAAGTGCGCAAGAAGATCGTGGACTGCTACAAACACATATTCAACGACATACTCGACCTGGAATGGCGCATGGCCTGGGTCACCCCCTGGTTCATGGCACAGGAAGGACTGGTCGGAGTAAAAGACGAATCAGAGAAGCGCGACATTGGGACGATAGACTTCGAATCATACCTGCCATACCGAGGAACACGCAAGGAATCAGAGTGGCTGGAGTTCCAGAACGCGTCGAATAATGGGGATAAGTACACCAAGGGCTTCAACGTGAAGTCGCAGAAGGGGACGGAACTATGGAGCGGGTGTACGGGGATAGGGATGGAACGCTGGCTGGCGACGTTCACGGCGCAGAAGGGATTGGATATGGAGAAGTGGCCGAAAGAATTCCTAAAACGATTCGGAGAAATCCCAACAGAAATTAAATTTTTGTAATTCAGCAGTGAGGCCGAGTCATTAGACGAATGCCTCACACGGTGCGAGCCGACGTTCGTCAGCTCTTGGGGAAGTGCCGACTAAAATTAAATTCTTATAATGTTACTCTAAATACTCTTCCGGCGTCTTTATCCCGACCTCTTTTACCTCGTCGTATTCCGAATCGTAGGTCAATAGTACGCTTCCGTACAGAAAGGAGGTTGCCAGGATCACGCTGTCCACGTATGAAAGGGTTTTTTGGTTCCGGGAGTACTGCGCCTTGAAGTATCCCGCGAGAATAGCAGTCTCAGGCGTTGTGTTCGCTACATAGAAGTTTTGGCGCATGAATAGAATGATCGTCGGTATCATTTCCTCTTTTTTACTGCGTATGCAGACTGTGACTAGTTCCGAGAGGGTGCAGACGCTGACTACTGCTTTTAGTTCCTTGGAGACGATCTTTTCAAGGAGTACGCCGACGATGTCTTTTCCTTCTTCGGCAAAGAAATATTTCAGGAAAACGCAGGTATCAAGAAGAACCAAGTCTTCGCTTTTCCCGTCCATAATCCTCCTCCCGCAGTTCTCTGACAACCGAGACTGCCTTTTTTTCGGATTTGAGAGCCCCTTCCAGTTCCTGAGGCTTTATCTTAGGCCTTGAGAGGACCCTTATCTCTATGTTGCCCACGGTAAGCTGGTTCGCCCAAGGCTGCTTTAGGTCGATCAATCTCTCTGCCTTTTTCATAGTTCTTATTTTGTTTTAGGAACTTATTAACGGCCTTAGGCCAAAGAGAGTGCCTCGGAGAATCGGTATGGAACGATGGCTTGCGAATTCTGCCAGGATAACTGAATGTGTAACGGGAGAAAAAAGTCAATGAACCTTCATACTATCATCGCCCAATACAACCTGCCCTTCCAGGTTACTCCAAAGAGCCATTATAGAGACAAGCGATCCGGGCTCTTTTTGATCCGTCATCAACTTCATAATATTCTTCTTGGTCATATTAACGGATTTTTCAACTGCCTCTTTAACACTGTTACCTTTTAGCAGGGATATAACTATCAGATTAGACGGCTCCAGGAATAGTTTGGCAGTCTCATCCTTGAGGGGTTTAGCAAACCATGTTCCATCGATCCAGAAAGTAAAGGGGGATCGATAGCCGATAAAGCATCCGCCGCTTTTCGTACAGGATGCGCCAAGTGAGGCTCCGGCGTAACAGGCTCGTGCATATACTATCCGGTTGCTCAGCAACTCGTGATTTACGTTCTCTTCAACGAGGATCTCTTCTACATCGTCTATCTTGTCGCCGTAGATGCGATTAGAGTCCCCGTGGGCGTTAAAGAAGATAACCGTAGGATGCTTCTCAGAGACTATGTCTTTAAAATTCTTCTTTGTCAGGCGAGGGTTAGCCAGATCCAAAACGTTAATGTCTTTTTTCTCGGCATATTCAATCACTTCGCCTGCATAATGATATAAGTAGTAAGTGGCATCATCGTATGCTGGCCGGGTGACCAAGAGGCACTTTTTCAAATTATTCGGCTAGGGTTTTGGAGAATTCACCGCTTGCAACAGCCCGGATAAACTTTAGTTGCATATCTATGAAGCTGCGGCCTATCTCATCCTCGGCTTCTACGTGCTTTTTCAGCTCCTGCTTTGTATAGACGCCCTTTCCGCCGACAGAAAACTTGTAATTCTGAGGGACGCTAACCTCCAGACGCCATAAAACAAGCTCCTTGATCTCATCATCAAGAATCTCTTTCTCCTGCTGTGTTCTCTCTTTATTCATATTATTCCCACCAAAACAAGCTTATCAATGATCTTCCTGCCAAGCGAGGAATCATTCTTGACCTCGATCATTGCCGCATTCCAAGTAAAAGGCTTGCTATCGACAACAACAATGATATCATCGGCCCTGATACTTTCCGGGACATTTGCAAACACCCTCAGAAATTTAGCCCTCTTGTCCTCCATGTTAACCATTTAGCGATAAATAGGATAAATACGCCTAGAAAGGATAATATATACACATAAAGGATTTATAAGACAGAACAGTTAGATACACCTATAACCCCCGTGGAAGGCGAATGCATAAATGGAGTGTGGGCTATGGAGCGGATGCACCCGCCAACCGGGGGGGCGGATGCTCTCAAAGGGCGTCACATCAGTTGTTTCCTGTTCTTGTATATCAGCGCGATCATTGCTATCGCTATCAATGCCGCGAATCCTAGGATTAGCGGATCTGCTGTTGCGGCTTTTGGTTCTGGTAGCGTCGTTGTCGTGGTTGTCGGGTGGGTTGCGAGGTAGTCTGCGAGTTTTTGGTCTGGGTCGCTGCATCCGTTTTTTATGCAGTCGTTGATGGCGTTTGTCACTGCTACGTCTGTGTCTCCTTTGGCGTATCCTTCGAACATCTGGTCTCCTATGAAGGTGCCTGGGACTCCTTCTGCTGTTTTGTTGTATGCTTTGGCCATTGCGGTGAATATCTGGTTATTTGTCTGGTTGTTGAATACTTCGAAACTTTTGACTGTTAGCTGCGGGTATGTGTTTTGCATTTCCTGTATGAATGGCTTCATTTCTTCGCAGTGTGGGCATCCCTGGCCCCAGAAGAAGTATGTTGTTATTGTTCCTTTTGCGGTTTCCTGTGCAGAACATGTTGCTGCCAGGGCAGATAATGCGATAAGGATCATTAGTTTTTTCATTTGTTATTATTGGGATTTCTTGATTAAATCTTCGGGTTTCCCGGGTTTCAAGGGTCTTCTGACTAGGAGCGCGGATAGGGCTAATACTGCTACTGCGAGGGGTGCCAGTATTTGTGTGTTGTCTTTTTTCTCTGGCTGAGGGATGGTCGATGTTGTGGGATTTGTCGTGGTTGTGGTCTGGGCGGTAGTCGTAGTGGTCGTGGCGGTAGTCGTTGTCGTAGTAGTGGACGATGTGGTAGTGGTCGTGGTTGTTGTAGTTGTCGACGACGTGGTTGTCGTTTCCTGCGTGGTTGTCGATATCGTGTGATTGTTCTTGTATTCTTGGAGTTTTTGTCCGGGTGACGCGCATTTTTTCTCTGTGCAGTTTATTACTGCGCTTTCTATTCTTTGCTCGGTTATCCAGCTGTTGTATCCTTCTATCATGTAGTCGTCAACGAATATTGTCGGCGTGATTTTTGCTGTTTTCCCGTATGCTTCTGCCGTGTCGTAGAATAGCTGGCTGTTTTCCTGGCTTTTGCTTACTTCGAATTTTTTTAGGTCCAGTTGCGGATATTTTTTTTCCAGTGTTCCGATGAATGGCTCTATTTCCTGGCAGTGTGCGCAGCCTATCTGCCAGAAGTAGTACATGGTCACGTTTTTGGGGGTGCTGTTCTGGTCGGTTTGTGCTGCGTTCACTGTGCAGATTAGCAGAACAAGTATGACTATTAGTGCCGGGGGAATTGTTTTTTTCATTTCTCTGGTGTTTGTTTCAGTTCGCATATATCGTATTCCGTGCATGCTTCTCCGCCGCATGACGGGTAGCATTGGCAGATTTTGCCGTCTGATGTCGTGTTTGCGCATGCGGTTCCGTCGCTGCATTTATTGCATTTTGGATTTCCAAGGAAGCAGTTCAGGTATATTCCTTCGCCTGCTTTGCGGTCGCATCGGCATAGCGAGCCTTTTTTGTTTGTCTGACCGCAGACTGTCCCGTCGTAGCACTTGGCGCATATCGTTCCTTTGGAGAGGTAGCAGGAGGAGTATTCTTCGTTGGATAATGGCATTATGCAGGTGCAGACAACGTCTGTTTCGTTCTCTTTGCCGGTCTGGCCGCATTCAAGGCCGTTCCTGCATTTGCTGCAGCCTTTGGAGGATGAGAGCGTGGTGGTAGTTGCGTGAGTGGTTCTCCGGCCGGTGGTGGATGATACTGTCCGGGTTTCATCTGACGCCTGGGTTGTTTCTACGTCCTGGGGCAGGGTTGTTGTCGTCTTAGCCTGCGTTTCCTGCGCCTGCGTGGTTGTAGTTACTCCTGTCTTTTCTCCGCCAAGGCACATGCAGAAAAGGAGCGATGTGAGCAATAGGAGGGGTATTATTCTTTTGTCCATGGGTAAAGGATTGCATTAAGCAATATAATATGAAATTTAGATATTATTTAGGCTTTGGAACCTTAATTAAATATTGTTAATAATCTAGGGTGGTTTCAAATGGATGAAGAAGATAAGTTTGCTTTGATCGTTTTGGCGGTCTTGTTCTTTTATTTTGCGCCCTCTATCGTCCCTGAGACCGGTTATCGCTCTTTTAACCCGGTAGTGAATGGTTTTTTCCTGTTGCATTTCTATATATTGGAGTATTCCTTGGTTCTTGTGCCTGCTTTGTTCTTTGCCGGGGCGCTTGCTTCTTTTGTCTCCAAGGAGGAGCTTACAAAACATCTCTCCGGCGGGAGGGAGGATTTTAGCGCTTACTTATGGTCTCTGTGGGCTGGTTTTCTGCTGTCCATTTATTCGTACACTCTCCTGCCGTTGTTTGCGGGAATACGCAAGCGGGGCGCAAAGCTTGGCCCTGCCATGTCTTTTTTGTACATGGCTTCTTCCGTGAACGTTCTTTCAATAGTCTTTGCAGGAGTGGTGCTTGGCTGGGATATAGCGCTTTTTGTGGCTTTGTTCGCAGTTCTTTCGGCGTATCTGATAGGGTTTTTCATGTCCGACCTCTTTAACGATGAAAGGACAAGGTACAGAGGCCTGTTCCAGTACCTGGACGACAAAAAGCAGAGGAGGGGTTTTCGGGAATTGGACAGTCTTCCCGCGCATGAGACGACGGGAGTTGTGTTATTGCTCTTTTCCCTGGCGGCGATGATAGCGGTTGCGGCCATGGGTTCCGACTGGATGCTTAAAGCCGGGGCCCTTTTGATCCTGGCAGGCGTGGTCTTATACCAGGTATGGACCGGCTACAGCAGAAATGAGATGGTCTACTGGGCCAATGAGACGTACATATTATTCATGTCGGTAATTCCCGTGCTGCTTGTGGCGATATTCATAGCAGGCATGTTCTCCTCAGCCGTGAGGGATAATTCCCTGGCGGATTACGTCAAAGGAAACAACGTATTCTCCAGCCTTGTTGCAGCCTTGCTGGGGGTGTCCATATATTTTCCTACTCTAATAGAGGTCCCGCTGGCAAAGATACTCCTGGACCTTGGAATGGATCGGGGCGCAGTGATTGCTTTCCTCCTGGCGGCTTACGTATTGTCTCCGTCCACGATGCTTTTTTTGAGGAGGATAATCGGCACGGAAAAGACCAGGGCTTATCTTATAATGGTCGTAATATCGTGCACTCTTTCAGGGATAATATACGGGATAGTTACCGGCGTAATACGGCTGTATTAAGCCTCTTTCTGACAACCTGCTTTAAGGACTTTCTTTATTTCTTCGGCGTTCGGAACTCTTCCGGAGAATTTCACTTCACCGTCCACGACGAGCGCAGGCGTGGACATGACGCCGTATTCGATTATCTTGCCTATGTCAGTTATATGTTCTATCACTGCGTCTTTTAGTCCTAGTTCTTCGACGGCTTTCTTTACCGCGGCATCAAGCATGCGGCATTTGGGGCATCCGGTTCCCAGCACTTCTATTTTCATTTTTGTCATGCGAGTACTCCGATATTCTGGAGAGTATAGTAGGTTCCCGCTAGGATGAATATTAACGCAACTACCGTTCTGTTCCATTTCTCGAATGTCTGCAGCTTGTTCAATATGCTTCCCAGCTTGCTGACGCCGGACACTAATATGAACGAGAACACTATCACAGGAAGCCCTGTCGCGAACGCGAATACTGCGGGCACCATCAGCGCATCGCCGGTCTTTAATGCGAGCGGTATCAGCATTCCGAAATATAGGACGGCCGAAAAGGGGCAGAATGCGAGCGCAAATATTACGCCCAACAGGTAGCCTCCCAGGTATCCCCTGTCCGCGAGGTCCTTTTTAATTTTTTCTGTTCCGGCAGGTATCCTAATAAAGTCTAGATTTATTAATTCCAGCATGACCAGGCCGATGAAAACAAGCAGTGGACCGAGTATCTGTCCTCCGTATTCCTGCAAGAACAATGCTATGCCCTGCGTCTTCAGGCCCGCGTAGACGATGAGGCTTGCTATCGAAACATACGTCGTCATGAGGCCCATCGTATATAGAAAACCCACGAGCAGGGTATGACGGCTGTTCTCTATCCTCCGGGAAACATAAGCTATCGCAGTGATATTTGTCGCTAGAGGACAGGGACTGATAGCCATCATCAGGCCGATAAAAAAGGAAGCCAGGAGAGGAATGCTACTTGTTCCCATAGACTCCATGAAAGGCATCAGCTCGAAACTCATGTCAGATCCCCCGTAAGCCTCTTATCCAGAACGCCCTTCAGGTAGCTTAAGTACGCAGTCTCATTGTCTATCCGGTACCAGACCTTTACGTCTTCTTCTTTGTTGAATTTTCCGTTCACATAAGTACCTATCCAGAGAGAGGAACCCGTAACGCCGTATTTCTCGGCGAGCGCCTTGTTCTCAGGCAGCTCGTAATTCACGTGCCCGAAGACCATCTTCCCGGATGCGAGTTCCCGCAGGTAATACCTGCTCATGGTTTGCTCTGCAAAATCCCCCACCGTCGTGCATGAAACGCACTGGTTTTTCCCGTGAAAGTGATAGACTTCCACTTTGACAGAAACATTATCGCCTGCCGCCGGCATAGTATTCATCAAAACGCCGTTCTTTGCATCGCCTGCCTCGGCATTGTTGCCTGCGCACCCGCAGCATAGCATTGCGCACAGGATCAATACAAAGAGGCATAAACAGTTTTTCATTTAAGTTCCCCTGATCTTCTTGGAAACGGACAGAAGCTCTTTTATCTTTTCGTCCGCGAGGAAATAGTATACGCTGAGGCCCTCCCTGCGGAATTTCACAAGCCCGGATTCATGCAGTATCTTCAGATGCGCGGAAACAGTAGGCTGGCTCTTGCCGGTATCGGGTATTATCTTGCACACGCACATTTCCCCTTTGAGCAGCATTTCAACTATGAGAAGCCGGGTCGGATCTCCGAGAGCCTTGAACAATTTAGCCTGCTTTTCCGGGTTCATATAGATAAATTTAGATATATAGATATATTAATAATTTTCAGGTCAGGTCCCCGCCCAGTCTCTTGTCTATCGCCTCTTTCAAGTAATCCATGTAATCACGTTTATTCCCGGTCTTGTACCACACGCCGATCTTCATCTCCTTGTAGAATTTGCCCTCTTTGTATGTGCCTATCCAAAGAGAGGAACTTTCAGGTCCGTATTTCCTCACTAGCTCCTTATTCTGTGGATCAAAATAGTTCGCCTTTTTGAATATCAGAGTCCCGGATGAGACTTCCTCCTGATAGTAGGTGTTTATCGTCTCCTCGGCTAGCTCCCCCACTTGGATGCAGTTTTCGCAGGGTGATATCGGGAAAAAGAAGACGACTTCAACTTTTAGAGGGGGAAAGGTAGTAGTCGTAGTTGATGTTGTCGTGGTCGTAGTTGTTGCCGGAAGAAGTGTCGTGGAGGTTGATGCCTGCTCCGGGGCCGTTGTGGAAGAGGACGTCGTCGTTGTAGATGAAGATGCGAATGATATCTGCGGCTGCGTAACCGGAGGATCGGCCGTTTGTTCCTTCCGCTCAGCTCCGGAGTCTATGCATCCTGAGAACAGCAGGACAGCCGAAAAGAATAACACAAAGAACTCTTTATTCATGTTGTTTTTTTCCCGCTATTGATTGGTATTTTCGCGAAATAAACCGAACGATACTGTTATTAAAGACGTATTTCTCAATAAACTATTAACCTGCACTAATAGAGACTATGGAAGATATCATCATCGCTATCATCCTGGGCATCATCGAAGGGATAACTGAATTCCTGCCGGTATCCTCTACAGGGCACCTCATACTCGCGAATAATTTTCTCGGATTCACCGGGGAGTTCGCCGATACCTTTGACATGGTCATACAATTCGGCGCCATCCTTTCAGTGATCGTGTATTTTAGAGAAAAGCTATTCCCGTTCGGAAAAGGAAAGACCCCCGAAGAAAAGAGGGACGTGTGGAATCTGTGGAAAAAAACGGCGGTCGGCGTCATCCCTGCCATGATAGTAGGAATAACTTTTGGGAAACGCCTCCAAGAAGCCTTGTTCAACCCGTTCGTCGTAGCCGCTGCTCTTATCGTCGGAGGGATCGCTTTATTAGTTATCGAAGGAAAGAAGAGGCCTACGCGCATCGATTCCTTCGCCTCGCTCACGTATAAGACGGCGTTTCTGATCGGCCTGATACAGTGTCTTGCATTCATTCCAGGGACTTCAAGGTCCGCCGCGACCATAATAGGCGCGATGCTTCTAGGGACGAGCAGAATTGCCGCCACCGAATACTCGTTCTATCTTGCTATTCCCACGTTAGCAGGAGCATCCGCGTATTCATTATACAAAAGCGGGGTCGCGCTTAGCGGAAATGAGCTACAGCTATTAGCCGTTGGGTTTGTCGTATCGTTCTTTGTCGCATGGGCGGTTATCGCGGTCTTCATGGACTATGTGTCAAAGAAGGACTTCAAGGCGTTCGGATATTACAGGATAATACTTGGAGTTATCGTTCTGGCATACTACGGGTTGATGAGTTAAAAAGAATCCAGGCAGGCTTGCTTATCTTTTGAATCTAATCAGCAGCGCCGAGTTAACCATTACCGAGAAGCATCCTGCTTCCTGGAAGATTACTGCCAGCGCGGGCACAAAGAAGCCGGTTGCCGAAAGCGTAAAGCCCAGGATGTTGTAAGCCATTGAGAATACGATGTTTCCTTTGATCGTGCGAAGCGTTCTACGGCTCAGGCGGATCATGTCCGCGACCTTTCCCACGTCGTTCGTCTTCAAAACGATGTCTGCTGCGCCTATTGAAACGTCGGTTCCGGAGCCCATCGCGATCGACACGTTGGCTGCGGAAAGGGCTGGAGCATCGTTTATGCCGTCTCCGACCATCGCAACCTTGTACTGCTTCTTTAGCTCTTCAATTATCCTGACCTTGTCTTCGGGGAGGAGTTCGTATCTGACGTCCTCTATGCCAAGCTGCCTTCCCACGGCTTGCGTCGCAAGCATGTTGTCGCCCGATAACAGAACTATCTTTTTTATTCCCAGTTTTCGCAATTCCGTTATTCCTGCGCAGGCGTCGTCCTTCAATACGTCCGCAACCGAGATTACCCCCGCGACTTTTTTGTCTAATGCGACGGTCAGAAGAGTCTTTCCCTCAGTTCCTCTTTTTTCCAGTACGCTTTTTACCTCCCCGGATAAAGATATATTATAATCCTGAAGCAGCTTGTTATTCCCGACAAGCACTTCTTTTCCTTTGACTTTCGCCCATATGCCCTTGCCCGGGAACACTTTAAATGTTTCAGGGTCGAAGAGCGCTATCTTTCGCTTTTTTGCTTCCGCGATGATGCTCGTAGACATCGCGTGTTCCGAGAGTTTTTCTGCGCTCCCGGCATAGAAGATAACATCCTCGACGCTCACACCATCGAAGGACGCTACGTCTGTGACATCCGGCTTTCCGAACGTCAGGGTGCCGGTCTTGTCGAAGACAACGCAGTCGACCGCTGCTGCCGCTTCAAGGAATGTTCCCCCCTTTATCATGATGCCCTTGCGCGCGCCGTTGCCTATTCCGGCCACGACCGCTGCGGGGGTAGCCATGCTCAGAGCGCAGGGACATGCGACCAGTAGTACGGCCGCCATTTTGACAGGGTCTTTTGTGATTATGTAGACCAATAAGGAAAGAGTAAGGACCGTTGGTATGAAGATCCGCGCGATTTTGTCGGCATATTTCTGGACTTCCGGTTTTTTGTTCTGCGCATCCTGCACCATTCGCACGACCCGGGCTAACGTAGTGTCCTCGCCCACCTTTGTCGCAGTCATCTCAAAAGCCCCCAGCTCGCATATCGTCCCGCCCATGACGGCGTCTCCGACTGTTTTTTCTACGGGAAGGCCTTCGCCGCTGATGGCAGACTCATTTACAGAGCCGGTCCCTTTAGTAATGACTCCGTCTACGGCTATGCTTTCCCCGCTCTTCACGAGCAGCGTGTCGCCGGTTTTAACCGCTTCCACCGGGACTTCTTCCTCGACGAATCCGCGCTTGATGCGTGCCTTTTTCGGCGCAAGCGCCATCAACTCGTCTACCGCGCTCTTCATCTTTACCAGGGTGAATACCTCAAGCGTTTCAATCCCCAGCATAATGATTATGACCGACCCCGCAGGAAAATACCTGCTTGTAAAAAGCCTTTCGAGATCAGGGCCAAGCCAAGACGCCTCCACGGAATGCTCGGGAACCGAAAGGGCTGTTGCAATAGCGATGCCTATAAGTACTTCTGTTGTCAGCTGGCCCTTCAAAAGAGAGTTAAGCGCCCTGCTGTATATGGGCGCTGCGCCGATAAAGATCGCTACAAGCGCGGTATCTACTCCAAAAAGGGTGTCAAGGATATGAAACCAGCGTAACGTGAAAAGCAGCAGGACCGTACCGAATATAG
>JAHEXG010000010.1:0-22403 GCA_023252215.1 Candidatus Altarchaeales archaeon
CGGCACTTCTTCTACCGCGATTATCGAGCCTTTGAACCTGTGGTGGTAGTTCATCATCTGCCTGGTGCAGGGCACACGGGCGTCGACTATGGAATCCCCCAGCAGTACCGCGAATGGCTCGTTCCCTATATGGTCTTTTGCGCAGTATATCGCATGGCCCAAGCCCTTCATCTCCTTCTGCCGAAGATAATGTATGTCTGCGAGTTCCGAAATATCCACAACCTGCTTCAAAAGATCGGTCTTGCCCTTCTCCCGGAGGACGTATTCCAGCTCGAACGAACGGTCAAAGTGGTCCTCGATGGCTCTTTTGCCTCTGCCGGTTATGATGATTATGTCGTCTATCCCTGAATTGATCGCTTCTTCCACGACGAATTGTATCGCGGGTTTGTCCACTATGGGAAGCATCTCTTTTGGCTGAGCCTTGGTCGCGGGAAGAAACCTTGTCCCAAGACCCGCTGCCGGAATCACTGCCTTCATTTTTTTTTTGACTGGATGATACTTACATTATTCGACTGGAAAAAAAATAAATATCTATAGGAGCTTTAGTTTGCCGGTTACTTTGTCTAACAGGTCTTCGGGGGCGGGACCAATGCCTACGCAGGTTGTCGTCCCCGCCGGTAGTTGAGTCTTGCCTGCGTCACAAATTAGTTCGACCGCAAGTCCCGACCTCTTGGCCTGCTCGTATACCGACAGGAGTTCTTGCAGGTCTGCGCATTTTAGCACTGATTTTTTCTGGCCGACCGCCATCCAATCTCTCTTCCACTTGCTCTTATCGGCCGCGGACACCGCTGCGTGTGCTACCTGTCCTGCGAGTTTTCCCTTGTCCAGCCGCAGGTCGCTCCGGACTACTATCACCTGCTTAAGCTCTTTCTCCATCCTTTGTCAACGTTTATATAGTATTGTAATAAATTAAGTAATAATAGATATCTAAATAGATGTCTAATCTGAAAGAATGAAAGAACAGATGATTAAAACTGCCGTATTTCTGGTTCTGTTAAGCCAGATAGCGGCGGCATTGGAAGATACCGACTGCTTCAAATATTACGAATTCCAAAAAGGCCTGCTATTCAAGGACCTTATGACAATGAAGTCGGCCTACGGCCCTGGCGAAGAAGTGGATGTTTCGTACATGCTCCTTTCCCGGATGAAAGCTCCGATAACTGCAGGCTCCGTAAGAGCGCAGATGTTCTACGATGACCCGGTTGACGGCGAACAGATAATAGACGAATTCTACGCTGCCAAAGATGTCTCCCTTCTGTCAGGCGACATACTGAATCAAAGATTTTCATGGAATCTACCCAAAAACGCAAAAGAAGGAACCTACACCATAAAGACATATTTCATTGTCGGAGAGTATTTCAATCTTGCAGGGATAAGCGTACTGCCATACGGGCCGCCGGGCGTACCCGGAGAGTTGACCACGTTCACGGTAAAAAACCAGCAAACAGGCTCGCGTATCTATTTTAGCAAAAAGGATACGACCGTGAACAACCAAAGCTACAAATTCGCAGCCCCTGCGGAGATATACGAAAACGGCGAACTACACGTCAAAACAAAACTGATAAACGTAGGCCCCGCAAAAACCGCGGCGTTGAAGATGGACGTATACGATTGGAGCGACACGGCAGAAAAACCCATGGCAGAATATTCCATCGAAAAAACCGTGAACCTCGCAGAGAATGGACAGACAGACGTATCATACGACATTTCAGGCCTCGCACCCGCGGCATATGAAATACGGCTCGATGCGACAAGCGCAGACGAACGCTCCCTCATGAAGCTGCGGCTGCCTGTCTCAGGCGTCAAAGGCCGATTCGTATACCTGGGCTTAGACAAATTCCCGTTGACAAAAGGCGAGCCGACAACAATATTCGCCTGCTACTCCCAGTCCGCAGACTACGGAACCACATTCAATGGAACAATAACTCTTGTAGTACTGGACGAACAGGGAAATCAGATATACAAAGAAGACTCAAACACCTTTGAAATAAAGTCTACGCCCCCGCAGGGAAAAACAGCAACATTCGTCCCGGACAAAGACACAACCAACCTTGTCCTCAAAGCCACTATGTACGACGATAAAAACAACCTGCAAGACACGGTCATGATACCATACGACTACTCAAAATTCACAGGCACAAAAGCAAACCTGACAATCGATACCCCGAAGAAAACATACATGCCAGGAGACACGATCGCATACTCAGTATCCTACGCAGACGAAAAAAACCGCCCGCTCAATGGAAAGATACTGGTATACTTCAGCGGACCAAACGGGAAACTCCTCGAAACGACACCGGACATAGAAATAGCCGGCAAATACTCGGGGAATTACAAGATACCCGATAAAGAAGGAATTTACTCTATCACTGCAAGAGAAACAGCAAAAGACATCAAAGAAACAATCGAAATAAACGTAACCATGCAGACCCTTCCAACACAGACTACTGAGCCCGCAACAGAAGAAACGACAACAACCGAGATTACGCAAACGCAGCCGCAAGGACCACAACAGATGAACACAATAATCTGGGCAGCAGCAGGACTCATACTGGTGATACTAATCGCATTATCAATCAGGAGGAAGAAAAAATGAAAAACACGTTCTATATATTGCTGGCTACATTACTGCTTTGCGCAGCCGCGTACGCAAACCCGGTAGAAATAACAATTTATCCGAGCGATGCAACAGTGAGGGCAGGGAGCGGAACAGAACTCAAGATAACAATAAAAAACAACCTTGACGCCAATCAGACAATCAAGGTATTCGCAGCAGGCCCAGTAGCATCATACGTAACATTTTCCCCTGACGCATTAACGGTACCCGCAAAAGGCGAATCAACGGTTTACCTGAGGATAGACGCTACCATGAGCACTCCAGCGATAACCTCAAATCTAAAAATATCCGCTTCAAGCTTAGACGGCCTATACTGGGACTCGAAAGACGTCACAGTAACGGTTGCTAAAGTGGTCGGAGGCATGCAAGGCATAGACCAGGTAGCGACCCTGTCAACGGTAAAAGGCTCAAGATTCCACCTAAGCCTCTACTTGAATCCCCAGTTATACAACAGCGCAGGCTATAACCTCAAAAACGGAGACGACTGCTGCGTAGGCGACACATTCGTCCTGAAGACACAACCCAAGGGAGACGACCACGGAGACGGAGGACCGGTAGACTCCCCTCCAGTCATCTTCGTAGACAACCTGGCGGCAACTATCCAAGACATAGACTCAAGCCTCTTTCACCCCCAAACCGACAAGATACCGCTCTGCACCTACCTCGCAAGATGCGACTTCTGCTGCCCCTACTGCAGGGGACGTGCCGACTGCCAATGCACATGCCCCGCCCGGAACCTGGGACAAGCAGACTGCAGCTGCGTAAAAGACATGGCAGTGATCTGCGAATCAAAATGCAGGGATGAACTTTCAGGGACTGCATTCGGAGAAAACGGCTCTTTCATCGCGACCGGAGAGGGGCAGGCCGTTATAAGCGCGGCATGCGATGCATCATGCATAATCTATGACGCAACCCCGGGGGCAGCAATGAAATATGAATATATAACCCTCGCAAATCCGGAGGATGAATGGTATAATCCCTCTAAAGGTCTGCGTATCGCAGAAATAAAAGAGACGTTCAACTTAAACGCGATAAAAGACGAACGAAAGCCGGTCATCGAAGTGAAATCCTATTCCTACACCGAGACAAACGGCAAGACCACGATAAAGGTAGACATAGCAAACCACGGGGACGCAATGGCATACATAGACGCAGTCAAACTCAGCATACCACAATACCGGGTGCTGTATAATCCCCAAACCGTAAATCCAGGAGCAGAGTCGTCAATACTATTCGAGACAGACTCCCCGAACGCGCCAGGAGTCAAAGCAGACATAGGCTACACCTCTGAAAAGACCGGCTGCCTCAAAACCAAAAAATTCTCGGCATCGTTCAACGTAGGAACATGCAACACAAACATCGACTGCAACGACGGAAGAACCGAAACAGAAGACTTCTGCAACAACCCCGGAAAAATAGATTCCTACTGTACGAACATAAAATCAGATATCATCAGCGCAGTTTCTACGACCCAGACCTACAGAATGGACGTATCAGGCGACTGCAGCAACATTTACTACGGCTGCTACACGCCAAATAGGGACAAAAAATTCATCGCAGGAGAACAATGCTACAACACCATAGACAAATACAGGACAGACGTTGCGGCAAGATTCAGCCTGAAATTCGACCTTTCGACACTTAAAAAAGGCTTGAAGATAAGCACTGTGCGACTGTACCTGACCGCAGGCGACATATCGTTCCCCCAGGACATAACGGCCTATTCGGCAGAAAACAACTGGGAAGGCGCAAACTGCATCCCGGGAGGAGACATCTGCACGCAACCATACTGCCCGGAATGCAGTCAAACGCACGAATCCAACGGAACAGCCCTATCGACCGCGCATGCAGGCATACAAGGCAAGATATTCTTCGACGTAACAAAATACGTAAAAGACAAATACGAAGCAGGAGAACAATACGCAACGCTGCAGATCCGGGGAACCGAATCAAAAAGCACATGCGGCGGCGCAGGACAATGGACCAGAAGCGACGTCGAATTCGACGCGGCAGCCAGCGTTCCATACCTCAAAATCCTGGAAGCGGGTTAATAATCCCCCTTTTATTCTTTTTCTTCATTTAAGCCTTAAAATATTAATCAAAATAGGATAGCGGAAACCAGTAAAATGAAAGAACTATGGGTCAAAGCAGACCAGGACACGTCCTGGGACAAGCGAAAGAAGCTTATAACCACAGCCCTCGAAAACGGCGCACATGCAGTGCTCGTAAAAACTGGAGAAACAGAGAAGACAAAACAACTGGGAAGGATACTAACCGCATCCGCGGACCCGCAAGCAGACATCTACCTGTCGGACAAATACGAAGAGATCTCCAAAGCAAAGAACAAAAAAGCATACTACAAAGACATCAAAAGCAAACAGGATGAAAAAGACGTCACCGCATACGGCCCAAAAGTAGACTACGTCATCGTCAAGGCGTCCGACTGGAAGATAATCCCCTTGGAAAACATCATCGCAGCCCTCAAAGGCAAGACCAAGATAATAGTAGAAGCAAAGAACAAAGAAGACGCAAAAACGGCGCTAGAAACGCTCGAAATAGGCGCGGACGGAATACTCGCAGCAGGCGAAGCATCGGACATAAAAAAGATAAAAGACCTCGTGGAAGCAGCATCCCTGGAGAAACTAACGCTCGTCCCGGTCAAGATAAAAAAGATAAAACAAACCGGAATGGGAGACCGCGTATGCATAGACACATGCAGCATGTTCGCAGTAGGAGAAGGAATGCTCGTAGGCTCACAGTCGAATTCCCTATTCCTCGTACACGCCGAATCGATAGAAACACAATACGTAGCCGCAAGACCATTCCGCGTAAACGCGGGGCCGGTGCATGCGTACACGAAGATGCCAGACGGATCCACAAAATACCTCTCGGAACTCTCGGCAGGTGACGAAGTACTCGCAGTAGACTACAAAGGAAACACACGCCCCGTAGTCATAGGCAGGCTAAAGATAGAAAGACGCCCCCTAATGATCGTCGAAGCAGAATACAACGGAAAAACGATCAAGACGATCCTCCAAAACGCGGAAACAATACGCCTCGTAGACAAAGAAGGAAAAGCGGTATCGATCACTGCGCTGAAAGAAGGAGATACGGTCCTCGCACACGTGGAAGACGTCGGACGGCACTTTGGGATGAAAGTGAATGAGACGATAACTGAGAAGTAGATGTATTCCCTGTTTCTCCATGATTGGAAAAAACTGTTTTTCCTCTTGTCTTTATCCCAGCCGCCTTATCTCCCGGCCTGTCGCCTCGGCAACGCCTACGGCCTTCTGTTCCACATAGAAGTCGCGGAAGAGACGATCAGCGACCGGATGGCTGAGTATGAAGAAGAGACGAAGGCTCCGGATTACCTAGACTCCAAGAAAATCAAGGCAGACACAAGAAAATACATTGATGGGCTATATACTCTGGCGGACCGGTTCTATGAGAACTTTATATCGATTCTACTCTGAGGCCTGTTATGTCTTTGTAGTGGCGCATGTTACGCGTGATTAAGGTGCATTCCTGGATTATACATGTCCCGGCGATCAACAGGTCAAAATCGCCCACCATTTTTCCTTTTCTTTTGAGATCCGCCTTTATTTTTCCGAATAACCTGGAGGCGTAAAAATCAACATCCAGTATGGTTAAAGAACCCAGGAATTTTATTACCCTGTCCTCGTTTTTTTCCGGGTAGTCCGATTTGTATGCTCCATAAAATAATTCTGCGGCGGTTATGGAAGTAATAAGGAACCCTGGAAAACTTTCTACGGCCTCCACAACATCCGCTTTTCCTTTGAGATAGTCTATTGCAATGTCTGTGTCTATAACATAGCTCATAACGAAACCTCGCTTCTCCGTGACGGTTTCTTTCTGGATTCGTAAATCTCCTTTATCAGTTTGTCCGTATCCATGTCTTTCCATACCCCCGCGGATTCGTGGAGCATCCGCTTCTTTTTTACGCCCTCAAGAGCGCTTTCAAGGGCGTATCCCACTGCAACAGACATATTGATCTTATCCATCCCCGGAAACTCCCTGCTTTTCTCAAGCTCCTTTGAAAGCACTTTAGCTTTCTTATAAGCCTCCTCGGATATTTTTACGCTCTTATACATAATACCACCGAAAGTAGAATAATATTACACTATTAGTAGAACAAGAATTAAAATCGATAGAAAAAGAAAAAAAGAGAACTATCTGTACTTATTCATCTCCTTCATGTACTCTTCGGCTCTCCTCCTCGGCGAAGGATCGCCGGTTATCGCCCTGCCCACGTTCAACAGGACGTTCGGCCCCGCGTTGTCCATCGCCTTCTGCACTTCGCCCCCCTGCGCGCCTATTCCCGGGCAGAGGAACAGCGTACTGTTTCCGGCCAGGACGCGAGCTGTCCTTATGTCGTCTGCCGTTACGTGTCCTGTCGTTCCCATAACGAGGCCGTCTGCCCCGTTTATGCGTACTTCTTCCGCTATCTTCTGGTACAACGGTTTGTTCCCCAGGGTTGCGTCTTTCTGCACCCACGTCGCCTGCGAATTAGACATCAGGCCGAGGATTATCACTCCGAGGCTCTTCCTGTGAGCCATTTCCGCGACCTCCTTTATGTTGCCGGGGTACGGGGACGCCGTAAATGCATCGAACCCCGAGGCGTGTATATAATGTATCGCGGCATCATTGGACGAACCAATATCGGATAATTTGTGGTCCAGTATCGAGATACAATCATGGCTGCGTATCTCTCTTGTAAGCTCGCGTAGTTCGCGTACGCGTAAATTGAACAATACGAACTGGCTGTTGGGCTTGTATGCCGCAGCGTAGTCGGACGTCTTCTCGACCAGTTCCAGGCAGTAGTGCAGGACCTCTTCCTCGCGGACATTCGCCGGGGACGGATCGAGGCCTATGCATAACACGCTCTTCTTTTCATCCCTTATCTTCCGGTATTTTTCAAGAAAATCTGTCATATCGCACCTCCTCTCCTTTGTTTTTATTTATCGTCCCTTCATCGTATACCACGTTCCCGCGCACGATGGTCTTGACGGGCCAGCCTTTCAATTTTCTTCCGGCAAACGGGCTCCATGCGCATTTTGTGAACAATTTATCGTTCTCCACCTTTTTTGCAAGAGACATGTCCACTATCGTAAGGTCCGCATCATAGCCTGCCTTTATCTGTCCCTTATTCTTTATCGAAAAAATCCTCGCAGGGTTCTCGGCAGTAAGGCGCGCGACCTGTTCCAGCGTCAGACGGTCATGGTTTACTGCGTCCAGTAGCAGGGGCAGCATCGTTTCCAGGCCGGGTACTCCCGAGGGAGCTTCCCATATTCCCCAGTCTTTTGAGTCCAATAGGTGGGGCGCATGGTCTGTTGCTATCATATCAATCGTTCCGTTCATAAGGGCTTTCCAGAGGGCGTCCTGGTCCTCTTTTGAGCGCATGGGCGGATTTGTTTTGGCCCGGGTCCCCAGTTCTTTGTAGTCCTTCTTTGTGAGGAATAAGTGGTGGGGCGCAGCCTCGGAAGACACTTGCGCGTTTGCGCGGTATATCCCTAGTATGTCCACCTCTTCTTTTGTGCTCACATGGCAGAGATGCGTGTGATTTCCTGCAAGCTTTGTCAGGGATAATATGCGGTTTGCGGCTTCTGCGGCAGACATGTTGGGCCTTGCCTCGGAATAGGCTTCCGCATCTATCCGGCATGTACTTCGAAGCTTGTTTGTTAGATAGGATATCATGCGCTCGCTCTCTGCATGCACCGTCGCTGGAATGTTCCTTTTTGCTAGCACCCTAAGCTGCTCATATAGTATGGCGTCGCTTTCCACAAGAAGGCTTCCGGTAGTCGAGCCCATGTAGAACTTGACTGATGCGATTCCTTCTACCCTGCGTAGTTCGTCTATGTTGCTAGTAGATGCCCCGAAGTGAAAGCCGTAGTCCACGACCGATCTTCGGGCGTATTTCCGCTTCTCGTTCAATAGTTCCCCGGTCACTGTCGGAGGCTGGGTGTTGGGCATCTCCAAAACGCATGACACGCCCCCGGCCGCAGCCGCCGATGAGCCCGTGAACCAGTCCTCCTTGTTGCTCCCGCCGGGTTCCCTGAAATGCACGTGAGCATCTATGAGGCCGGGGAGAACGTATTTTCCTTTGACGTCAAGTATTATCCCTCCGGAAAGGTTTTTGCCTATCTTCTCAATCTTCCCCTCCGCTATGAGAATGTCTCCAGATATTGTCCTTTCAGGCAGGACTATCTTCCCGTTTTTTATGACCAGCTCAGACATTCTTCCTTAAAAAAGTTATATCCTTGTCTTAGAACCCGCGGAGTCTCTCTTATAGCTGCCGAACTCCGAGTCTTTGATCCTCTCTGCGTCGAATACCGGGCCGTCCTTGCAGACCAGCAGGCCCGACGGGTCCAGGGCGCAGCTTCCGCACAGGCCGATGCCGCATTTCATGTACCTCTCAAGCGAGAACTGCGCAGGTATCTTTTTCTCGGAAACTATCTTTAATACTTCGCGCATCATGGCCTCAGGGCCGCAGCAATATACTGAGTCGATCTTTTTCTCTTTTATGACCCCTGATAGAAGCTGGTGAGGGAACGCTTTTATTCCTGCGGAGCCGTCGTCTGTTACTATTCTTATGTCCGCTCCCGTTTTCTTTATCCTATCCGCGAAAATAATCTCTTCTTTGGTTTTTGCCCCAAGGATAACAGTCGCTTTTTTGCCCTTTGTTCCCTCTAACAACGATATCATGGGCACTATCCCCAGGCCGCCCGCGACATAGCAGGGGTTCTTGCCTTTCGGAGTGAAATAGCCTTTCCCGTATGGCCCGCGTATTCCTATCAGGTCTCCTTTCTTCAGGTTCTGAAGCTTCCCGGAGAACGGCCCCGCATGCTTTACCGTTATCTCCATGCTCTTCTCGTTAGCTCCGCTGCATGCGTATGGTTTTTCGCCCACTCCCGGGATCCATAACATATAGAACTGGCCGTATTCCATCCGGCAGGATCTTTTATCCAGGACCAAGGTATTCACTGTAGGGGTCTCTTTTCTTACCCCGCTTATTTTAACGGTCTCAAATGTGTCCATTTCTTATGAAAAACATATCTTCACGTCTTATCGCTGCTCTTCCGGATGATTCGTTAATTCCTCGCTTGCCAGGTCCAGTACCGTTACAAAAAGGGAAAGGATCAGAGGACCGGCTACCAACCCGATGAAGCCGAAAGCGGAAAGGCCGCCGAATACTCCCAAAAGGACCCAGAGAAAAGACAGGCGCACCCTCTTGCTTATGATCGCCGGACGCGCGATGTTATCTATGTAGCCCAGAATTGCAAGACATGCCGCGAAAAGGATCAAAGCCTTCACGTACTCCTTTAACGTGACAAGTACGATGACTGCCGGGAGCCATACTATCATTGCGCCAAGAGGCGGCAGCAGGGCGAATAACATCACCAGTATCCCGGCTACAACTGCAAGGTCTATTCCCAAAGCGAAGAAGAGGGCGGTTATTATTACTCCCTCTATGAACGCAGTCATAAGATTCCCGTATATCACGGCGTTCAGTACGTCTTTTATCCTGTGCTTTATCTTGATCTTCTGGGACTCTTTCAGCGGGAGCGCCCGCAGGGTCCTGCGGAAAACCGGTCTGCCGTTGCTCAGGAAATAGAAGGTGGAAAACAAAATTATCGTGAACTGCAGTAGTAGATTCGGCAGATTCTTGATGAATTCGAGTATGTTGTTTAAGACATAGTCCGAAGCGGGCTTGGCTACCGACAGGACCGCTGCATGCAGGGTGCTCTCTCCGACGTTCGCAGCCAGATAATTATATGCCTGGCATTTATAATCCTCAGAGCCGGAAGAGCAATTCCCCAACCCCTCAAATGCGCCGGGGAAACTAGAAACATAAACCACGTAGAACCTGTCCAATTCGCCTGCCAACGGAAGCACTATGAACGCGAACAATGCAACAAGGACAAAGACCGCAGCAATGCTAAGGATAAGCGCAGAAGCCCTCCCTGAGCCTGTCCTCTCATTGACCCAGTCATAAACTGGAAACAGCATGTAGGCAACTATCGCGCCTATGAAAATAGACACAAAGAAGCCCTGCAATAACATGAAAGACAAATACGCCAGCAGCAGGAAAAAGACCGCCAAAAAAAACCTGTTAAGATTCTCTTTATTCATTTTATTTTTAACAATGCGCTTTCCCGATCAGATCCTTCAAAGACCGGTCTCCCCGCTCTTCCATAATCTTCCCAAGCTCTGCGCACACCTCTTTGAATACGCCGTCTCCTCTCGTCCACACGGCGGTGCCTATTCCCACGGCCGATGCGCCGGCTAAAAGCATCTCGGCAGCGTCCCTCCCGGAAGATATCCCTCCCATGCCTATTATCGGGATATCAACTGCCTCATAGATATCGTAGACGCAGCGCACGGCTATCGGGCGGATGGCAGGCCCGGACAAACCGCCGGCTCTGTTCGAAAGAACAGGCTTCGCAGACAAAACGTCGATATACATGCCCGGGCCAACAGTGTTCACGGCCGCGATACAATCAGCCCCTGCTTCCTCCACCGACAAGGCAATGTTCTTAATGTCTGACACATTAGGAGTAAGCTTGACTATCAACGGGACCCTGCTCATATCCTTCACCACGGCAACGACCCTGGCCGCAAGCTCGCAGCTCGTGCCAAAAGGCTTGCCGTATTCGTCCTCGATATTGGGGCACGAAATATTCGCCTCGATAAAAGCAGGCTTCGCAGCGCTGATCCTCTCGGCTACCAGGCCGAACTCTTCAACAGTCCTACCATAGAAACTGGCTATTACCGGCACATGAGCCGCCCTTACTGCTTTCTTTAGCTCCTCGACGGACTCGTCCAGGCCGGGACACGATAAACCGACTGCATTCAACAGGCCGTTGTCCACTGCGACGACAACCGGGTTCTTATGGCCCTCCCTCCTCTCAGGCCCGACGGACTTCGTAGTAACCGCCCCCGCTCCCGCAGACGCAATTCTCGCAAGAGAGGATGCCGCAACGCCGAGTATGCCCGCGGGAAGCACCGTAGGATTACCGAATTTTACGCCCGATAAGGACGCCGACAAATCGACCATTTTATCTATAAATAAAATTACGATTAGGAGTAAATAACAAAACAAACAAGACATCATCCGGCTTTAGGTCCCTGGAGGGATATAAACTTGCAATACATATTTAAGATATGGACGAATACCTGCTTGACATAACAATCGAGAAGCTTCCCGAAGGCGGATATCTTGCGACCTCGAAGGCGGTTCAGGGCCTCGTCGCCCAGGGTAGGACCATCGCCGAGACCATGGAAATTGCAAGGGACGTCGCCCGCAAGATAATCGAGTCATGCATAGAACACGGCGATCCTCTGCCGGTGAAGAAGGGGTCAAAGCAGAAGGGCGCGCTGAATCTCAGGATCCCACTGGGCTTGGGCGTATGACGAAGCTTTCCCCCCCTGAGCGCAAGAGACGTCATCAGGAAATTGCGCAAATCCGGCTTTGTTTTCGACAGACAGGCTAAGGGCAGCCACGAGATCTGGTATAATCCTGTTTCTAAGAAGAGAACCACCGTTCCGAACCATCCCGGAGCAGACATAGCCAAAGGAACGCTTAGGGCAATAATAGAGCAGTCCGGGCTTACTGTTGAAGAGTTCATGAGCCTTTGATGCTCTCACATAAATCTCTTCTTCTTTGCCGGAGGCGTCAAAATGCAGCCCATGAACATAATCCTGGACTCTGTCAGTTTATCTAACTAAATCAAGTTTTTAGTCCCAGAAGCCTAAATAAATCAATAAAACAGGAAGCTAAAGAACATGAAAAAAATCATCGATATACCGAATTCTACAGCTCTGCTGCCCGTTTTTTTCGCATTCCTTTTAGCCTGCATGATCTTTGCCGGAACCGCGAGTGCAACGCACACGTCAAACGTCTCTCTTGACAAAACGTTCATGAAAAAAGGGATGACTGAAAGTTATACGTTTACTGTTACGAACGCCGGGGCCGACCCAATCTATAAGATCACAGTAAGTATTCCCGCAGCTTCCGGGTTTTCAATGGATGCCTCCACTATCTCTTGCCCGGGCGGCTGGTCGAATATCGGTTCTGATCCTTCCAAGGCTGTCTGTTTTACCGACGCTTTCGGCGGGAACATAATGGGCTCTGGAGCGTCAAAACAGGTGGGTTTCTCTGCTACTGCGCCCAACCCCAATTCAGATACCCAATATGTATGGGCTGTGGATACTGCGGACAACACAGGGAATACCTTTCCTAACACAAAAGACGCAAAAACAACCATCGATGTGACTGCGCCGGCTTATGCGTGGAATACTCCCGCGACAGACGCGTATTATGCGGACGGAGACGCTCTAAGTGTTGACGCTGGCGTGATAGAATCCGGTTCTGGAATAACCAACGGATTAAGCTGCAGTCCCAGGATAGACGGAGCGCTTGATTCCTTTACCGGAACCGTTACTTATTCGGCTACAAGCGGAAAATGTGCCGGGACCCTAACTCTGAAGAACGACTCCGGTTTGTCAGACGGCGCTCACAGGATAACCGTATCAGTTGCCGATAAACTAGGTAATATACAAATTTCGGAGAATCTGCGGATACAGCTCGATAACACTGCGCCAGTACTGGGCAATATCACTGTAACGCCTGCCTATGAGGGCACAACAAAGTATGTCTCCGGAAGATCGACTATTTCTGCGGCTGTTACCGAAACCGGCGCAGGTATCAAGGCCTGCGAATATACCCTGAACTGGGACGCTTCCGATCCGGCGTGGGCGCCCATTGGCGGCGGGAGCTGCACGGCAAATGACGTAGATACGTCCAGTGCGTCGTCAGTGAACATGAGGGCTATAGATAACGTTGATAATGCCGGAACCGGGACTACCGCAGTTGCGCTGACTCCGGATACGACGCCTCCGGAGGTGTCTCTGAACGGCTTATCAAACTGGCAGAATACAAGCGCAACAGCCATATTGTCCTGCACGGATAATGGCGGGAGCGGCTGTAATGCCCTAATTTATGGATATAAACTTTATGCTTCGGCTCCCGTTAATTGCCCGAAAAGCCGGTTGGAATATTCCTTTGAGGCCAACGTAACTGTTTTAAGCCATCAATGGGTTTGCGCGTATGCAGAAGACCGGGTCGGTAACCCGGCTGTGAGCGGTCCTGCAGAATTCAGGATCGATAAGCTTCCGCCAACGATAACTAATGATTATGCATATAACGGGACCTGGGCGAACTCAGACCAGGTCATTACGCTAAACCCGCAGGATACCGGGGATAGCAAGATAAAAGAGGTTAGATATTGCGTAGGAGCCGGCTGCGACCCTGCTTCAGGAACAATACTTGCGACTCCGTACCGGTTAACTTATGCAACTGACCAGGATAACATTGTCAGATACCAGGCATGGGATAATACAAAAAATCCTTCGACGATCGGTTCATATGCGGTCCGAATAGACAAAACAGCGCCTATTACAGGCATTTTTGGCACTCCGTCCGGCTGGCAGAATGCTAATGTTACGGCAACCGTAACCTGTTCTGATCCGGCCGGGAGCGGCTGCGATGCAAGCAGTTACGGGTTATATGTTTCAACAGTGGCCGGGCCATGCCCAACTGATGCTGGAAGATATGATAAGACAAGCCTTCAGATAATTTCCAGTCATACGTGGATATGCTCTTATGCAAAGGATGCTTCCGGTAATGCTGCGTTTTCTAATGCCTCTGTTGAATTCAGAGTAGATGAAACAACCCCGACCGGAGTGTTAACCGGCGTTCCTGCGGCTTGGCAGCCGAAAGACGCCCTCGTAGAATTAGATTGTTCCGATGAGGGAGGAAGCGGATGCGGTACGGCTTATTTGACTGTCGTTCCTTTTGGTTCAACGTGCACTCCGACAAGTTCTTATGTGTCGGCAGTAACTGTTTCGCAGCACTCGGCAGCCTGCTGGAACGATACTGACAATGCCGGGAACACCGCCGCCGGAAGTTCCGAGATCAAAGTCGATAAAGAAAAGCCGATAACTAGAATAATCTCTCCTGATGCGGGTTCCTGGCAAAAAACGGGCTACGACGTAGCTCTGGAGGACTCCGACGCCGGCGGCTCTAACCTGGATAAATGTTATTACCTGGTCGAAAGCAACGGCGCTGTGACAAAGGAGGAGACGATAAGGCCTTGTTCTACGCCCGTAACCCTGACTGTCGGCGACCAGAAAGATTGCGGCACCCCGGGGGCAGATGAATGCATTATCAAAGCATATGCAACTGACGCTGCCGGTAATATCGGGGAAACTGTGGAGAGGGCCTTTGGCATTGACTGGACCCCGCCCGTTGGGGGCTACGTCGGCTACGCAGACGGCTATGAAAAAGATGCGTTCACGAACATTACAGTCGGCCAGGGAACGGATAATGAGTCCGGGCTATCATCTGTTCAGCTATACAAAAAGGAGGCAGTTCTCTCAGAAGGAGCATGCGGGGAATTCGGCGAATGGGCAGCAGAGGGAACACAAACCCCGGGGACAACGTCCATTGCGCCGGCATCCTCGCCCGGAAAATGTTATATGTTCAAATACGAAGCAACCAACGGAGCAGGCCTTATCGCGAGTTATGAATCAACTAATATATTGAAGAACGATAAAACTTCGCTGCCGCTTATAATAGGACAGATGGCGGCATTCGCAGGAAAAGATGCGCCGATGATAGGCGGAACCGTATTACTGCTGATAATGCTGGCCGGTTTTTTTGCCTATGTTGCGAAAAGAAAAAAGCCGCAGAAGAAAACAGGCCTATGAAGATGCGGAAAAGCTTAGAAAGGATTACGATCGCCATGATTCGCAATTACTGTTTAGGTCGGAGTATCTGTTTTCTCAGTTATAAGCTTTGTCGTGATGCGCAAGCTTCTCAAAGAATATGGTGTCGCCCCTGACTTTGAAGGTGAGTACGAAGCTGCCTACGTGCGCCCTCTTGAGATGGCTCATGTCTCCCCTCAGGTTCTTGTAGTGTCCGACGCCTTGTGGATCCAGGTTGATTATCTGCTTTATCTTTTTTCCGACCGCGGCAGCAAGGGCTTTATCCTTTTTTCCAAGATGTTCCAGCGTCTTTTGGAGGTCTTCCGACAGTTCGAAGGAGTAGCTCATCTTAGGCCCAGTATTAAGTCAAGCTCTGCAGGGGATATCTTCTTGTGCGGCCCCTTCTCGGCCTTGCACAGTTCTTTTACGTACTCCTCCTTCAGGGGCAGTTCGTCCACGGGATGCCAGTCTATTCTCTCGCAGTATTTCTGATCCTCGCAAGTAAGCTTGCGGGTCTTCACGTATCTGTCAAATATATCCCTCTTCAAAACCTCTTCGCGCCCGGTCTCGGACCAGTTGATCCACGTGAACGCCGTCATCCGGGCCTTCAAGCCCTTCTCCATACGCAGGGTTATGCAGGCCATTTTTTTTTAGATATCCCCCTTCGCTCGCAGCTCTTCGAGCTTCTCCAGTTTCTTGATTATCCCCTGTTTGAAGACCTCGGGCCAGTTGACGTCTGGACGCAAGTCCATCCTCCTCTTCATGTCTTCAGGTATGTAAAACGTGGTCCTATCTTTCATAGTCAAGTAATCTATGTAATTACATAGATATATGCATACGCATAAATATAAATCATGCAATTTGACATGTCTATAACAGACTATAACTGAGCCTGGACTAGGGCCTTTCGCCCGGACTATTCGCAGGAAAGGATGCGCCGATGATCGAAGGAACGATCTTGTTGCTAATAAGCCGCAGAAGAAAACAGGCCTATGAAGATGCTTTAGTCTCCACCCACAGGTGCAGGCTCCTGTAAGGCGTTTCCACTCCTTCCCGGTACAGGTCGAATTCCAGTTTTTCTGTGCCGTTTCCTTCGGCAGCGAAGGTGTAGTTCTCAAGATAAGTCTGGTTATCTACCAGGGACAATGCCTCCTCCCTTAAAAGCTTTTCGCCCAACGCTATCCTCAGAGTATAATTCACAGGGGCATATTCGTGGTTCACAACGCCCACTAACACTGTCCCATTATCTCCTGCAGTAAGTTTCGTAGGATAATTATCCGCCATGCCGCCTGGGCCCAGGATATAGAACTCAGTGAATTTCTCGCCCTGCTTAGGCGACACGATCACATAAACAAGGGCCGCAACCGATGCAAGGATCGCCAGCGCCAGTATGACTGTGAGGGCGGAATCAAGCCTTCCCTTTGGAAGAACCAGCTTCCAGTTGTAGGCTGGCGTAAACCTTTCTTCCTCTTTCAGTCTCTTCCTCCGAACGTAAGCTGCCAGCGTACATGCGAGGGTAAAGAATGTTACCGTTAAAAGGACCGGTATCTCCCTGATCCCCGCAGGCGTGTAGTTCAGGATGAGGCCCAGGAGCGGTACGACTGCGATGGAAAGGCCGAAGCTTAGGGCTAGTCTCTCTATCCCACTAAGGTCTTTTTTCTTCGGGAACAGCATGGCTATGAGTGCGTAGCCCGGGAGAAAGAGTGTGAGCAGTAGTCCGAGTACCGTCCTGACCGGCGTCTCATCCAGCGGCGGAACTATGATAAAAGCTGCTGCAAGCACTGCAAGGATGAATACTATTAACAGGTCTTTCATTTCTTTATTATATATGAATTGAATATCATAAGAAGCGGCACGACGATAAGCAATAGGTCTATGAACCCGCCTATGATTCCGAATCCGTCTATCATTTGTTCTCCTATGGCCTTGGACTTCTGCACAGGCTTGTACAACTTCATGAAAAAGTCCTTAACGAATCCCTCGGCCTTTTCATTCGCATCCTCCTGGGTCGTATCTACCGGGACACCCACCTGTATAAGCATGAAATTCTTATCGTTCCTCATAAGCCCGCCGTCCCACATAAACCAGTGCAGGACGATCATCTCAAGGCCGCTCTTCTGGACTATGAACTTGTTCACGTGGATGCTGTTGTAACCGCTTTCGCCCGGTTTTCCGGTCTTAATCTCGATCACTTCCTTGTCTGTGATGTTCCAGCTTCCGCTATAGCATATCTCAAGGTTGTGGAATTCGCTCATATTCCGGCTCGACATCAGAAGGAAGAGTATGCTCGTGTTCTCGTTCGAATACATCCTCTTCACCAAGGCGCCCATACTTGCCTCGGAGTCGGTGATGGAAAGGTCCCTTGACTCAAGTCCCCCGATATTGGTTGGGAGCCTGCTT
This sequence comes from Candidatus Altarchaeales archaeon, assembly GCA_023252215.1. Lineage (GTDB taxonomy): Archaea > Altiarchaeota > Altiarchaeia > IMC4 > QMZM01 > CAIYYO01. The sequence goes on from JAHEXG010000010.1 coordinate 17,804, forward strand.
AGTTCGCCGGTCTTCCTGAAATCAAGGACAGTGGTGACCAGCATCTCATAGGACGTCTTATGGTCCTTGCTTACGTCTATTACCATCTGGCTGGAGAATATGTCCTCAGGCGAGGAGAAGAGCAGGATACATGCGCCCACCAGCACAAACAAGCCGGCTATACTTAGATATTCCTGAGACCTTTGCATCCTAGACACCTGCCGACGATTATGAGGAATACGAACGCGAGCAAGAAAAGCAGAATACTCGACGCATCATGGAAAAAATGCATAGCGAACTCGGTCCCAAAATAATTCGCTATCAAAAGGATCAGGACAACCCTGAACACGTTAGCGGCCAGCGCTACCGGCAATGCGCTTAAGAACAAAAGCGCCTTCTTTGGGTAACTTCCGTTTACCACATAGGCATACACTGCGGCAAGTGCGAAGAGCGCGAGCATGGTCCTCAGGCCGCTGCATGTCTCGCCTATGACAAAAAGGGAATCCGAAAGCTTAATCTGCGAGCCATTATGCTCCACAGGTATTCCAAGTGCTCCGACGACATACGCAGAAAGCGATGCTGTGACGGTTTCAAGGTCCGTGCTGGCATAATCGGCATAAGGCAGGGGCACCATGAAGATAAGAAAGGCTATCGGGAAAGAAAGCTCTTTTAATACCTTTCTACCGTAGAATGCGAGAATAAGCCCTGCCAGGACAATGATAAACGAGAAAGCCGAGACAAAAAGAGACTTATACAATATCCCTATGCCGTAGACTGCAAGGCCGGCAGCCAATGAAACTGCGCCGTACAAAAAGTCCTTATCGGACGCCAATAGATCCTTTCTCTTCGTCCAGGCAAAGTAAGCCGATATCAGAGGCACGATGAAGCCGTGAGAGTAATAAGGATCAATGGACCATGAATCTACCAGCCCGGAGAATACGGGGAGATAGAATAAAAAAACCAATGCGATTATAATAACATTCTTCACGTCCATAGAAAAAACCTTTAAATTCAGTGCTTAATAATGCGCAAATAACCCACTACTCCGACCAGGCCCGCTCCAAGAAGAACCAATGTGCCGGCTTCCGGAAGAACCTGAAAACCAAAGGTCTTAAACTTGGAATCCACCAAATCTCCCTTACCTGAGTTATATGTGTGCTTTTCATCGGTATCCACAACTATGTCAAATTCGCCTACCTTCAACTTAGCAGGCCATACCTCCACCCCATTATTATTGCATTTTTCTTCCTTGCCGCCGCATTTGTCACTGCATAAGTCCCTGCCTTTTACCTTTACAGGCTCCGTTACCTCGTCCGGTATTTTCATCCCGTTCTTCCACTCAGTATTGGGAACAATATATATGTAGACCGTCTTATCCCCGAATTTATCGCACCACTTCTTGCCGGACTCGTCGTCGTGGATCCTCGCATATACGCTCTCTGAGACCTCGAATTGGTCCTGCGATATGAATCTGTCCTTTACTATGACGCCTTCCTCAACCCTCGTCCCCTGAAGATCGTCGTGATTGGTGTCAACCGCCTGGTCGCTTACATCATCGACTAAAGGCGCAGCCCCTACATTCAAAACTAATGCCAACAACAAAAGGGTTAACAACCCGATCCATTCTTTTGCTCCCATTTTTAAGTACTAATCGAAATTACTTTCAATTATATGACAATAATACGTACTTAGTATTTAAAAATCAGTAAATTAGTCCGTATTTCTTATATATTTATATATATTATTTATCTTTTAGAAAAAGTTAAACATTGTCCAGCAATGCGGCGTGAATGGGTGCAAGAGAAGCAGTTTTAAACCTAAAAGCAATAATGCATCGAAACAGATACGGAAAAGAAGAAAAGATCAGCGCTTACTGATAATGGCATAACCTGCCATAGAAGCAAGGCCTAAAGCAAGGAGTATACTGGTCCCGGCCTCGGGAGCGGACGCAAGCACAATTGGCTCGGTGGTGGTAGTAATTGTAGTTGTCGTAGTGGTAGTAGTTGTGGTACTTGTAGTTGTCGTAGTAGTTGTGGTACTCGTCGTTGTCGTAGTGGGTTCTGAGGATTGGATTACGCTGGAGCTATGTGTGGTCCTCATGGTACTTGTAGTTGTCGTGGTAGTAGTTGTGGTAGTTGAAGTAGATGTAGTAGTTGTAGTGGTCGTAGTAGTTGTAGTGGTCGAGGAGGTCGTAGTTGTCGTCGTAGTGGATGTGGTCGTAGTAGTGTCTTGCGTTGTATCTGCGGCAGGTATAATGGCGCCCAGTGATACCATCACTATCGTCAGCCCTATGAGCCCGCCAATTATCCACTTCGCATCCATTCTAATTAATATCTATCGGGCTCGTGGCCGTCACTTGTAAAAAATTCAGCGCTTGCCTATCATTGCACAACCTGTGATCGAAACAAGACCTAAAGCAAGCAATTCAAACGTGCCAAACTCAGGGAGGACCACAGTTGCAAGGATTGTGGGCTTCTTACCAACGACTTCATTTAGACTGTCGCATTTCTTATTTCCATTCAAATCAACGAGTGCGTCATACTCCCCCTCGCGCGGGTGATTCCAAAGCTTAATGAAGTGATTCGAATCTAAAGTACCATGGGCTGATGCATATATGTGCATAGTCGTAACACTGTCTCCGCCGCTGGCTGCGCAGTTCCAACCGGTTTTGCGTCTGACATTATTGTCCACTAAATAGATATCCACCGGACTTGAGTAGTCTCCCATAATACAGATGTAGTCGGTTGTTTCGTAAACGGCATCCGCATTTGTAATGCATGAGTCAGTAGCTACATCATAGTATCCAAAAGTGACATCAGCCTCCGCTGAGACATAAATGCTGAAAAATACTAACGCAGCCAATACAAGGATTACTTTTTTCATTAAATTATATATAATTATATATAATCATCGTCTTCACGATTTAAATAGTAATAGATTGTCTATTTTTGATATTGTTAATTGTACATAATATGTTTTTTTATCTTCGTTTTCCGGAATATGTTAAGTTTTTGCCAAGGTTATGCCGTAGAATGTCTGAAAGACAGCCTGAAATGTTAATGAAAATAGCTGATGGATGATGCAATCTAATCCTAGCTCAAAGAGTATCGCACTTCCAGTTCAAGTTTTCTCTCCCGGAGGCTTCTCTCATAGGTCGCAAGCTCTTTGAGTGCTTCGTTTTTTTCCTTGCGGGGCGTCTTTTTGCGGGCCGACTTCCTTATAATAGCTGTGGATAGTATTATGACTGCGGTGAATATGACTACCGGCGTGCGGTCTTTTTCTGTCGCTAATTCTGCGTACTTTGCTTTCTCATAGTAGCTGAACATGGCCTCGTCTTCCGTGGGGTGCGGGTCCACGGAATCGATTAACCCGTCGCCGTCGGTGTCTTTGTTGTATGGATCGGTCCCAAGCAGTTTTTCGTCCCAGTCGGATAGGCCGTCTCCGTCGGAGTCTTTTGTTTTTAGTTCGTTCATGAGTTGAGTGCTATTGTCGTTGCTGTACGGGTCTGTGCCTTTCTGTATCTCTTTGCGGAGGGGGTCGGTATCATGTGCGTCGTCTATCCCGTCTCCGTCGGTGTCGTTGTTCTTCGGGTCTGTTCCTATGATGCGCTCGATGTAGTCTGGCAGGCCGTCTGCGTCAGTATCGTTGGATAATGCTATGACATAGAGCGTGTCATCGGATGCCGCCAATATTTCGCTTATGCCGTCGCGGTCCAGGTCGTATGTCGCAATGTATTTTGCCGTCTGACCCAGGTCGTATGTCCATTTGGCGTGTCCCGTGGAGTTCAGGACATAGATTATGCCTTTGTTCGTTGCGAATACTGTCTCAGGCTTCTTGTCTCCGTCTATGTCCGCGGCCGAGGGCATCTGCACTACTCTTCCGTTGGTGCTGTATTTGCGCAGTATCGTTCCATTGCCTGCCAAGACGTAAAGGGCATTGCTGTTTACGTTAGTGTATAATCCCGGGTCCGACACGCCATACATTATACTAGTCCTCCCGTTGCCTTCGGTATCGCCCAGCGCGAGGGTATTTTCCCTCAAGCCGTTCGCGGTCTGGTTCCATCCGATTACTATGGTGGAATCCGTGATATTCATCTTGATACAGGTTGGCTCCTTGCAAGCTACTTCCAAATTCCGGGAGAGCACCCTGTACGATACTGAACTAACTTTGCCGCCGTCCGAGGCAACTATTATCTCCTGCTTTCCGTCGCGGTTCACGTCGCGCACCAGCGGCGGAGACGTGATCTCTGCTTCGGGAGTATAAACCCATATCTTTCCCTCGGCGTGATCCAGTGCATATATGTTCTTGTCCGATGAGCCGAAAACAACCTCGATCCTGCCGTCCCCGTCTGCGTCTGCAAGCACAGGCGCATATTTGATCCTGCCTCCTGCAGGAAAGTGCCATAGTTCTTTTCCTTCCGTGTCGAGTGCGTAGAGATTGCCGTCCCAGGAGCCGAAAATTATTTCAGTTGTGCGGGAATATCTCTTGTCCATGGAAGGCAAAAATATTTTTGGGGCTGACGTTACTTTCCCGCCGGTCTTAAAGGACCACATGATAACGCCTTCGGAAGACAAGGCATAAAGCGAGTCTCCTGCGCCGAAGAGTATCTCCTTTTTCCCGT
>JAHEXG010000010.1:22413-33697 GCA_023252215.1 Candidatus Altarchaeales archaeon
AGAGTATATATGTTCCGGTACGCTATATTCCGAAAGGACCCTGCCTGCGCCATTAAGAATTATGATGCTGCCATTCTCCAAAGGCACAAGGAGTTCGGTCTTCTTGTCGCCGTTGAGGTCTGATGCCTGCGGCGGCGCGCTTATCAACTGGCCGGTTGCGTAATGCAAGATTATTCCCTGAGCGTGGGCAGGGATGCATAACAGGGCAAAGGCCAAAAATAATACACTAACTTTATTAAACATTGTCCTTATTTTTATGGTAATTATCGAATTTTGATTTATATATTTGGCTTACATATATTTAAGACAATGATAGCAACAATTTCTCCGGTTATGGAGACCGGTATAAACAGCATATCAATGGACGCATATATGGCCTGCGGGGCCATAGCGACCGCCCTACTCATATCCGCTCTCATAATAAGAGAACTATTGGACAGCTCTAATGAATCGCATCACAGGCACGCAGTGCTCGCCCTGGATACCGCGATACCGCCTCTCTCTATCGTCTTTGCAGTGATGGTCGCATACAAGGTACTGGAAGTGCTCAGATTCTAAACAATACGAATCCTTAACCGAAATAAAACGGCGCAACGATGAACAACAACACGTTAGCAAGGCCGTGCGAAACCATCACTCCGTAGATGCTGCCCGTCTTCTGGAATGAAATGCCGTAGAACAACGCTACAAGGAACACGTACAACATCTCTGGAACGGAATTAAACGACGCATGCATGACAGTGAACAAGACCGCGGCAAATGCCACCCCCTGCAACGCGCCAAAAGCTTTCGACGCCAGGGACTGCAAAAACCCGCGAAACAATATCTCCTCAGTAAACCCGGTAAAGAACATAAGGATAAGCGCAGGCAGGGCCGCAGACTCAAAAGACAGCGAAGAAACGATCGGCTGAGGCATCAATATAAAGTATTCCACCAAACCGAATAAAGCGCCGCATGCGACTATGAATACCTGGGGAAGGACTTTCGCCTTCACAAAACCTACGTCTTTTAGGGTGAGTTTAAGATTTCTTGCAAGAAGCCAGGCCGTTACCAGAATAGGGCCGCTGACTATCAGAGACCAATAGATCTGGCGGAAGAGCGCAAGCGGCATGGCAAAATTGAAAATACGCAACAGGGGCAGCAGCATCACGGCCTTTAGGACTGCCGCCAGCAGGTCATAGTCCTTCGCCCTCGCAGGATGCGAACCCTCCATGCGGTGAACCAAAGAAATGCCAAAAACCAGGCCGATCAACGTTACGGCATACATGACGACCCCGGCCTCTACGTTGTACAAGAGAGCGAGCTCAGACGCCGCAACAGCGATAATAGGTAAATAGAATACTGCGGCTCCAACATGTGGAATAGAACCCAGAACCTCCGAAGCCTCCCAAGGAGATACGCTTCCCTTCTCAAGAGCCTTCCTTGCACCCACGACGCGCGCGATCTCGCGATCATAATCCTTCTTAAGCTTTTCTCCCACGTTCATCTTGTATCAATAATAATTGTCGTCTTGGTAAATATCCTTTTTTTCCCACTTTATATAATCGCCTAAAACAACATAAATAGAATAAAACATACACCTGTAAGGGACGCATGATGGAATCCTTTATCCAGATTCCAACCTCCTTCTAAATGTTTCTATTCTTTTTTTGGCAGCAAATCGTCAAGGAGCTGTCTTGGGGTTTTGACTTTCTCTGGGCATAATCTCTGGAATTTTTTGTCTCCTGAGAATATCAAGCAGTCGAGTTTCAGTGAAAGAGCAAGATATGGTGCGTCTTTTTCATGGCCGGACAGAACTTCCAGCGCCTTCGGCATATGTTCCTTAAATTCTTCCTTTGGGATTACGCTCATTTCATTGAACAGGAAACCAAGCGCATCAGTAAAAGAATTTTCGGGTATTTGCGCATCTGACATTATTTCATCCCTATGGTTCATGATCTCAAAAATCATGTAATCAGGAGCGTAGAATTCGTATTTGAGAAGCATGCTGTTAGCCTTAAAAACTTCAAAAGCAACCCCCCTTGTGATCAGTGCAGAGACGACCACGTTAGAGTCTACAACGACCTTCATCGTCTAATCTCGAAGATACCTTTTGGCAAGATCCGTGTTTATCTTGTCCGCTATCCGATCCGCCTTATCCTGCGTCATCTTGGAATTTTCCAGCCCTTTTTCGATCTCCCTGATCCTTGCCATCTTCTCCTTGAGCATCCTCTCAACGAGAAGCGAAAGATCGATATCCGAGGCTTTAGCAAGGAATTCAGCGTCTTTTGGTATTTTAACGTATAACTCAGCCATAGCAATTATATATAGCGAAATATATGCTTTTAAATAACTCGGCAAAGCGGCCCGGGCCTTTGCGCGCCGTATATAAACCAGCAATCCGGATCGCAGGCGCAGTAATCGTGCCTGTCATGAGCTATTTTACATACCCTGGAAAGAGGATCGATCCTTTTTACGGCGATCCTGAAGAGGCGGGGCAGGGATGCTCCCAGTGCTTGACGCACCTTAAACAAAACTATTCTTCCAGGAATTTCCCTATCCGGTTATACGATTCTTCAGCCTCTTTAAGCGAATAATTCGCTTTGATCCCTTTTTGCGCGAGGAACTCTACCATCTCCCCCGCGGATATTCCGGCGAAGGACGCCGCTTCCGATAGAGAAAAGCTGCCCGAAGAATATTTCTCGACCGCTATCCTCTTTGACAATACTCCCAGGCCCACAGCTATTGATTGGCGCAGCGCGTCGGACCTTTCGAGCTTTTCAAAATCCGCTATCTCGCGCGTCTTTTTCAACGTCTTTTCGTCCAGCCTCAAGGATATTGTTTTCATTTACGCATTCCTCCTAAACAGTTTTTCTCTACGCTCTTTTATAATTTCTTCCCGGATCCAGCCATTCCCGGCGACAGACTCAAAAGCCTCTTTCGCCTTCTCTTTCGTGATCCGCCCGTTGCACCCAAGCTCGACTACCGCATCCAAAGCTATCATAAACCGGATCCCAAGGGTTTTACTTACTGTCATGTTCTTGCGGTCATCTGTAAGGATCTTGGCACCCCTGGTACTCAATGCGATGGCAACAGTCTCGTTCTCGCCTACGCGTATGCCGTAGGATGCCTCAAGGATTGCCATTTCCTTCGGCGGACCGGCAAGGACCTTTATTTTTCCTTCCGCTACGAGCTTTTCTATGATCAAGGAATCAGGCCTGCCCTTCTCCCTTCCGCGCGCTACCGACTCCTCATACACGCTCCTGCCTATAACGATCACATTCAAGGCACAGACCGTCTCCAAAACAGTTGCCTTCGAAAGCAATATCAGGGATGAAGAATCTATCACAATCATTGTAATCTAATGTAATAAAGGTATTGCATACTTAAAACATGGAAAAAAGGCTCTTAAAGGCCGGATAAACTTATAAGTTTGCATGATCTGAAATGATCTTGCCTGGTATCTATTCACCTAAAATATTTTAGTTTTATTCTTGTACTGCCTATAATAATCTAATAGGTGCCTTATGGAAATGTTAATCCACAAGACCCGTGTCTACAACGGAAAGAAAGTCAAAGCATGGGTGGGCAATCCCAAGATCTCCCAGGAGAAAGCATTCAAGCAACTGCAGAAACTTTTAAAAGAAATCGTGGAGAACAAGGCTAAGAAAGCTTCTGCCTGAGTTCGGGGTAGGTCAATATGTTCCCATAATATCCCGAGTATCTGTTCTATTATATCCCCTAAAACAACATAAGTAGAATAAAACATACGCCGGTATACTCTTTTGTCGTATTCCAGTTTGTATCGGTCTTTTTATATTCCCGGTCCTTCCGGTGGCCGGACCTATTAGGCTGAAGCGCATTAAACTGTTTTCAGCGGTTTAGACTATTCCTAAACCACAGTTTAACTTTAGTCCGACTTTTATTTAACTTGAGTTTAACTTTAGTAAGTATTTATATATTTGTATGCCTAATACATAAAAGATGTACATAGAACGGGATATCCGGGAATCCTTCGAGAAGATAACCACGGTCTACAATATCGTGGCAGTTGTGGGGCCCAGGCAGGCGGGCAAGACCACTTTCCTGAAGCAGGAGATGAAAAAAAGGAACGCCTCATATGTTTTGTTTGATGACCCGGATGCCAGAGGCCTTTTTGAGGAAGACGTGAAGAAATTCGAAAAACAGTATGTCGTAGGCTACGATGTTGCCGTGCTTGACGAGGTCCAATACTGCAGGGATGCCGGGACCAAATTGAAGTATCTGGCTGAAAAAGGCCACAGGATATGGCTTACGTCGTCTTCCGAGATATTGCTCGGAAAAGAGATACTGTCCTATCTTGTAGGCCGGGTGTCAATTCTCCGTTTATACCCCTTCTCTCTTCCGGAGTTCCTGGATGCGGCAGGGCAGAAAGAGGTCACGCCGGAAATACTTAGAAGGAACGTATGGGAGCACATGACCTATGGAGGATACCCCAAGGCAGTTCTGGCAAAGGATGCGGAAATGAAAAAGACCATACTTTCCGATCTATACGAGACAATGATATTAAAGGATGTTGCAAGGACCTTTTCCATAGAGGATATCCAGTCGCTTGAAGACTTGGTGAAATATCTGGCAGTGAACACTGGAAGCGTCATGTCCTATGAAAGCGTATCAAGCGCAGTAAAGATATCGTTCCAGACTCTTCGAAAATACCTCGACGCCCTGGAGAAAAGCTACATAATCCTCCGTGTGCCGCCGTATCATACCAACAAATCAAAAGAGATAACCAAGCAGCCGAAGATATACTTCCTCGACACAGGACTGCGTAACTCAGTCGTGAAATCTTATGCAGCCGATCCCGGAGGAAAAGAGTTCGAAAACTACGTCGCATGCGAGCTTCTAAAAACGGGGCTTACTCCGAAGTATTGGAGAACCAAATCCAAAGCAGAGGTCGATTACGTCATAGAAAAAGACGGCGCTGTAATCCCGATCGAGGTTAAGAAAACCGCCGAAGAAGGAAAAATAGGAAAGGGCATGCATTCTTTCATAGAAGCCTACAAGCCAAAAAACGCGTTCATCGTCTCATACGGCGGCCAAACAGGGATAAAACAGGTCGGAGGATGCGCCGTAACATACACAGACGCACTGACTATGCAACGCAAGATACTTGTTGCTTAAATGAATGACCGATGCTTATTTCGGGTGCACACAGGCAATTACATACTCCCCTGCAAAGTCAAAGCCGACACCATATCCTTTTGAGAAACTTGCGCATTACGGCAAGGCATATGAGTAAATTTTTCTGCTGCCTTCTTGCACCAACCCCTCTTGGGGTCGCGGCCTTTTCCGGCCCGATTTTTTATCCCTGAGAACCTCTTTGATACTGTACTGCCTGCGGCGGGGAAGACTATATCACGTCTCAGGATACCTTTTCGCAAGACCCTCGCATATCCTGTCCGCGATCTCTCCGGCACCCGGCGGCCTGCTCCAAGCGGCTGGGTTACCCGGAAAAGAGGTTCAAACCATCATATTTAAATAGTTGAATTACGAGTATATACTTATGATGAAATTTGTCGACAGGGGGGAAGAGTTGGGTTTCCTGGAGAGGAAGCGCGATTCCAACGATGCCGAGTTGATAATAATCTACGGCCGCCGCAGGGTGGGAAAGACCTCTCTTCTAAACAAATTCCTCGAGGAAAAGAAGGGCATGTACTTCCTCGGCCGCCTGGAACCAAAAGAAGACTCGCTGAAAAGGCTGAATAATCTTCTGATAGAATCCTTCAATGATACGGACCTACTCAGGCATCCTCTTAGAAAATGGGACGACGTCTTTGAGTATCTTGCGGACCGATCGAGAAAAGAAAGGACGGTATTGGTTCTTGATGAATTCCCCTACATCGTTGAAAGGTCCCCGGAGATACTCTCGGTGCTGCAGGACAAATGGGACAACAGGCTTAAAGGCACGAAAGTGATGATTGTCTTGTCCGGGTCCAGTGTGAGCGTGATGGAGCAATACGCCCTGGACCAAAAAAGCCCCATATACGGCAGGCGAACGGGCCAGTGGCGCATAAACAAACTGGACCCGTCATACCTGCCTGAATTCTTCCCGGCATACTCAATAGAGGACCAGATATCGGTGTACGCATGCCTCGACACGATACCCGGTTATCTTGTGAAATTCTCATGCGAAAAAAGCGTAAAGGAAAACATTATAGGGTCAATACTCTCCAAGGGAGAATTCCTCTACGAAGAAGTTAGCATACTCCTGCGCGAGGAATTCCGGGATCCGTCGAATTATTCCTCCATAATCTCGACTATTGCGGGCGGGACTACCGCGCACAACGAAATCTATACCAGGACCGGGATGGACAAAAGCATGCTCTCAAAATACCTCTATGTCCTGGAAAACCTGGGAATAATAGAAAAGATCCTCCCGGTCACGCAAGCAAAAAAGGCCCGCCTTAAAACGCGGGGAGGAATGTACCGGCTGAAAGACAACTTCTTCGACTACTGGTTTACGTTCGTATACCCCAACGCATCGCGCCTCGAACTTGGAGGAGCACAGGAGGTCTACGCCGCTTCCAGAGGAGAATACGACAAATACCTCAGCTACAAGTTCGAGCGATACATAACCGAGATCCTCCCGCACATAACCACAAAATATACCCAGGCAGGGCCCTGGTGGCACAAGGAGCAGGAAATCGACCTGGTCGCGCTAAACCCGCAGACAAAGGACATACTATTCGCAGAATGCAAATGGAAGAACGAAATCACGCCGGAAAAGACAATAAAAGAACTCATCGGCAAAGCGGAGAGCGTGGAATGGAACAATCTGCAAAGGAAGGAAGAATACGCATTATTCGCAAAGTCCTACACAAGAAAGATAACCGAATATGAAGGAAAAAAAGTAGCATGCTACGACCTGTCCGACCTGGAAGACATACTAAACAAAAAGAAGAAAAGACCCGATCGAACCGCCGGCATATCCAACAGGGCTTAAAAGCCTATTGCGGGACAGGATGAGAAGCGTATCCTCTGGAGAAACTTACGCATCACGACAAAGCCTATGACTAAGAGATCAAATACGCCCCCATTGCATACTCAATTATACATAATTTAATTTACAAATTAAAAAATAGGCTAATGTTCTATTTATAATTGCCTAAAACAACATAAATAGATTAAAACAAAATAAATTAAACTCTAATGAAAACAGTTGCAGTCATACCAGCATACAACGAGGACGAAACCATCGCCTCAGTCATCGAGAATACCAGAAAATACGTGGACTCAGTCATCGTAGTGGACGACGGATCAAGGGATGAAACATACGAACACGCGGCCGAAGCCGACATACTCATACGACATTCAGTCAACATGAACAAAGGCCACGCCATGATAACCGGCATAGAAGCGGCCATACGCGAAGGAGCAGACATCATAGTCGCGATAGACGCAGACGACCAGCACGACCCGGAAGACATACCCCTATTCATAAAAACCCTCATCGAAGAAAACCTAGACATAGTATTCGGCTCAAGAAAACTCGACGGCAACATGCCGCCAGTCCTCAGATTTGGCAACCTATTCCTGACGACCGCAACATACGCCCTCTACGGCATATGGATAAGCGACACCCAATCCGGCTTCCGCGTCTTCACGAAAGAAGCATACAAAAAGATCAAATGGAAATCCAAAGACTACCGCATGGAAACTGAAATGATCGTGAACGCGGCAAAAAACAAGCTAAAATACAAGGAACTAAAGATAAAAACAAGATACAATAACCCTCATAAAGGAACGACTGTCATGGACGGAATAAAGATCTTCACAAGCCTGATAATCTGGAGGATAACGAAATGATAGCCGGAATACAGGTCTTCGGGATACTATTCGCACTAGCAATGTGCTACTTCACATACCTATACTACAAAAGAAAAGACTACCCAAAAACAGACTACCTCTTCTGGATGAGCATATGGATCGGATTCCTCTTCCTCGTGTCCTTCCCGTCAGCGACCTCGGACATCATACATCCGCTCGGGATAGCCAGCACCATGCAACTGTTCACGATCCTCGCATTCCTCCTCACGTTCGCGCTCCTGTTCTACCAGCACGACCTCCTAAGAAAAAACGAGCAAAAAATAGGGAAACTCGTAAGAGAGAACGCGATAGAGAATGCGAAGAGGAAGAAATGAGGATAGCGATCATCATAGGAACCCGCCCGGAGATAATCAAGATGTCTCCGGTGATACGGGAATCAGCCTGCTTACAAACTGTAGCAGTTGTTAAACTCATCTGATAGCCCAGATAAACTATGTTCTAATATGCAAGCGAATAAAGTGTCTACTAAAGATAATGAAACGGATAGAGAACCGTTTATTTCTGTTGTTATACCTAACTACGATGGGAAGGAATACCTTAAAGGCTGCTTGTCAACGCTTACCTCACAGACTTATAAAAACTTTGAGACAATTCTAGTAGACGATGCTTCAAAGGATGATTCAGTTGACTATGTAAAGAAAACTTTTCCCTCCGTGAAGATAATTGCGAACAAAGAGACTAGGGGGTTCGCCATATCAGTCAACGCCGGAGTAAAAAACAGTTCTGGAGAGTATATAGCGCTCTTGAATAACGATACGGAAGTAGAGTCAGACTGGCTAGAGGAATTCGTCGCATTCGCAAATGCACACCCAGAAATGGGATCATGCCAATCCAAAATACTATTATTCAAAGAGAAGGATTTGATAAACTCTGCCGGAAACAAATTGCACTATCTGGGCTTAAGCTGGTGCGGAGAATATCGTGAAAAAGACGATGGTAGGTTCGACAAAATAAAAGAGATCCCCTATTCAAGCGGAGCAGCCATGCTGATTAGAAAGGACCTATTTATCTCGATGGGCCTATTTTACGAAGAAGATCGTATGTACCACGAAGACGTAGAACTTGGATGGAAACTGATGATTGAAGGATACAAAAACTATTATGTACCAACATCTATCGTCTACCACAAGTACCACTTCAGCAGGAACAAGAAAAAATATTATTACCTGGAGACTGGAAGGTTGATAAACCTGTTCACGAATTACCAGCTGAAAACGTTGATAATCCTCGGACCTGCATTTGTGATAATGGAGGTGGGGATGATCGCGTACTCCTTGCCTACTAGGTGGATTGGAGACAAATTTAGGAGCTACCGATACATACTTAAAAACTTGGGAGACCTATTAAAGAAGAGAAAACAGATACAAAGAACAAGAAAAATACTCGATAAAGTAATATTCAGAAATTTTGATGGGAAAATACAGTTTGAAGAAATAGATAATCCCCTGTTAAAAGGGATAAACCCCCTATTTAACGTGTACTTTAAAATTCTTAAAGCATTGATGTAGAATGAAAGTAACTCTTGTCCGCGCACGTGCAGTGGACTCTGCAATATACAAGGTGGCAGAGACATTATCCAAGAATGGGCACGAGGTTACACTACTTGTTTGGGATCGTCAAGGGACACTTAAAGGTGCAAAGGATAGTAGAGGCTACAAATTAAAAATATTCAATTTAAGGGCACCTTACGATAAAATCAGCATCTTTCTATGTTTCCCTATTTGGTGGGCATATCTTGTGTTTTTCCTTTGGAAAGAAAAATCCGATGTGATTCATGTATCTGATTTGGATACATTATGGCCTTCCATAATAGTAAAGCCCATTAAAGGCGTTAAACTATTCTATACCATCTATGATTTCTACGCTAGCAACACTCCTAAAATCGGATCTATGACGATTACAAAAGGAATTCAAAATACAGTAGCTTTCATTGAAAAACTCGGGATTGGATTCACCGATGTATTGTTTTTGGTAGATGAATCACGGATAAGAGAAGTAAAAGGTTCAAGGGTAAAAAAGATAGTTTATATATATAATTCGCCTCCTGATTACTTAACTCAGTTTAACAAGCAGGAAACTCAAGATAAAAAAGATTTAATTATTTTTTATACTGGGGTGATTCATCGGACAAGAGGTCTAGAATATATGATTAAAGCCGTAGAAAATCTTGATCATGTAAAGCTTATTATCGCAGGAACTGGTTTAGATGTGAATTCGCTCAAAAAACAGATAACTAACAATGAGAAAGTTCAATACCTTGGATGGCTACCATCTTATGAGGACGTCTTAATAAAAACCTTGGAATCCGATGTCCTATTTCGTTTTGGAGATCCAAGTATTCCAAAATGTAAGTACGAGAGCCCAAATAAATTGTTTGAGGCTATGATGGCAGGAAAACCCTTTATCGTAAATTCTGAAATTGGGGCTAGCAGAATAGTCCGTGATGAAAACTGTGGTTTTATTGTACCTTATGGTGATGCAGAGTCATTAAAAAAAGTGATAATTAAACTTAGAGATAATAGTCTTCTTCGCAGGCAGTTAGGGGCAAACGGTAGAAAAGCTTATGAAGAAAAATATAGTTGGTCCATTATGGAAAAGAGACTTTTAACAGCATACAAAGATATAGCACTACTCATAAATTGATAGGTAACCTAATTGTTTAACCCAAATGAAAATCGGAATTATTCTTGGAACAAGATCCCCTAATCAGAAAAATGTTTAATGAATTAAGAATTTTATACCCCCTGGCAGTATATCCTGAAAAATCAGGTGCGTATTTGAGAACTTTTAATATCGCATCTCTTGTATCTGAACTCTTTGATAAGACTACTATTTTTGCCATGGATGAGAATACAGAATTTACTGGAATCTTGGAAGGGATTAATGTGTGTCAAAAAAAGAAATATGAACGTTTTAAAGACAAAATAACTTACTATGCTCAAGGTCTTTTCTCAAGAGACTTCAGTTGCAAGACACCTCCAGAAGCATTTTATAATAAAGGAGAATCTCTATTCCAAATAGAAGGACCCTTTTTTTACAACCAACTAAAAAGACAAAATATTAAAAACTACGTATTAAACGAACATAACTTATACTGGGAATATTTTGATTTCCCAGCATATACACTTAAAAGTAAAATATATAATAAACTAGCTTTCAAAAGAGACAAGTTAATTGAGATAGAAGCCCTAAAAAATGCAGCCTATATATTAGTATGTTCTGATAGAGATAAACAAGTACTAAATAATGAAGTTTCAGACATAGATCATAAGATTGAAGTAATCCCAAATTACCTCAATCTTAGTGATTATACCAACTATCCTGAAATAGATGTGATTGATGAAAAAAGGATTAATATACTATTTATGGGTTTACTCTCTTACCCACCTAACTTGGACGCTTTTAATTCTATAAGGGACATTATTGCTCCTACGTTTCG
>JAHEXG010000066.1 GCA_023252215.1 Candidatus Altarchaeales archaeon
CGCAACCTCTACCACCGCCCACAACAACCACAACAACCACTCTGCACCAAATCACCACTACAACTACGCAACCTCTACCACCGCCCACAACAACCACAACAACCACTCTGCACCAGACCACCACTACAACGACCCAAGCGACAACGACCACTGCTCAGACAACGACTACCACGACTACTCCGTGCGGAAACCTTAAAATCCTTAATTATAACGATTTAGACGGCGACGGATTACAGGAAACAAGCGAAGCAGGCATTTTTGGCACCTATTTTAACGTTACGGGAAATGCAGACCACAGGTTGCAGACCGATCCTTTCGGTTACATATATATACTATGCACACCACCCGGCAACTACGCTGTTTGGGAAGAGGTCCCTTCTGGCTGGCGGAATACAACGGACAATCCCCAGCAAATACCCATACTGCAGGGTCTAACGTCTACGGTAAAATTCGGAAACATTAAACAAACCACGACTACAACAACTACGACAAGCTCTACGACCACCACAACTACAACCACCCAAGCGACAACGACCACAACTACCCAGCCCCAAACCACTACTACGATACCTGCCACGTCGACCGAGCCGGCTACAACATTGCCGGTAGTCACAACCACTACACTAACTCCTCACCCGCCGAATCCTACGTCCACCGAACCTACGACTAGCAAAACAACAACCACACTTTATACCACGACCAGAGTCTCTACGACAAGCACCTCAGCTATTACAACAGTAGCCTCCACGACCAACCCGGCATCTACAACTACTACATACAGCGTAACTACTCTGGCATCGTCCACAACATTAACAACATTATTGGCCACTACCACGCAAGGTTCTACGACCACGACTGCCCAGGACGCAACTACCCTGTCAGGGGGATCAAGCACCCAGGCAGTTACGACTACAAATGCACCAAGCACCACCCGAAAACAAGCCGATACCACAACGGCACCCGAAAAGAGCGCAACGACCACGCTAAACCCAAAAAATCCCGCAGACACTCAGCCGGTTGATACGCTAAACCCAATCTCGCAGGATACACGCAATTCCCGGACCCTGGAATCAGGGAGCGAACCCGTGGCAGACGCAGGAGGGCCTTATTCAGCTATTACAGGCGCGCCCGTTGTGTTCGACGGCTCCAACTCCGCAGCAGCCGGCAGAATAGTGAACTATATCTGGAGCTTCGGCGACGACTCTTACGGAAAAGGAGTGAAAACCAATCATACCTACAAGTCAGAAGGCACATACCGCGTTACCCTCTCAGTAACCGACGAATCCGGAAAGGCCAGTTCGGACAGCAAAATAGTCCACATAGACCCCTCGGAACTAAACGTCAAGATAGCGACCCTGCCAAAAGACGACGACGGCATATACGAACCGGGGGAAAGCTTCAACAGCATAGAAGTGACGGTCACGTACCCGGACGGAACGCCGGTTGAAAAAGCGAAGCTCTCAGGCATAATATCAGGTAAAACAACCCAGTCCCTCAAGTTCCTTGAATACGGCAACGGAACATACCGCATGGACAAGGAATACTACATACTCAACCCGGCCCCCCCGTTCATAGACATATACGTCAACGCAACCGACCAGGCCGGGAACACAGGAAAAGGGCTGAAGAAACTCAGAACAGTCCGCGACGACTCGGAATCCAGGATAATAATGAACGACCCCTCGCCAAACAAAGTCCTAGTAGCCTACGGCGAGCCTCTGCCCATCCGCCTAAAGCTCTTTTCATCCAAGGGCCCGGTGGAGGAAGGAAACATATACATGTACGAAGTCCAGACCAACAACAAATACCAGTTCAAAAAATCCGGCGACGAATACGCGCTGGACTACCGGGTCCCATGGGAGATCGGAAAACGCCTGAACCTCATATTCTACGCATCCTACGAAGTAAACGACGTAAACTACCAGGCAGTACTGGAAAAAAGCTTCGACATATCAGCCGACCTGAAAGTCAAAACAATATCCCTGGAAAATACTGCACAGACTCCGAACGTAACACAGATAAAACTCACAGTAACCTACCCGGCAGGCGAAGAAGTCAGAGACGAACAACTGAACGCAGTAATAGACAACACAACCATCCCCCTGCAAAAGACCCAAGATAAGGGAAATACCGTATACCTCGGAAACTACTCCCTGCGCAAAGGAGAAACAAAACAATACATATGGGTAACGGACTCGTCAGGAAACGGCGGAGGAACCTACCTGCAACCTGGAACGGATACGGGAAGCACAAAACAGGACATAGACCCGCGAACCCTAATGGCCGCGGCGGCATTCATCGCCATATCCGCAGCCTTCCTGGTCGTCATACGCATAAGACACAAGAAAAAACAGAAAAGGATGCAGATGATAAAAGAATACGAAGACCAGCACCAAAAAATAGAATCCCTAAAAAAGATACGCAAAAACATCATGCACGAATACTACACCAGAAAAGTCTCCGAAACAGACGCCCGCAAGAGGATACTTGACACCGAAAAAGACATGGTCATGGAACGCGGAAAGATGAAAACGCTCATGCAAAAACTAGGCATGACACTGCAGGAAATAGAAGGAAAAGAAGAACTCATCGACTGGATAACCGAAAAACTAAAAACAGGAGAAAACATAGACCTCATAAAAAAGGGCCTCAAAGACCTCAACATCGACCCCATGCTTGCGGAAAAAATAAAAAAGACGCTGACCTAGGAACATACTCCTTTTCAAGATAAAAAAAACATTCAGAAACAGGAAAGCGTAGTCTGCCCGCAGCCCCGCAGAACTTCTTTCAGGAGATCGCTCTGGTCGATAAACGGGCTTACCGGCAATTTCAGTTTTGTTTCATATCGTCAGCAGAAACAGCCATGCAGGTATCAGGTATACAGTCACCCCGTTTATCTGCCTTGTTTCTAGAGTGTCTCTGGTGATCACCATCGCCTTTTTTGGATTGTGTTCTTTTGAGTATTCTTTCAGGGATCTTAGTTCTGTGTCCGGTATTTGTGCCCCGTATTTTACCTCTATTGGTATGTTGCTTTTGCCGTCGTCGTAGACATAGTCTATTTCGTATTTGTCTTTCCAGTAGTAGGGGCTATAGAATATCTTTGACTCGGAACCTTTTTTTGTGAGATGCCATGCGACTATGTTCTCTACCGCTTTCGCAGGGTCTGTGTCGAGTGTTATCGCTTTTCTCAGGCCTTCTTCCCAGAAGTATATCTTTTTTTCTTTTCTTTCGTTTGCAGTCTTGTTTTTTGTGTAGGATTCCGATATGTAGATCAGCATCGAGGTCCTCAGGTAGTAGAGATATGTTTTTATGTTCGATCTGTCCGTGTCCAGCCGGTTGGAGAGGTTCAGGTAGGAGAAGCGGTTCGTCGATTCCTTTGCGGTTTCTTTTACGAGTTTTTCAAGCAGTATGGGGTCTTTTATGTTGAATACTGTAACGATGTCTTTGAACAGTATGATGGAGAGGTAGTCTTCGAGGGTTTTTTGCCAGGTGTTGTAGTTTTTTATTTTGAACCATTCCGGGAAGCCTCCCACCTCCAGGTATTCGTTGAATAAGTGGAGTATTTTCTCCTTATGCTCCAGGATATCATAGTACAGCTTTTTTACCTCTTCAGGGTTTTGGAAGTCCGCAGTATTCCGAATTTTCGTGCCGGAGAAGGTTATGAACTCTCTGAAAGTCAGCGGAAAGACATCGATGAATTTTATCCTCCCTGCAAGGCTCTCCGATGCGTCCTTGTACAGGAGAGTCTTAGACGAACCGGAAACCACGTATTTGCTTTTGGCATGCGAGTCGATGTAATACTTCAAGTGGGTCTGCCAGTTCTTCATGACATGTATCTCGTCTATGAAGAAATACAATTCGTCCTTTAGCGGATCTTTTCCGGTCAGTTCAGAATAAGCCTTGATAACCTCATGGATGTCCTCTGCCTTGTCCATGAGGTCGTCCATTTTGAAATAGACGATGTTTCTAGGATCATTTTTCTTGACCAGATCATCGATAATCTGAAAGAGTATTGTGGTTTTTCCCGATCTTCTCAGGCCGGATAATGCGATGATCCGTTCTATGCTAAATGATCCTTCTATTGCGCTCACATACTCCGGTCTCTCTAATCCTTTGTCTTTTTCGTCTATTCGGCCGGTTGTCCACCAATAGTTTTTTACCTTGAGGTAATTTAAGACAAAATCTTTATCCATATTGCTTAATTATTAAGCAATTTAGGCATATAAATTGATGTTTTTTTAAGCAATACGTAAAAAAGGTGTATATATGCTTTAGAAACGGCTTAAAGTGGTCTGCCGGCATAAGAAGACTATTTTATAGTTCTTCCAGTTTTCTCAGGAACTCGTCTTTTTCTATTCCGGACTGTCTTATGATGCTGTGCATAGTTCCAGGAGTGATCTCATGATGGTATGGAACTATAACTATACGGGTCTCATTTTTATCCTTCCTCTTAAGTCTTATATGGCTTCCTTTTCTGCCTACTATAAAAAATCCGCTTTTCTTCAGAAGTTTTATCACCTCTTCAGCAGACGGATGGGGAAGCTTTGGCATTTTTTACTCTAAGAGGATAGATTATAATGTCTTCTGTTTTTATTTTAGCATCCTCATCCTCCATATACAACTCTACAGCCTCCTTGATGTTCTTCATTGCTTCCTCAATACTCTTACCCTGAGAGACTATGTCTACTTCAGCGGCCCATGCAGTGTACCATTCGCCATCTTTTCTGATCACGACCGTGAATTCCATGATTTAATATATGCTTATGTTGTTTAAATATTCTGCCGAAAGTCTTAGAAGCAGTTCAGCGTGGTCTGCCTGCACCCTCTTATCAGCTCTTTCAGAAGGTCGCTCTCGTGTATGAACCGGCTTACAGGCAGTTTCAGTTTCGTCCCGATGTATGAAAGGGCGCTTTTCATATCCTCGAATTCAGCCCCGGGCTGCTTCAACGCATTCCTCACATTCTCGCGGACATTGAACACCCCCAGGGGCACGTAGCCCGTATATGCCTCCCGCAGTATTATCGCGCCTGCCTGCTTCTTTTCTCTGGCAAGGGCTTCGAGCACTGCCATCTTGCAGGAATAATAGCAGCCGCCTACAGGGGAGTAGCCTTTTTTTCCTGTGTTGTATTCGTAGTCTGAGAATATCATTTCCTCTCTTCCCATTATGTGCAAGAAAGCCTCCATCCATTCATACTGCCAGAAGGTGGGCATGAGCATGACCGCATAATGGTTGTTGAGGCTGGAGAATTCATGCACCCGGAAGGAGTCGAGTATGCCGTAGTGCCTAACTTCTCCCAGCAAATCGTTGCCTATGGCGCTGTCGCATGCGGTGATAGACCACCTCGTAGGGACAAGCCTTCTTTTGCGCTTCAAACCCATGGCGCCCACGGAAAAGGCCTTCTGTATGTTGGAAAACGGCATGCCTTTTTTGTGTAGGCCAATTACGGCATCTGCGGATTTGAGGTCGGTATCGTAGTAGACTTTTTCAAGGGAATGATCCCATCTCGCATTCTCTATGTCGAATTTGTATATTTCCGCGCTTGGACCGTATGGGGTGTGCTCGTCTGAGAAGCTTGCGCCCCGGGGGGCTTTTACGAATTCTGCGTCGCTTTCTATGGAGCCCTCGGCAAGGGATATCCCCTGCAATTTTTCCACTAGTTTATTGCCCAGGTCCGTTACTCCGACCGTCTTTTTCCCCCGTACCAGACTCAGGCGGTAATTGATTATGTCTTCCTGCGTCTTTTCAGTTGGGATCCAGTCCTCAGGTGCGTCCATGATGGCAGTGTCTCCGTGCAATGGGGCTATCATGGGCCCTGCGTAGACCTTGGGGTAGTTCCAGCTTCCTATGAACACCGACGGAGGGCTGCTTCCCGCCAGCTCCTTTCCCACGGAAACAGACCGCATCCGCATATTGGAGGTAAGTTTTCTAAGATAGGTTTCCTTCCCTTTTATCATATTACAGGATTAGGAGGATTGCTAATAAAGAAGTAATGCTAGAGCAGAGGAAAAATAAATAATAAAAAAAAGAAAAATAAAGGCCAATAGTGAGTCCTGCTCACGTATCGCCTCAAGCCGGCTACTTCAACTATCCCAATTACTGGGGAGGATACCCTGTCGGGTCCGCCCAGGAATTGATCAAGTTAATAATGTCTCCGAGGGGTATGCTGCCCTCTGACCAGTCGGTTATCGCTGCGACTACTTCTGCCAAGGTCACTGTGCCGCATGGCGCACTGTTTCCGGGCATCACGCATGTCCCGGGCAGAGTCGTGGTTGTAGAGCCGCCAGTAGTTGTCGAAGACGTAGAGGCAGTGGACGTGGTCGTAGTACCTGCTAAAGTGGTCGTAGTCACTGTAGTTGTAGTGGTCGTGGGCGCCAACGTGGTTGTGGTCGCCGGCGTGTATAGGGTTATTGTATCAGTAAACTGAGCAACATTCCCTACATTGTCCGCTACTTCATAATAGACCGTCTTCAACCCATCCCCGCTCGTTAACGTCCAAGCCTTCGTAGCCGACGCCGCTTCCCAACCAGACCAGGTCGATCCGTCGTTGCTGTACCTTACCTGGTCAACTCCTGACCCGGCATCTGCATAGGTCAATGCAAGGGATACAGACACCGAGCTCGTATAAGCCAAGTCGTCGTTGATGATTATCGAACCGGTCGGGTCCGTGTCATCGACATATATCGACAGGGTTTTAGTTGTCTCCGTGTTAGTTGCATTATCTATGCTCCTGTAGGATATCGTATGAGCACCTGCTCCTGCAGAGGATGCATTAAACGGGACTGCTGAATAGTTCACCCAAGTTCCGTTAACATTATATTGTGTCAGATTAATCCCTGAAAGAGTAACCCCTGAAGCGTTATCAAGTGCGCTTAAAGTAAACAGGGTCGAAGAGTTCACGAAATAAACGGAATCATTATAGTAGTTCGGATCTCCGACGGATATGTTTGTAACCGGCGCACTATTGTCTATTCCTGCATACGAGGCATTAGACCAGTTTCCTGTGTTGCTTACATTATCCGTTGCATTACATCTTATCCAAGCAAGTGAGTTATTTAATGCAGCGGTGTTCCAACTGCAGGAAGGTGTAGTACAGCCTGTGCCTGAAATTACCGTCCATCCACTTGTTCCAGCATCATCTAGAGTATATTGATAATTATATCCGGTTGCATTCACGCCTGAGCCTAAAGAGCCATCGGTTGCTACGCTGCATGTGACAGTAACCGTTCCTCCAAGCCAGCCAGTAATCGCGGTTACGCCTGTTACTGCTACAGAATAAGCTACCGGACCAGTGGTATCGATAGTGAAATTAGCACTTGTAGGAGTATTTGCCGCATTACCTGCGGAATCATTCACGCTGGACAGGGTGACGTTGGCAACGCCGTCGATATATGCACTGCCATCATGGGCATTAACAGCATAATTATAAGCCCAAGTTTTATTATTACCTGAAGTATTCGTCATAGGCGCAGTAATATCAGTCAAACCGGTCTGGTTAATGGTAATATTAGGAGCACTGGTAACGGCCTCAGTATACGTTGCTGTGATGG
>JAHEXG010000011.1 GCA_023252215.1 Candidatus Altarchaeales archaeon
AAGGCTCGACCGATAAAGAACTGATGGATATCGCCTGCAACAGGTCCCGCGAGCACGCCAGGAACGCCGTGCGGATGCTCTTTTCGCCGGGCGAGATGACGAAAAGGGCCGGGACCGGGAGGCGCCAGGGCAAAGAGGATGCCGGACCCCTGACGGATTCACATTAATAATAAAAAAGAAAAATGGAAAGAATAACTTTGGGTATAGTGGCGGCGGAATTCAACTATGACATTACGTTCGCCATGGTGGAATTGGCAAAAGAGCATGCAAGGTTCCTGGATGCGGACATAGCGGCTGTTGTAAGGGTTCCCGGCGTCTTTGACATGCCCCTCGTAGTTAAGAAACTGCTGCAAAGAGAAGACATCGACGGCCTCGTGGTCCTCGGGGCAGTCATCGAGGGAAGCACCGAGCACGACGAGATAGTGGCCCAGCATGCGTCAAGAAAGATAGCAGACCTCGCCCTGGACTATGAGAAGCCGATCGGACTGGGCATAACCGGGCCGGGGATGAGCCGCCTTGAAGCACATCAAAGAGTGGGCTACGCCAAGAGAGCAGTCGAAGCCGCGGTCAAGATGATAAAGACAGTAAGAGAGATACAGGCGGCTTGCGGAAATTACGCGGAGGATAACACTCAGCAGACAAACGATTTTCAAAGCAGCGGAGAGCAGCAGCAAACAGGTTCTTCGGACATCGATCCCCTGCAGGGCTTCTTCAAGGAATTCGGAAACGTATAAGAGATGGACGACGCAGTCTACATGAAGAAGGCCATAGAGAAGGCCATGCTGGGCATCAAAAAAGGCCAGTCCCCGTTCGGCGCCTGCATAGTCAAAAACGGAAAGGTAGCGGCACTGGAACATAACCGCGTCTGGGAGAAAGGCGACCCCACAGCCCATGCCGAGGTCGTGGCCATAAAGGCTGCGGCAAAGAAACTAAAAACTATCGATCTTTCGGGCTGCACGATATATTCGACTTGCGAGCCCTGCCCCATGTGTTTTTCCGCATGCCATTGGGCGCGCATATCAAAGATAGTCTACGGAACAAGGATAGAGGACGCCAAAAAGATAGGCTTCCATGAGTTCCCGATACATGACTCCACCCTGAAAGACATAGGCAGAAGCCACATAGACATAAGGGGGGATTTCCTGCGCGACGAGAGCATGGAATTATTCGACATTTGGAGCAGCAGAAGGGATAAAAAGAAATACTGAAACTACAGAGTCTCTATCTCGTAGTATCTGTCCTGGGGAGGATCGAGGTATTTTGACAGCCGGGTCTGCCTTGCGGGGGCTTTTTTCTGCTGCATGCATATCTGTTGATATGCGCACCACTTGCACAGGTTCGTTCTTTTCTCCGGGAAAAAGTCGTCTTTTGTTGCTTTCTCTATTATGTTTATCGCCGACACAAGCCCTGTTTTCAATGAGTCCAGGTCCGATGCGCTTTTCTTTGAGCGGATCTCCCGGTCGTGCCGCAGATAATGCCATATTAGTTCCACGTCGCCTGCGTCTTTTCGCATCTGCCGTATCCCCAATTCATACAACGCAAGCTGCCTGTCGCTTTCAGCCTGTTTCTTTGACGGAACGCTTCCCCCTGTTTTGTAGTCGTGTATCTCGTATCCGCCGTGATGCGCCCGGTCTAGTCGGTCGACGTATCCGATGAACTTGTATTTCCCGTCTCCCAACAGGTCTACGAAGACTTTTATCTCGGTGCCGATGACTTCCGAGTGATCGAAGGGTGAATAATGGTTGTAGTAGTCTGTCAGGCATTTGCTTCCAGCATTTTGGTAGTCTTCCTCTGCCAGGTCCCGTGAGTTTATTACGACCCCGGGGTGAATTTTTTCCTTCCAGAGGTCTGCGTACAGGGATAACAGGGAGTCATGCGGCATTATCTTCCCGGAACGGGCCTCTGCGTAGAAGACGTCCATCGACTCGTGGACTAGGGAACCCATGAAGGCTTCTATTGTGTCGAATTCCTCGGTCTCTACTTTGTCTATGTACTCGAAGCGGTAGGCCAGGGGGCATTTTTCGAATCGCTTTATCCGGGAGTATGAGTAGAGCATCTTCTATCGGTTTAGCTATTTTGACTGGGAGGATATATGCTCAAAAAAGGTTTTTTAGAAAGAAATCGAAATATAGAACTATGTCACGGGAGTCAGACGCGGCAGGCAAGGCAAAAAAGCTCGGTTCCTACTTTAAAAAGTTGGACGGCGCAGTAGTCGCATTTTCAGGCGGGGTCGATTCCAGCGTACTCGCCAGGACCGCATACGATGTACTGGGGAAAAAGGCTCTTGCAGTAACGATAGACTCTCCCACGGTCGACCGTTCAGAGCTGCAGGCCGCAGCAAAACTTGCCAAAGACATAGGCATCCGCCACATTATAGTAAAGCACGATGAACTGAAAAACCCGTGTTTTCGCCGCAATGAACCAGACCGCTGCTACCACTGCAAAAAAGAGATGCTATCAGTGCTGAAAAAGGCGGCAGAAAAAGAAGGGATTTCCACGGTCGTCGAAGGCACGAACGCCGAGGAGATACTGGGCCACCGCCCCGGCTATGCGGCAGTGAAAGAGGCGGGCGTACGCAGCCCGCTTGCCGAATTGGACTACAAGAAGAAAGACATACGTAAAATAGCTGCGTATCTCGGCCTGCCGAACGCGCAAAAACCCTCGATGGCATGTCTCTCGTCAAGGATACCTTATGGCACGGAAATAACAATGGAACTCCTCGACAAGGTTTCTAAAGCCGAAGCGATAGCCAGATCCGCAGGAGTAAAGCAACTGAGAGTCCGATCCATCGGCGACATAGCGGTAATAGAGGTCCTCCGGGGGGAACAAGGAAGAATCCTCGCGGACGGCGGCAGGATATCCAAGGAATTGAAGGCACTGGGTTATAAGCGCGTAGTCCTGGACCTTGACGGCTATTCGGCGGGCAAGCCATTAAGGATATCAGTTCTTTGACCGAGACGCCATGCAGCACTTGCATATGAGCTTTGACGCCTCTTCTTTGTTTTTTGTTTTTCTCAGCTCTTTTGCGACACGCATTAAGTATTTCTTGTATTCCGCCGAGGTCTTGAATCTGCCTGCTCTTTTCTTGTGGGCGTATTGCGACACTGCCGAAGGCGTGAGGCCCAGCAGCTCTGCGACCTCTTTCTGGGACAGTCCGTTTCTCATCAGTTCTCTTGCCAAGTCCGCCCTTATCTGCGGAAGGACGTACCAGAGGGCTTCCTCGCACGGGAGTTTCATGTCATTTGTTAACTTTTACTCGGATTAACAGCGTTAATTATTATGCCAGCCCCGCTTAATAATTAACGATTGTTATCAAAGAAGTGATGCGATATGAAAGAGAGCGAAAAAAGTCCGGATTCGCCCGCCGAAAAGAAGGGCTGCAAAGTGACTGTTTCCAGGAACGGCCCCTACCTGGTCTCCGGCGGCCTTCCTTTGGCAAAGGAAAACATTGTATGCGATAAGAACGGGGATCCCGCCGAATGGAAAATGAGCCATAAGTACCCGGACAAAGAGTCATATGCCCTCTGCCGCTGCGGCGGCTCTAAAAACAAGCCCTACTGCGACGGCACACACGCAAAAGAAGGATTTGACGGAACAGAGTCCGCCGGCCGCGAGAAATACGCAGACCAGGCCGGGAAGATAAAAGGGCCAGATCTAGTTCTAAACGATGCCGAGAGTTTTTGCGCAGTGGGCAGGTTCTGCCACCGCAAAGGGGGCACATGGAGCCTAACCGAAAGATCGAACGACCCGGGTTGTAAAGAGACGGCCATACAGGAGGCATGCGACTGCCCCTCGGGAAGGCTCGTTGCCTGCGACAAAAAGACCGGCAAACCCTATGAGCATAAGTTCGAGCGATCGGTCAGCCTTATAGAAGATCCGATAAAGAAAGTCAGCGGACCGATTTGGATTAAAGGGGGAATTCCGCTCGAGTCGGCCGATGGAGCGAAATACGAGACCAGAAACAGAGTTACGTTATGTCGTTGCGGAAGATCGCGCAACAAGCCTCTTTGCGACGGAAGCCACATTGATGCGGGCTTCTCGGACGGGGATGAGTCTCTTGAATGAAGAAATGAAAACGCTGACTGTATGTTGAC
The DNA here is from genome assembly GCA_023252215.1 of Candidatus Altarchaeales archaeon. Taxonomy (GTDB): domain Archaea; phylum Altiarchaeota; class Altiarchaeia; order IMC4; family QMZM01; genus CAIYYO01. The sequence goes on from JAHEXG010000011.1 coordinate 4,095, forward strand.
TGGCATTAGAGGACCCGACGCGAAAAAGACCGGAACATACGCGTTTCCCGATTATGCCTTAAAGAACCCCAAGAATAAAGGAAGCGTATCTTTTGCAGCCCAAAAACCCGGAAGCATTGACTTGGAGTTAGCTGATACTGGAACGGCGGGCAATTTATAGTCTCGCAAAACCTAAGAATTTACGGAAAAATATTTTGGGAGTGTAAAAAATGGATGTCATAGATGCATTGAATTCCAGGTTTACTGTGCGCGCTTTTAAAAACGATGCCGTTGATAAGGAAACCATCCTCAAGGTCCTGGAGGCGGCGATCAGGGCTCCTTCCTGGGCAGATACGCAGCCTTGGCAGATATACGTTGCCGGAGGCGACGCCCTTGAAAGGATACGCCGGGCCAGCCTGGAAAATTCCTTGAAAGGAATGTTACGTAACTCGGACATCCCTGCGCCTAAGAATTGGCCGCCGGCCATGAAGAAACGCATGGAGGACATGATAGCGGAACGCGAAAAGGCAACGGGGCTGGACACTAGCGACAAAGCCGTAAGGCTGGCAGTATCGCAGCTTAACTACAGGTTATTCGATGCGCCGGCAGTTATCTACTTATGCATGGATAAGTCTCTTGGGCCCTGGTCGATGTTCGACCTGGGCTTACTCGCCCAGAGCATAATGCTCGCGGCAACAGACTACGGGTTAAACACCGGACCGGCGGTCATGCTTGTAGGCTACCCCGGCACAATACGCGAAGCACTGAATATCCCGGAAGACCTCTCGATCGTCTTCGGGATAGCCATAGGCTACGGCGACGTGAATCATCCGCAGAACCGGGCCAGGAGCCGCAGGCGTTCCATACAGGATGTCGCCAACCTGATTGGTTTCTAACTCTGGCAGGCGTACGACCCTTTTCTTAATAAAATATTCTGTATGGAAAGAGAAAACAAAAAAACAACCGCCAGAAAAAAGGTCATATTAGCTGCCTGCCTGGTGTTTTTAGCGGCATTTCTGCTGCTGTCCCAAACAAAACCCAACCCGGCAGCGGATGCGAACGATTCATCCGCAGGCAAAGAATCCTTGGGGATAGAAAGCACCGCAACGAACTGCCCCCTCTCTTCCACAGGCATAAACCTATGCGATCTTCCTTTTGATCAAAGGCAGAAACAGGAGTTGGCGGACCGGCTTAACCGGGAGCTTGCGGCCAGACAAAACGCGGCCAACGGTTCTACAGAGACAACTGCACAGGTAAAAAAGATCGATGCAGGCATAACCGCGTCGTCCTCCGTACGCCTGAAAGTGGCCATACCAGGCTATGACCATGCCTCGCTCATCGCAGAGGATCTGAAGAACCTTGACGGAGTAGCCGAAGTCTACTGGAGCCCGCCTAACCTGTTCGACGTCAAATACGACGCTTCCAAAACGTCTGTCCAGGGGATCCTTTCCAGGGATATCTTCAAAAAGTATAATGCTTCGGTCGTAAGCTCTGCCTGAATTGCCATTTAATAACAGTGTCTAAAATATTTTACACAGTCTGAAATGGATGAGATAATCAATGAGATAAAAAGGATGAAGGAAGAGAGGAATGCAGTCATCCTGTCGCACAACTACCAGAGGCCCGAAGTGCAGGACGTCGCAGATTACGTAGGAGACTCCCTAGGCCTGGCCCGCATGGGAGCGGAAAGCACCGCCGACGTTATCGTCTTATGCGGAGTAAGATTCATGGCCGAGACGGTCTGCATCATGTCGCCGGACAGGACGGTGCTAATGCCGGACCCCGATGCCGGCTGCCCCATGGCCAACATGATAACTGCGCAGAACGTCCTCGATCTGCGCATGAAGCATCCGGACGCAGCATGCGTCGCATACGTGAATACGAGCGCGGAGGTGAAGGCCGTAGTCGACGTCTGCTGCACTTCGTCCAACGCTCTGGAGGTCGTCGATTCCGTGGAAACCGATGAGGTGTTGTTTATTCCCGATAAATACCTGGGACAGTATGTGCAGTCGAAGACGGAAAAGGAACTCATACTCTGGAACGGCTTCTGCCCGACCCATGTAAAGATCCAGCCGGAAGACATACTCAGGGAAAAGAAAGCGCATCCCGGGGCAAAGACTATGGTGCATCCCGAATGCACGCCGCAGGTCACGGCCCTGGCAAACGTAGTTCTTTCCACCGGCAAGATGCTGGAATACGCGCAAAAAAACAATGCCAAAGAGTTTATCGTGGGAACCGAGACCGGGATGTTATACACTCTACAGAAACAGAACCCATGCAAGAGATTCTATCCTGCCACGAGCCTGGCAGTATGCCCGAACATGAAGAAGACGACGCTATTTAGCGTCTTGTCGGCGCTCGAGAACATGGAGACACGGATAGTAGTGCCTCCCGGCATCGGGAAAAAGGCGGCCAGTTCGATAGAGAGGATGCTACAGATACGATAAACTGCTTTTCCTCCCATAATCCCATATATACCTATGACCACTGAAAACGCAACGTTTGCGGCAGGCTGTTTCTGGGGCGCCCAGGACGCATTCGACCAGATAAAAGGCGTAAAAACAACAATCGTAGGCTACACTGGAGGGCACACCCGGAACCCCACATACGAAGACGTCTGCAACGATGAGACAGGCCACGCCGAAGCCGTGCGTATCGAATACGACCCTGAGGAAGTGCCATACGATCAGCTTTTATCCATATTCTGGAGGATGCACGATCCCACGACAAAGAATAGGCAGGGCCCGGACGTTGGAAAGCAATATAGGTCGGCAATATTCTACCATAATGCGGAACAGAAAAAGGCCGCCGAAAAGTCCCTTGCCTCGGAGCAGAAGAACCGGGACAAGAAGATAGTCACAGAGATACTGCAGTCTGGGCCGTTCTACACGGCAGAAGAATACCACCAGCACTACCACACAAAGACCAGGACCCCGGGATGCTTCAGGGGACTGCTGCAGAAAAAACACGCAGTCTGAGCTGGCGCATAACACATGCATAAGACTACAAATTGGATAACCTGCACTTATTGGAGGGCGACATAAGCGACGTCTCCGAGACCCTGCTGATAACGCTGTATGCAAGGGCGCTGGAAACAAAAACAACGGACCCGGTGCTAGAAGACCCAAAAGCGGTCGAGATAGCGGAAAAACTCAGGCCCGAGCTGTTGGAATCAAATAGCATGCTGCGCCGAAACCTTGCGAAAGGGAGGATACGAAAGGACCTGAGGCTCTACATATCCCTGCGGGCACGCAGATACGACCAATACGCCAATGAATTCCTAAAAGAAAACCCGAAAGGCGTCGTAGTCAACCTTGGATGCGGCCTCGACACGAGATTCTTTCGCATAGACGACGGAAAACTGGCATTCTACGACCTAGATCTGCCGGAAGTAATAGAGATAAAAAAGAAACTTTTCTCCGAAACAGACAGATACCGCTACATTGCATCGTCTGTTCTCAACTACGCCTGGATGGACCGCCTAAAAGAACGGCATCCCGGCCCATTCCTCTTCCTCGCAGAAGGCCTTTTTATGTACCTGCCCCAGGAAGACGTGAAAAAACTCGTAATAGAAATGCACAAAACCTTCCCAGGATCAGAACTGGCATGCGAGATGGCAAACAGCGTGATACAGAGAACACCCCTAAGACAGATCGCGAAATACAAGATGAGAAAACAGCTGCGCCTGGGAAAAAACGCCTTTTATTCCTCAGGCATCTCGGACGGAAAAGAAGTAGAGAGATGGGCCCATGGAATAAGGTTCCTGGACGACTGGAGCTATTTTGACGTAAACGAAAAAAAGCCCGCCCTGTACAGGATGATGAGGCACATACCCTTGTTCAGGAAGATGCAGTGGACAGTGCACTATTTACTTTGACGTATTGTGGTCTGATACGACCGGCAAAATGGAGAGCGAAATAAAAGCAGTCATCTTTGACATGGACGGCCTCCTCATAGACTCCATGCCCCTGTGGAAAGAGGCGGTCAAAAGAGCGGTGGAAGAGGCGGGATCGTCTTTTACCGGCGTATTGTGGAACCGGGTAAAGGGCGGGAGAATAGACGAGATAATATCCTACTGGCACGACCAGCGGCCCTGGACCGGGAAGAGTGTTGAGGCGGTGCAGAAAGAAGCCGTGGACCGGGCTCTTGAGTTGATAAGAGAAAAAGGGGCGCCTATGAAGGGAGTAGAATACGTACTCGAATACGCCGGAAAGAAAAAAGTAAAGACTGCATTGGCTTCCTCCTCTCCGCAAAATATCATGGACCTGGTCGTGGAGAAACTGGGCATCTCTAGATATTTTGACCTGGTCTATTCAGCCGAGAACGTAGAACACGGAAAACCCCACCCCGCAGTATATCTTAAGACGGCAGAGAAATTAGGTGTCCCGGCTTATTCCTGCCTCGTATTCGAAGACTCCCTTGTCGGGCTGATCGCGGCAAAAGCCGCGCGTATGAGATGCGTCGCAGTCCCAAGCCGGGACTATAAAAAGGATGCGCGGATGATACTTGCGGATAAAGTGATCGGGTCGCTTAAGGATTTTACCGACAGGGAGTGGAAGGCGTTGAGCCGGTGAGACCGGATTCCTTTTTAATAGCGTTTAGAGCCCCCTTAAGACTGCGGAATGTAGGGGGTTGTGTTTTTTTCCTTTGTCTTCCTTATCTTCTTTATGCGCGATCTGTGTACTCTTGGGCCTCATGGTAAGAGGAAGGGTTTTGGCTTCGATATTTTGGCCGGCGAGTGGATCAGGGTCGAGACCGGGCGCAAGGGCCATGGGATCGCTGTTTCCTGGTCGGATTATAAGAGGATGGTTTCTTTTTTCAGGGGCAGGGGTCTTTTTCTTTTGGGTAACCGGGCGGATAAGGTGAAATCCGGCAGCTTGGGCGAGTATTTTTCGGTTCATCTGAAGAAGAGTCCCAGGTATGCGAGCCATTATGCGGCCGTCATGGTCTATCTGAAGGATGCCAAGGTCGTGAAGGAGCATCCGCTCACTTTGAGGATCGTCTGAGGTTTTTACTGGCTTAGCCTGCTTTGTCTGATGCTTCTTTTTCCTCTTTTGTTCCTGATGTGGCTTGCGAGGAATACCATGAATATTGCTGCGAGGGTTAGGCATATCATTTTGTCGGTTATTTCCACAAGTAACTGTTCTAGGAGGGAGGCCATCTGGGAGTTTCCGGTGTAGTCGTATACTAATTCGTAGACCGGGAGCGTTCCCTGATAGGGGGGCAGGCGGGCTAGGGATATTATGATCACGGCAAGGATTGCGCTACCGGTCCCTGTCGCCGTGGATGCGGATAATAGTTTCACGGGCTTGTGGAGGTCTATCCATTTGTTTTTCCAGAAGTGCCAGGTGCATACGGCTACCCAAATGGAGGAGAATATCCATACCCATGAGGATACGCCCCAGACAGTGAATGCCATGAGAAGATTGTAGGCGATGCCTGCGGCTATGCCTGCCGAAAGGCCGCCCATCAACACTGCGAGCGACGTGCCCCAGCTGTCAAGGAAGAAGGGCAGGTTAAGAGAAACCATCAGGATCGACGTTGCGTAGTTGAGCATCACTGCTGCGAGTACCAGTATCCAGGGCTTTTTCAGGGATATGTGCTCTGTTCTCTCAGTCTCTTGTGCGTTTTTCCTGGGCATGCGCGTATTTCCTGTGCCGTCTCTGCTCGCGTTTATCAGGGTCCCGATTAGTACTGCGACGTATGTTGCCCCGATCACCATCTCTAGTATGGATATCGACCGCGCTATTGCCGAGAGCGGGGTTATGTCTCCGAAGCCTACCGTGGACAGGGTGGAAAATGAGAGGTATATCATCGAGGACATGGTGCTCTGGCCTACGTTGTATTTGAAGGACCCTGGAACGAATGTTTCCAGGAGGTGGTAGGTTATGCCGAATGTGAGGCCTATCATCACGTATACTGAGATGGCGCCGTATATTTCGTCTACCGATACCTGGCCCGAGGAGAATATGTGTCTTAGAACCACTGCCAGCGTGTAGACCAGGAATATTATCATGAAGGCCATCCAGGCCAGTTCCGTTGCAGTCAGGGGGGTGAAGGCGTTGCTCCAGCCCAGGATGAACGTTGGTATTGCCAGGAGCAATCCGACGGCTACGTATCGCACGTCGTAGCTGACGGCATATATTCCGGATAGCAGTACTGCGGTGAAGAGGACGACCAGGATGGTTGCGCCTATTTCAGTCTTCTCGAAGTACGGGAACACGGTTATGAGCAGGAGCAATGATACGAGCAGGGCCAGGGAGTTTCCGTCTCCGAAGGATCCGCCGTTTTTTTCAGGAAAGTTCCGGTTGTCTGGCATTTTCCCTAAATATGTAGGATTCCATTAAGAAAATTAAGGGAAAAACCGGGCAGCGCCAGTTTTACAGCCGGTCTCTCTCCTTGAAACTGTAGTAGTTGTCTTTTCCGATTATCACGTGGTCCAGCATCCGTATCTCCAATAATTCCCCTGCGGCGTGCAGCTCTTTTGTTATTTCGCAGTCGTCCTTAGAAGGAGTCGGATCCCCGCTGGGGTGGTTGTGTGCGACGATGAGTGCGTTCGTGCTTTCCTTTATCGCGGTCTTGAATATTTCCCTCGGGTGTATGAGCGAGGAATTAAGCGTTCCCATGGATATGGTTTCGTACTTGTTTATCCGGTTCTTCGCATCCAGGTATAGCACGATTATGTGTTCCTTATCCTTTTCCGCAAGGATGGGCCTTGCATACTCGTAGACGTCGCGGGCGGTCTTGACGGATATCTTCTCTTTTTCCGCAAGCCTGCATCGCCGGTTCAGGTGGAATACCGCGGTTATCTGCATGGCTTTGGCCGGACCGATCCCCTTGATCTCCTGCAGTTCCGGTAACGTGAGCTTTGATAGTTTGTCTATCCCGTATTTTTGTATCAGGCGGTTAGCCATGTCGGTTACGTTCTCGCCCAATGTGCCTGTTTTCAGTATGACCGCCAGCATCTCCGCATCGCTTAAGGCATCGGGACCGTATTTTATCATCCTTTCCCTCGGGCGGTTTTCCGGCGGGATGTCTTTGATCCTCATAGGAAGGCATTTGTTCCCAGGCCGTTAAAAAAGGGCAGAGAGCGCCGGAAAAATGAATTCTGCTGCCGCTTATTTACTTTCGGCTCCAAATAACATCCTGAGCCGGCATATTCCCGATTTATTAACAATCGTTAACATATTATTAACAGTGTTAATTCAAGATGGATAATAGGAGAGTATATCTGGACCACGCGGCAACCACTCCGGTAGCAAAGGAGGTCCTGGAGGCGATGATGCCTTATTTTTCAGAGAAATACGGGAACGCATCGTCCCTGCACGCATTCGGAAGAGAGGCAAAAGACGCGCTTGAGAACTCCAGGGAGAAAATAGCAAAGAAACTGAACGCCGCGCCGGAAGAGCTGTTATTCACGTCGGGCGGAACGGAGTCGAACAACCTTGCCTTGAAAGGCATCGCGCAGAATAAGGGAAAAGGGCACATAATAACGTGCAAAATAGAGCACTCGGCGATACTCGCACCCTGCAGGCTGCTTGAAAAACAGGGCTTTACGGTAACCTATCTGGGCGTGGACAAATACGGAACAGTAGACCCATCCGACGTGGAGAAGGCCGTGAGGGACGATACCATACTGGTATCAATAGGCCACGCCAACAACGAGATAGGAACCGTCCAGGACCTGGAAGCAATCGGCAAGATAACCAAAGAAAGAGGCGTATTATTCCATACAGACGCCTGCCAGTCTTTCACCAAGGAAGGAATCAACGTAAAAAAACAGAACCTGGACCTCGTATCGATCAATTCCCACAAGATATACGGCCCAAAAGGCGTAGGTGCCCTCTTTATCAGAGACGGAGTAAAGATATCATCCCAGTTACAGGGAGGCGAGCATGAGAAAAATCTCCGGGCAGGAACCGAGAACGTTTCCGGCATCGCAGGATTCGCCAAAGCCGCAGAGATCGCAGGAGAAAAGGAGAATGCGAGAGTGTTGGAATTGCGAAAACGTCTAATCAAAGAAATACTTTTCGGCGTGGAAGAGGTCAAGTTGAACGGCCACCCGGAGAAGAGGCTGTGCAATAACTCGAATTTCTCGTTCAATGGAATAGAAGGAGAGTCCATCCTGCTGCGACTGGACATGCTGGGCGTGGCCTGCTCTACGGCATCTGCGTGTTCTTCTCATTCCCTGATGCCAAGCCACGTGCTTCTTGCAACCGGGATGAAGCCGGAGGAATGCCACGGCAGCCTTAGGATGACATTGGGCAGGGACAACACAAAGGAGGACATAGATTACGCTATATCCGCAGTGAAAGAAGAAGTAGCTAATCTGCGCAGGATATCTCCTTTCTGGAGGAAATAGAAAAATGTACAGCAAAGACGTGATGGAACACTTTATGCATCCCAGGAATGTCGGGGAGATGCCGGACGCCGACGGAGTGGGGGAAGTAGGAAACCCTGTATGCGGAGACATCATGTGGATCTATATCAAGGTAAAAGACGACAGGATAGAGGACATAAAATTCAAGACATTAGGCTGCGCAGCGGCTATTGCCACCAGCAGCAAAGTAACGGAACTAGCCAAAGGGAGAACCCTTGACGAAGCTTTGGATTTGTCCAATAAGGAGATCGTCGAATCCCTCGGCGGCCTTCCGCCCGTGAAGATTCATTGCTCGCTCCTTGCAGTGGATGGCTTAAAGGAAGCCATCCATGATTTTCTGGCAAAGAACAAGCGGCCTATCCCGGACAAACTGGAAAAGGAGCATCAGAAGATAAAGGCGGAAAAATGCGAAACAGGTTCGCATGATCACAATGACCAGTAAACGAACGACGGAATTCCGAGTGGGCGGGATGACCTGCAGCCTCTGCGAAAAGAGGGTCGCGAAAGCTGCAAAATCCGTTGAAGGCGTAGACAGCGTCTCCGTGGACTACGGAACGGGTAAGGCGCGGATAAGCTACGATCCCGACAAGACCATTCCTGAGAAAGTCTTTGAGAAAATAGAGGCCGAAGGCTATTCCTGCAGCCTGCCGGGCGACAAGAAGAATGAGGATAAAAATTCGTTACTTAGTTCTATTATCAGCATCCTTTTGGTCCTGGCCGGAGCATATCTGTTATTCGGCGGATTCTTTGACGCGGATATGCCGGATATCGACCGGGATGCGTCATTGTTCCTTATCTTCACGCTGGGCCTTGTAACTGGTTTCCACTGCATAGCGATGTGCGGAGGATTTGTGATATCATATTCGACAAAACATGTAGCAGGGGGCAAAAACTTTAAGTCGCATCTCGTATATGGCGCATCAAAGACCCTTTCATATACTCTTATAGGGGGCATCTTCGGGCTGCTGGGTTCATTCATCGTATTCACGCCCATGCTTAAAGCAATAGCTGCGGGCCTGGCCGGATGTTTCCTGTTATTGTACGGACTAAATATGCTTGGAATGATCCGGTTCCGGCTGAAAGGCCCCGCATTCCTTGAAAAATATTCGAATGCAAACAGCTCTAATCCCGCAGCCATCGGATTCGCAAACAGCCTGATGCTCGCATGCGGCCCGCTCCAGGCGATGTACGTCCTTGCGGCGGCATCGGGAAGCGCATTAACGGGCGCACTGTACCTGCTGGCATTCGGTTTAGGTACGCTGCCGGTACTCCTCGGATTCGGCCTCCTGACGTCAGTTATCAGCGGGAGGCTTACGCAGAACATAATCAAGTATTCCGGGGTCATAGTGATACTCCTGGGCCTTGTCATGCTCAACCGCGGCCTGATACTATCGGGAACGGGATATGATTACAAGAACTTATTCGGCAGGCAGGGCGTCTCCCAGGAACAAGTTACTACGACCTTTGTGTCGACCACCGCAGGCCAGGTCGTTACATCTACTCCGCCCACTTCTTTAGCATACCAGGTGATATATATGAACGTTACTGCCCGGGGATGGCAGCCGGATACGTTCACACTGAAAAAAGGAGTCCCCGTGAAATGGGTAATAGACGGACAACAGATCACGGGATGCAATAAGGCGATACAGGTGCCCAAACTGGGCCTGCAATTCGACATAAAGATGGGCCGGCAGACCGTTGAATTCACCCCCGCGGAAGCGGGCACCGTGCCCTGGAGCTGCTGGATGGGGATGATAGACGGAAAATTCATAGTCGTGGAGTGAAGATATGAAAAAGGCCACATTTAAGGTATCCGGGATGCACTGCGTGAACTGCGCGGCTAATATCGCCAAGTCTTTGGAAAAGACTCTCGGAGTTTTCAACGTCAACGTGAGCTTTGCTTCTGGTAAGGCTCTTGTCGAATATGATGAGAAAAAATTGGATACTGGAAAGATCATTGCAGTAATCAAGGTCCTCGGATTCGATGCCAGGGTGTCCACCGAAGCAGACAGGTCACGCGAGGAATTGGAGAACAAAAAAGAGCTTTCCAGGATGAAGCGCATGCTATTATTTAGTATCGCGCTTGCGCTGCCTGCTTTTATTATAGGGATGTTCTATATGCAGGGAATACCATACGCCGAGTATGTCCTTTTCCTGCTGGCGACGCCAATACAGTTCATAGCAGGCGCTCCGTTCTATAAAGGGGCGTGGGGGGCATTGAAGAACAAGACGAGCAGCATGGATACGCTTGTCGCCCTGGGAACGTCGGCCGCGTATTTCTACAGCGTGGCAGTGCTTTTAACCGCGCCAATGAAGGATGTGTATTTTGAGACGAGCGCGGTCCTTATAACCCTTGTTCTGCTGGGCAAATACCTTGAAGCAAATGCCAGAGGCAAGACCAGCCAGGCCATCGCAAGGCTCGTGGACCTTGCGCCGAAAACTGCAACCGTAATACGCGACGGAGTGGAAGCCATTGTTCCTGTGGAGGAGGTAGTCGTAGGAGACGTCATACGGGTCAAGCCCGGGGAGAGCATACCAGTAGACGGCGTCATCATCGTGGGCGCAAGCAGCGTGGACGAGTCCATGATAACCGGCGAAAGCCTGCCTGTGGAAAAATCCGTTGGGAGCCGGGTCATCGGCTCTACGATAAACAAGCACGGAGCATTCACGTTCAAGGCAACGAAGGTGGGCAAGGACACAATGCTGGCCCAGATAATAAGGCTCGTCGAGGATGCCCAGGGCTCCAAGGCTCCTGTGCAGCGTTTCGCAGACACGGTCTCTTCATACTTTGTGCCGGCCGTGATCCTGATAGCGGTCGCCTCGTTCGCGCTGTGGTTCTTTGCATTCCAAAAGCCCCTCGATTTCGCGCTCATGGCCGCAGTATCCGTTCTGGTCATATCCTGCCCCTGCGCCCTCGGCCTTGCGACGCCGACCGCGGTTATCGTTGGGATAGGAAAAGGCGCAAGCAGCGGAATACTCATAAAGAGCGGAACGGCCCTTGAGACTGCGCAGAATTTGGACTATGTCGTATTCGACAAGACCGGTACGCTCACCGTGGGCAAGCCGAAGGTGACTGACGTCGTTTCTTTGGGGGAATACTCCAATGACGTCGTAGTAGGATACGCGGCAGGTATCGAGCATTCTTCCGAGCATCCGCTGGCAGACGCATTAATGGAATACGCCAAAGACCGGAAGATCAAATTGTCCAATGTCGCGGATTTTTCGGCAGTCCCGGGCCTGGGCGTGTCTGGAAAAATAGACAGCCAGATGGTCTTCCTTGGGAGCCGCGCTCTCATGGCAAAAGAAAGAATAGACCTGTCCTCCGCTGAAGACATACTAGCAAAGCTGGAAAACGAAGGGAAGACAGCGATGCTGCTCTCAGTCGGAAACAAGATAGCGGCGGTAATAGCGGTCGCAGACACTTTGAAGGAATCGTCCAAAAAAGCAGTCAAAGAACTACAGGACATGGGCCTCGAGGTATATCTGTTGACAGGAGACAACAAGAGGACTGGGGAAGCGATCGCCGGGATGCTGGGCATAGAAAAGGTTTACGCACAGGTTCTGCCGCAAGACAAAGCCAAACATATAAAAGAGCTCCAGGATGCGGGCAAGACCGTGGCCATGGTGGGAGACGGCATAAACGATGCGCCTGCTCTTGCGCAGGCGAACGTGGGAATAGCCATGTCATCCGGAACAGACGTTGCCATAGAATCGGGAGGGATAGTGCTGATGAAAAACGACCCGCTTGCAGTGGCCAGCGCAATAAGGCTTTCCAGGCAGACCATGAACAAGATAAAGCAGAACATGTTCTGGGCGCTGATATATAACGCGCTGGGAATACCGGTAGCGGCCGGAGTCCTGTATCCGTATACCGGGTGGCTGCTTTCGCCGATCATTGCGGGAGGCGCTATGGCTTTGAGTTCTGTTTCGGTTGTGACGAATTCTCTTGCCTTGAGGTATAAGAAGATCTGATCTGTTTTTGATCTGTTTTTATACTTTTTTATCAATATTAGTATTATGAAGTCTATGGGAAAATTTCTTATTTTGTTATCTGTGCTGATTTTTTTGTGCGTTTTCGCATCGTCGGCGTTTATTGAAAAAGAAGTGAAGAGTTTGATATCATCGGATGATTCCCAGATGAATGATCCGGGGAGTTTTCTTAATGTGAGCAAGTTCCATCTGTCTCCTGCCGCATCATCAGAGGTGTGGAAGCGGTATCCTTCCGGCATCATTCCCCTGCCTTTGTCGTCAAAGGATGCGAAAATATTGAAGGAGTTCAGCCAAACGGGCGGCTACATAGTTGAGCTTACGCAGACGCCTGCTTCGCAGATGAACGGAGGAAGTATCGGCGTTTCGCGGCTTTCTCTTAAGGCTAGGACCAAGGAGGAAAACAAGCAGCGTCAGGACCTTATGGCAGTCCATGAAGCCTTCGGGAACGAATTGAAGTCTATAAACATAAAGGCCGGCATCAAACGGGAATTTTATAACGTATTCAACGGCGTCTCTCTTAGAGACGTATCCATAGACGATATAATTAGGGTTTCTAACATGGGCGACGTAAAGATGGTGTATCCCTTGAACACTTATCGCGTGCTTCTCTCGGACAGCCTGCCGATGATAGGCGCAACGGATGCCTGGAAGATGCAGGATTCTTCGGGGAGGAACATAACAGGGAAAGGGGTGAAGATCGCCTTGATAGATACGGGAGTGGATTATACGCATCAGGATCTTGGCGGATGCACTGCGCAGGAGATAGACGGTAGCACGATAACTGTGAGTGGCGCGGATTACTCTCTTGAGTCGGAGCATCCTTATACTGATAACTTGAATGTCTCCTGGAACATAACCATGCCGGGCTATGCGCGGGTAGCCGTCCATTTCAGCAACATCTCGTTGGAGGACGGATTCGACGTAATCTATGTGAGGAATTCTTCCGGCGACGTAGTCCAGGAATTAACCGGCAGCCTGGCCGACGTATGGAGCTACGCCGTAGCCGGGGACACTATCTACCTGAATCTGGTATCCGACGACAGCGTCACAGACTGGGGTTTTTCCGTGGACGGGATAATAAACGGAAGCACTGATTTCTCGGCCGCAGGCTGCTCCAAGGTCATCTCAGGATATGATTTCATAAACGACGACAACAACCCGATGGACGACTACGGACACGGAACCCACTGTGCGGCAATAGCGGCAGGAAACGGCACACTAAAAGGAGTCGCCCCGGATGCGAAGATACTGGCTTATAAAGTATGCGACTCATCCGGCAGCTGCCCGGAAGACGAAATGATCGCAGGCATAGACAGAGCGGTCTACGACGGAGCGGACGTGATAAGCATGAGCATCGGCGGAGAAGGCGACGTAACGGACGCCTTATCCCAGTCCGTTGACAATGCAGTCGACGCAGGCGTAGTGGTGGTCGTGGCCGCGGGGAACAGCGGACCATACAACCAGTCGATCGAATGCCCTGGATGCGCCAGAAAAGCAATAACCGTAGGCGCAGTATATAAGCCAAATGACGCTGTGAGGAACAGGAACGCAAACCTTACAGTCCTCGGCTCCTCTCCAAAAAACATTGAGTCAAAGGCATTCACGTACTCGGCACCGACGGGCACGGAGGGAGTGGAAGCGGAGCTGTTAGACGCAGGAATAGGTTTTGCTAGTGACTATTCTGGAAAGAACGCTGCCGGAAAGATCGCAGTAATAGAGCAGATGACCGGCCGCATATCCTACCACGACCAGGTGGACAACGCCTACAACGCAGGATGCTTGGGAGCGATAATCTATGACGGCATCGATGAAGAGACGGTAGATGAAAGTACTTTGACATTGGACAACCTCTCGGCGGTTCCGGCGGTTTATGTGAATAAATCCAACGGCGAATACCTCAAAGAACAGGCAGACGGCTCAGGACAGGCACTTATGACAGTTACCGTCGATCCCGTCCTTGTAGCGGACTTTTCTTCCAGGGGTCCTTTTGGCATATATAATAAGCCGGACATCGTTGCGCCCGGAGTCCATATATGCGCTGCGCGCATGGGTCTTGAGTTTGCGGATTACACGCTGTGCCTGGATGACAAGCACGTTCTCCTGTCCGGCACTTCCATGGCCACGCCCCACGTTGCCGGGGCCGCAGCATTGCTACTGCAGAAATATCCCGACTGGCTTCCGCTGGAGGTGAAGGCCGCGCTGGAGAATACGGCCTCGGATTACGGCTACAGCCGCAACGTGCAGGGCGCGGGCCTGGTCAACATATCGGCTGCCCTGCAGTTGACCGCGCCTCCGCCGGTCGCATACCTGTCGAATATATCAGACGTAGCATACAGGTTAAAAAGTACGGATTATATACGGATTATTCAATAAATTAAAATGAAAAACTCCTCACACGTCTGCATAGGGCTCATATGCGCCCTGCTTTTTGCAGGATGCACGGGCATACAGGAAGGAACCGTAAACGGAACGGCCAACATCAGCGGCGCAGTCTACGGCTCAAACCAGGGAGAATACACCCTTGAAACTGCCAGGATAGACGACCCGGACCACTGGACATCTGTCGGAATTTTCATGTCAGGCGAAACGGGCAGCAGGCTGAATGACACAGTACTTGCCAACTGGAATACCTCGAAGGTCGCGGACGGAAAATACGTTATCCGGCTTACTGCAACCGGATCAAACGGAGAGAAAAGCACTGATTACCTCTACGTTACTGTGAACAACAACCCTGAGGCAGGCGCCTGCCCAGTTTGGTCATGCGGCGATCTTTCCACCGGGAGAAACAATGTCAGCGTCAATCTTACGCAGACCGAATACAAGAACAACATGAATTGCTCGGTTCTCTGCTCCTGCCCTGCAGGGATGCGCGCCGAGGTCTATTCCAACGGGAACATCGAGGAAGCCTATGATTTGGTGACATTGACAGGCAGGACATCCGACGAGTCGGGCGGCGATTATTATAGTTACGAGCTTTCAGGAAACTGGTCGGATGATTCTTCCATCGATTTCTCCGAGAATCAGAGCGTAGAGATAGCCTTCATAAGCGACTACTCAAACGACGGCTCCTCAGGATACCGGGGCTTCGACGTGCCGGAGATCAGATGCGTTCCCTATTGCAACTCAGAATCAGGATCCAGCGGATACGAGTACATAGCAAAGGTCAGGTTGAACAACGAGTCAAGCGTGTCGGGCGACAGCTCCCAGACGGATCATACCGGAACGATCCTTACGAACCTCGTAGCCGGGCAGAACTATACCCTGGAAGTCGACATTAGAAGCAGCAACGATAAGGACTGCACAGAAAAAGCAGTAGCATGGATCGATTATGACGGGGATTACGTATTCAACGATACAGTTGAAAACGCGAGCGTTTCAGTTGAGAGGATAGACCTTGGCAGTTACGCGATGCTCAGCGGAACGCATAAATTCTCCGCGGATTTCACTGTGCCAAAAGAGGCCGTAAACGGGCAGACGCGTATGAGGATATCCCTGAGCGGATGCGGGAAGGCAGACTGCAGCAACTACGAGAACCAGACGTACTGCGAGGAAATGATGAAGACGCCCACTCCCGGACCCTGCGACTATAGGGAGTCATACGGCGAAGTAGAAGACTACGAGGTAGCCATAATGAGGTCCGGTTGCGGGCTCCTCGGAGACGAGCCGCCCTGCGGAGAAGTAACCCTCGGCGAGGTATTAAGCGTAATCCAGCTCTGGGAAAAAGAAGACGCGTCCCTGAGGGACGTACTGCTTCTCATAAATGCCTGGAAATCCTGAACCGGGCATCCGGCTGATTTTTTATTTTTTTCTTTTTTTTTCAGAGGTCCCGTTTTACGACGTAGTCTGCTATCAGCCTCAGTTCTTTTCTCGCCGTCGAGTCCTTTATCTCTTGCAGCGAAGAGTCGGAAGTCTTTATGTATTCCCTGGCTTTTTTCTTGCAGTAGTCTATTGAGCCGGAGTCGTGGAACAATTCAATAGCGCGGCTTATTTCTGCGTCTGTGTTCCCTTTTTTGCTTAACAGGTTCAGAAGCTCTTTTCTTTCTTTTTCTTTCAAGGAGGCAAGAGCGTTTATCGCTATGAGGTTCTTTTTCCCCCGGACTATGTCGCTTCCCACGGGTTTTCCAAGTTTTTCCTCGTCAGCCGTGACTCCGAGTATGTCGTCCTGTATCTGGAATGCGAGACCGATCGACAGGCCGAACGAGGCCAGCGCCTCTACTTGTTCGTCTTTTCCTCCGCCTACGACTGCTCCGGCTTCTGTCGCCGCTTCCAATAGGACGCCTGTTTTTTTGCGTATCATCTCCATGTATTCGTCTTCCGATACTTCCGTTCTTTTCTCAAACGAGACGTCGAGTTCCTGTCCTTCGCATATCTCGGACGTGGCCCTCGCAAGTATTCTGTAAGCCCTGGGATCGCATATCTCGAATGCTTTGGAGAATAGTAGGTCGCCTGCGAGTATCGCGGTCGGCACTCCGTATAGTTTGTGGACTGAAGGCTTTCCCCTGCGCATGTCGTCTGCGTCCATTATGTCGTCGTGTATGAGGGTGAATGTGTGCATCAGTTCGATTGCTGCGCCGGTGCGTGCTCCGTCTTCTCTTTTGCCGCCCACGGCTTCGCAGGACAGCATGCAGAGCATGGGGCGGACCATCTTTCCGCCAGCAAGGCACAGATGCCTTGCGGCAGAGTATATGCGGTCGGGTTTGCCTATCAGGGTCTTCTGTATCTCCAGGTTCACCAGCCTGCGCTCTTTCGCAAGTTTTTCCATCAGGTCCATCTTATTATATTAAGTATTATATGTTGAATTCTTTAAGTATCTTCGCAGCATCCTTGGACGAGCCTCCGCCGACCGCAAGGAACGCATCTCCGTGTGATCCTCCGCCCAGTTGCGAGGAAAGGAGTTTTGCAAGGCCTGCCGCCGTATGCTTTTGGCTGCTTGACGCAACTACTATGTTCGCTTTGTCTTTTATTACGTTGACTAGTATGAGGGTTCTTCCGGATTTTTCCGTCAATTTCTTCGCAGTCTCGCTGAGGGCTTTTACGTTCATGTCGTATACGAGCTCCTTTACTATGCCTTCTTTTTCCAGCCTCTTTTCCAGGCCATCCGACATGGCATTCGACAGCTCGTTTCTGAGGAAGTCCAGTTCTTTCTTCTGGCTCTTCCAGGACTCGAACAGATCCGCGTATCCTTCGTATGTGCCATCGCATGGCACTTTTGCGTATTTGTCGCTGTAGGAGAATGTTTTGTCCAGTTTTTTGAGGCGGTGCTCCAAAGAGCATATCTCGGCCTTCTGGGCGCACCATTCGTCTGTGAATCTCTTTAGGGTCTTTGAGAGGTCGATTACTTTCACGGAGAATATGTCCGCTACGCGGGCCAGGTCTTGTTCGGATACTTTTACTGCTCCGCTGGTTATCTTCTCTGCTATCTTCTTCTGCTCCTCGATATACGCCTGCGCCGCCGGGCCGGCAGAGAATTCCAGCCTCACCACTCCGTCCTGTATCCTCTTTGTGCCGGTTATCTTTATCGGGCCCGCATCTTTCGTATTAGACAAATGTATTCCGCCGCATGCTTCAACGTCCCAGTCCTTTACTGATACTACGCGGATCTCGCCCCCCGGCACGACTCCTCCCTGGTACAGGCGGAATCCGTAGGTGCTCTCGGCGGCTACGCGCTCCATGAATCTGATGTCGAGGGGTCTCTTTTCGGATACGATCTTGTTCGAAAGGTCTTCTATTTTCTTTAATTCCTCGTCCGATAGTGACGCATAATGCGTTATGTCTAGCCTTGCGCCTTTGACGCTCTTATGTGCGCCTGTCTGCCAGATGTGGCTTCCGAGGACGCGCCTTGCTGCGCCGTTGATTATGTGAGTCGCAGTGTGATGTATGGCCAATTGCTCCCTTCGGCTGGAATCGATGACGCAGTTTACGGCCATACCCGGCATTATCCCGGTTATATCGCCTCTGACTTCGTGGACTACGACGTTGCCCACCTTTTGTACGAAGGCAACGGGCATGCCGTTTATCGTTCCAAGGTCTGTTTCCTGTCCTCCGCCCTCGGGATAGAAATAGGTCTTGTCAAATACCATGTAGCTCCCAAAGACTGCGAGCACCTTGGCCGAAAATTTGCGCATCTCTGCGTTGTCATAGTATCCCAGCATAGTCGGCGGAAGGCCTTCCGGGAGCTTGACCTGGGGCTTTTCCTCATCCTTTTCTTCCACCGGCTTTTCGTGCATCTTCCCGACCCGTATGTAGAAGTCGTCCGGGACGTCCACTTTAAGGGATGAGAATTCTTTCACAAGGTCCGGGGTAAGCCCCTGGGAGTCGTACAAGGAGATCAGGTCATTTAATCCGATGTCCTTTACATTGTCTCTTGACAACTTTTCATCCAAGCGGGAAACTATCGTCTTTCCTTTCTCCAGGGTTTTTCGGTATTTGTCTTCTTCCACGTCCGCAAGCTTCATAAGCTCCCGTTTATTCTCCTTCAACTCAGGAAAGTCGGACTGGAAAAAGTCCACCTGCATACCCAGTATGTCGGACAAGGGCAGGCCCAGTTTAAGCGCGTTTATCGCCCTTATCGCTCTTCTGACGAGCATTCTCCCAAAATAGCCTTCCTTCGCATTAGAAGGAAGCACGCCGTCCTGGAGCATGAACATAAGGGCTCTGGTATGATCGCATACTGCGTAGAGGTTCTCCATTGGGACGATCTCTTTTACCAATTTTTCGGTTGGTATCCCCAGGCGTTTTGCCGCCTTTTCTCTTAGCACCTTTAGGTCGGCGTTCGATTCCACGCTCATCATGCCCGCAACCTGCGAATACTCTCCAAGAATTTTAGGATCTCCCGTGACGTGGGCTTCGCTCTTCAATTTCTTAAGGACGCTGCCGAACACCGCTTCATAGGCGCTGGTCGTGCCCTGCGAGACCCATGTGAAACGCTCCAGGCCGTATCCGGTATCCACGACCTGCATGTCCATCTCCTTGATCACGCCGTCTTTTTCCTGGTACATCATGAATACCAGAGTGGATAGTTCTATTCCGGATACCAGTGTTTCAAAGCACGGCCCGGAATTCCCGCCGCCGGCCCATGTGCTCTCTATGTAGGTAACGACCTCGGGATCGATGCCCAGCTCTTTTGTCAGGAGATTATGGCACAGCTCCACTGTCCGGTCCTTGAAATAGATCGGCTTGTCCTTGGTGTTGAAGCAGTGATGCGCCAGCATCTCAAACATCGTGAAATGTCTTCCGGTCTTTCCCACGTTGTCTATGTCGTTGAAGCGGACACAGGTCTGAGAGATAGTCAAAGGATTAGCCGGCGGTTTTACGACGCCGTTCAATACCCAGGGCTGGAAGCAGTAGATAGACGCCTGCGTGAAGAATACGTCGTTCCTCCAGCGGGCGACAATGGGATAACGGGAAACACGGCCATGGCCGTTCCTTTCGAAATAGGAGAGATATGCTTCGCGCATCTCGTGCAATGAGTACTTCTTCTTTGTGAGAGGATTACCGATGAAGCCGTATTCGTCGCAGGGAGGATCGCCGCAGGTCTCTTTATCGGCGTCGACGCTCCAGAAGTATTTGCCGCATTTGACGCATTTCTTCCTCTGAAAGCCTTCTTGTCTGAAAAGCTCCACCTCATACTCGGAAATCTTGCCGGACATGATAGGATAATATATGGGCAGAGGCTTAGAAAAAGGGTGAAAACAGGTCTTTGGACTATTCAACCACAAACACCGCAAA
Organism: Candidatus Altarchaeales archaeon; assembly: GCA_023252215.1. GTDB lineage: Archaea > Altiarchaeota > Altiarchaeia > IMC4 > QMZM01 > CAIYYO01. The sequence continues at coordinate 24,172 of JAHEXG010000011.1, forward strand.
ACGAAGAGGATACTCACGGACAACAAACATTTCATCTCCACTCAGCCAATTAATTTTACTTATCTTTAGGTGGAGTTTTATTTTTTGCAATAAAATATAAGTCTATTAATGAATAGGTAAAAATAAAAATTCCGAAGACAAACGCTAATGCTCCAACACTGAGTATAAAAGGATAATTTGTAAGATGAGTGTTGAGCAAATCGAAAGGAGTGTTTTGAACTATTTCTGGAATTGAAAAAGTAGACAACGAAAAAAGGAATAATAAGGTAGCTATTATGAATCTTCCCGAGGATTTCATTTGTTTGTCAATCCTATCCTCGTGTTTGCCCTCTTTTATCGTTTCAGTCCCCAATATTTAGTAAGATATTCTTACCATGGAAAGAATCGACGTTACGAGCATGAGTTCGAAGGGGCAGGTTGTGATCCCGTTGAACGTGAGGAAGCGCCTCGACCTGGAGGAGGGCGTACGCTTCGCCGTTTTGGGCGAGGGCGACATGATAGTCTTGAAGAGGATCAGGATGCCTTCTGCCAGCGTCCTGAGGGAAACTGCTGAGGGGTACGCTACCGGGAAGGATGCAAAGAAGGGGCGAAAGAAGCCCGATCTTCTTTTTCGCCGGGCGGCAGAGAAGCTTAAGAGTTTTGGGGCAAAGAAAGCCTATGTCTTCGGCTCATATGCGAGGGGCGAGCAAAAGGAGGACAGCGATCTTGACCTCATAGTCGAGTTCTCGGGTAAAAAGGGCCTCTTGGACAAGGTTAGGATCCAGCAGGAGTTGTCCGATTTTCTCGGGGTCAGGGTCGATCTTTTGAGCGAGGAGGCCATTAGCCCGTATATACTGCCTTACGTACTCAAGGAGAGGAGGGTGATCCTTTCGTGAAAGACGATACCGTTTATCTGGCGCACATCATGGAGGCGATCGAAAAGATAGAGCGATACGCCGCCGGAAAGACGTGTGACGACCTTGTCTCAGACTCCCTTCTGCAGGACGGACTCGCAAGGCAATTGCAAATAATCGGCGAAGCGTGCAAACAGGTATCCATGGAGATCAAAGAGGACAACCCTGGCGTGCCGTGGAGAGCCATTGCCGGGATGAGGGACGTACTCGTTCATCAATATTGCGGAGTGATCCAAAAAGACGTGTGGGACACCGTGAAAAACGACATACCTGGGCTAAAGAACGCAGTGGAAAGGATCTTGGAGCCTGCGGGCGGATTTAAGGCGCTCCGGGAGAAGACTGCGGAATATGCTGCGAAAAAGAAAATAAAGCCTAAAGACGTGAAGGAAGCGATAAAAAGAGCAAGAAGGAAAAAATGAGAGGCCGCTCACACATCGAACACATAGATAGATGGGTCAGGCATGTGAAAAATACCCCCGGGAGCGAATGGGTAAAGGAGGTAAAACCCCGGATAGACTCGCAGATCATAAGGGCCAACCGCTTCTAGGTAGATCTTGCAGAACAGAAGGGCGACGCGAAAAAGATCCGGGAGATACGAGGGATATGATTTAAGCGGAAGAAGATATGTCCGTTCTCACTTCTTCCCGCAGCCCATGTTCTGTCCCGAGAATATGACGCATAGTCGTCCGCTGTATTCCAGGAGTTCCGCCGAGAGAAGCCAGGTCATTTTTTCTCCTTCTCTTGGTTTGATCAGTGTTCCTGCGTCCCGGAAGCCTCGTGCGTCGATCGCTTTTTCTATTAGCCTGTCCGGTTCCAGGGGGTCGGGCCACATGGGCGATCCGTAGACTTTTCTGCCTATTAGTTCTTCGCTGGAGTATCCTGTGAGGTTTTCCCAGGACCTGTTGACTTCCACGTATTTTTTTTCGTCGACTGATATGATGGCTACTGGGGCCGGAACGGCCATGAATGCCGCAGTCGTGGATCTGCATTGGTCGTTTAGCGCTTCCTCTGATCTTTTTAGGCCGGTTATGTCTTGGAGTGTTTCAACTGCGGCTAATATCTCGCCTGCTTCGTCGTATACGGGCGCAGCGTCGAATATGACGTAGCGGTCTTTTCCGCCGAGGTTGCGGAACCAGTCTTCGGCGTGTAGGCCTCCTTTTGTGAGCAGCGACTTTGAGCGCGTCTTGTAGAGGTTGCTGAAGTCTTCGGACAGTCCGTAGAGGACTATGTCTGCGACGCACGGCCTGCGGTGCTGATAGAAGGCTTTCCAGTGTTCGTCCGTGCCCATGACGTCTTTTGCCTTTACTCCGGTCAGTTCCTCGCAGGCTTCGTTCCAGTACTTGACTTTGTGGTTCTTGTCTAGTACGAACGTAGCGACCGCGGACTTTTTGATCACCGATTCCAAAAGATTCTTTTCTTTTCTTGTGTCTTCAACTGTTTTCATTTTCTGCCGGTTAACTGGGGCGTATTTAGATTAAGGTAAATAGACAAATAAAAGGATCAATAGACATTCGGGCCTCCCAGAAGTCTGTGTGGACGTTCTATCCAAGTCCCTTTTGAGGGACTCCTTGCTTGATCTTATCCCATCTCTTTCTTTTGGCGGGCGTCATGGTTGAGTTGACGAAGCGGTTTGCTTCTTCAAGCCAGAGTAGTTTCATCTTGGGGGAAAGCGCGTAGGTTGCGAGTATTTTTTCCTTGTCTAGTGTGAAACTGAAGGCTTCTTTATTTTCTTTTTTCTTTTTCATGTAGTAGTTCCTCCAATGCTTCCAGAGATTCTATGTCGGCTGTATCCTGTTTTCTTCCGGAGATCTTTTTCAGGGTTTTGAGGTCTTCTAAGGAGGCTACAGGTATTGAGACGCCCTCCACTTTATAAACCTTTCTTTTTTGGTATACGCCGTTAAATTCTATCGGATTATATACAAAAACATCCACTTCTTCGAAAGGCTTCTTTGAATTGTAGAATGAGAATACGATCATGTTTTTCTTGGTTTTCCATGACTCCCTTTTTTCGCGGTCTGCAAAATCTATCGGATTTACAGGGGCTTTTGGCACATACCCAAGGGAGGACAACGCCTCAAGAAACCTCTCCGCATTCTCTTTTTCAAGGTCTATCATGAGATCCAGATCCACGGTTAAACGTACTATGCCGTGCAGGACCACCGCCACCCCTCCGACTACTACGTATTTCACGCGCCGCCTGTTCAGGGTCCGAAAGATGTCCTCGTAATACATTCTAATGTGTTTTTTTGGCATCCCCCATAGTGCTCTCGTAATTGAGGTAGAATACGACTTGTACCACGGCGAAGAACGATCCTATGGCAGCGAGTATGGCGTTGTATGTTAGTTCGATGGCAAATCCGCTGAGTGGGTCGCCGGACATCCATCTGAGGACTCCGAATAGGATTATTATGGGAATTGATATCAAGAATCCTAGTATCCCGTATAGTATGTTGTAGCCGAAGACTGTCCACCAGCGGTTTTTTACTATCTTTTTGCTGTGGTTTAGGGCTTCTTTTCCGGTTTTGTTGCTTAAGGCGACTGCGTATATGGCAAAGAACCAGTATACCAGGTATATTATGCCAGGTATTATGAATAGGAGGAACAGGGGTATTAGAAATATTACCATGAGGATATTGGTCCATATGGCGGCAGGCCATCTGCTTAATGCCTTTAGGTATGCGTCCAGGATGCCTGTTTTTTTACCGTCTATTAGGGATCTCACGTAGTGGGCCATGGCCATCGTGGATAGCAGGCCTATGAATGCCAGCCCTATTTCTACAAGGAATAGGACTAGAAAAGAGTACACTATCTGGCCGAGGTTGGATGAAACATAGTCTATCTGTTCTTCGGGGGACAGGGATGGGTCGTCCATTCCCGGCACCGCGAATGCCTTCTCGGCCATAAGGTTTATTATGTTCACTGGTATGGCTATGAGAAGGGCGAGGGTTATTATGGCTGCTGCGTTTTCTCTGAAGATCTTCCAGGCGCATGATAGTATCTCCGTAAAGGAGTATTCCTTTTTGTATGTAGCGGATTCCATTCTGGTTAGTCTATTAAATCGCCAAGCTTAAATAATTAATATGGCCAGGTATAGATGCACCGTATGTGACTGGGTATACGACGAGTCTCTCGGGGACCCAAAGTTTGGGATAACTGCTGGAACAAAATTTTCAAGCCTGCCCGGCGACTGGGTGTGCCCGGTATGCGGGGCGACTAAAGACCTCTTTGTGGAAGAAAAATAGGGAAAACATGATATGAAACCAGCAGCCCCTTTGATGATAGAGCACCGGCTGATAGAGCGCATGGTGGAGCTATTGAAAAAAGAGCGCGACGCGGTGGTGAAAGGTAAAAAGCCGGACAACGGATTAATCCTGGCAGCCGCGGATTTCTTCAGGACATATGCGGATAGGACGCATCATGGGAAAGAGGAAGACATATTATTCAGGGAATTATCCAAAAAGACGCTTTCAGACGAGCATAAGAGGATCATGGGCGAGTTACGGGAAGAGCACATCTTGGCCAGGAAGAACGTGAGAGGATTGTCGGAGGCAATCGGGCGTTATGCCGGGGGCGATGAGGGGGCCGGGACGGATATATTGTCTTATCTGGATGCGCTCACGGAATTGTATCCTGCGCATATCGAAAAAGAGGACAGGCATTTCTTTATTCCGGTGATGGGATATTTCACGGCAGAGGAGCAGGATAAGATGCTCAAAGAGTTCTATGAATTCGACAGGAACATGATACATGAGAAGTATAGGAAAGTGGTGGAGGATTATAGCTCCCTTGTAAGGCCTGTGTGAGAAACAAGCTTTACTTCCTTTTTTATTAATAGTAGCAAGGCACTATATTTATCTTTTTCGATTTACATCAATGCAGGATATTTCTTCCATGAATTCGGGCAGCTTGTTCTTTATTATGTCCCAAACTACTTCCAGGTCCACTCCAAAGTAACTATGGGCCAGGATATCCCGCAAGCCGGCGATCTTTCGCCATTCCACGTCCGGGTGCTTGTTTTTGACCTATTCCGGCACGTTCTTGACGGCTTCGCCTATGATCTCTAAATTTCTTAAGACAGCGTCAACGGCAATCTTTTTAGCTGAGAACTCCTCATAAGGCAGGCCTTTTGTTTACTCCGCTATTCTCGATCCAGCCTCCAAAATATCAGCAATATACGCTCTATAATCACGCATACAAGACCTCTTTTATTAGGTGGGGCTTAATGAGCGGTTTCACCGATTCGGAGAACACCAGGTCGACCTTGCATCCTAAGAGGTCCTCCAGGAAGAATTTTGCGCCCATGTAATTGTCGAAGGATTTTTTGCCTTTCTCAAACTCCACTAAAAGGTCCACGTCGCTCCCTTTTTTCTCGTCGCCGCGAACATATGAGCCAAACAAGCCGATCCGCAGGATTCCGAATCCGCGAATCCTTGACTCATTCTTTCTTATGCTTTTCAGGATGCGTTCCCGGTTCATAGACATAAATAGATATACGCAGAACAAAAATAAAACCTGCGAGCAGGGCTGTAAACCGGGAATAAAGGTCTAAACTGCATTTCTCCCATGCAGCTTGATACTCGTAATAGAATCCGAAACATGGTTATATATCCCAGAAAACGCACATTAGTTTATGGATCTTACAGTCGTCATCCGCAGGGAGGGTAATTGGTATACTGCCTGGGCTGCGGACCTTGACATAGGCTCTCAGGGCAAGACGTTAGAGGAAGCGATGAATAATATCGGGGAGGCTGTAGACTTGTACGTGGAGGGCGAGGATTCTGTGCCCAGTTAGCAGGTCCGTTTTGTCGTATTTTTTGGTCCGGCCTCTGTCGAACAAAAAAATTCTATTTTTCCGCTCTTTTCTCTTCCGGGAACGCTTTTTCTACTGCCAGTTTGTATGCCGTTATGTAGTTGTTTATTAGTTTGTCCCAGTCTGCGAGCGCGGCTAGTCGGCGTGCTTCTATCTTGTTTTTTATGCGTTCTTCGCGGTCGTATTGGCTGTATTCGTATAGTATGTTGTAGAGGTTTTTGACTTTTTCGTCTTCTGTTTTGTTGAATGTTTTTATGACGTATATGCCGGGGTCTTTTTTGGATGCTGCTGCGCTTGATACGAGGTATCTTCCAAATCCTGCGTTGTCTGTGGTGGCCGCAGCCACTCCCATTGCCGCTGTTTCGAGGGGGGTGTAGCCCCATGGTTCGTAGTAGGATGGGAATATTCCCAGGTGTGCGCCCATTATCGCTTCGTTGTAGTCCATGTCCAGTAGGTTGTCTGCGCCTGTGAGGTATTGCGGGTAGAAGACTACTTTTACTTTGTCTTCTTCTCTGTTTAGCAGGCCTTCTTCTTTGAAGGCTTTTATTATCTGGTCTGATTCTTCGTTGGGCAGATCGTGGGTTGTTAGCATGGGTGTTCCTTTTTTGAGGAAGCGGAATACTTTTTTGCGCATCTCGAATAGGAATTCTTTGCTGAACATGTCTTTTTCTGAAACCGAGTTTTTTGATATTAGGAAGCGTATTATGCGTCTTTTTGCTTCTTCTATGTTGTCTGTTATGGATTCTTGTATGTCGAGGTAGAATGCCCTGTTTTCGACCAGGGCTGTTTTTATCCTGACTACGTCTCTTGGGACGCATATTAGTGCGACTATTGTTTTGTGGCTGTTTTTTTCTCTTAGGGTTGCGTTCAGGTCTGCGAGTGCTTTTATGAATAGGTCTATTCCTTTGTTGTGGTATTCGTATCTGCCTGTGAGGAAGTATATCAGGGTGTTGTCGAGGTCGAATGAGTAGTAGGGGAAAAAGTAGTATTCTATGAAGCTTTTCATCTTTCCCTTGTATAGTTTGTGTTTTATTGATACCTCTTCAAACGTGGGGTATTTGCTTATGTCCAGTCCGTTGTATACTAGGACGTCCGGCTTGCGTTTCAGGAAGTGCTCTGCTTCCATGCCAGTTATCTCGCTTACTGTTGTGAATGCGTCGCATTGCTGTGCGCATGCGCGTTCTGTCTGGTGTTTGGTGTGGACTTTCCAGTTGTGGGCTTCTTTTTCGGCATCTATGGAGGATAGGTTCTTGTATAGTTCCTGGTTGTTGCCTGCGAGCGTTCTTCCAAGGACTGTTGCGTGGGTGGTGAAGACTGTCGCTATCTTGACCTTGTTTCGTTTTATGTATAGCAATGCTCCTCCGGTCAGCCATTCGTGGAACTGGGCTATTATGCGGTGGTCGTAGGTGTCGTGTATTTCGTCCAGCAGCCGTCCTACGGCGTCTCCCCATACTATGGGTTCGTCGTAGTCGTGGTATTCGGTGCCCAGGGAGTCTATTTTGTATGATTCCCAGAGCTTTGCTTTTATCTCGTCTTTTTTGGCTGCGTAGTTTCTGTAGTCTACGAGTATGGTCTTGGGTTCTTCGGGTATGAGCCATTTGCCATAGTGGCAGATGATACCTTCTTTGTGGAGTTTTTCAAATATCTTCTGCAGTTTTTCAGGCGGGACTCCGACTTCAAACTCTCTCTGGGCGTTTTCGGGAACATACGGGCCTATAAGGAAGTAGTTCCCCTTGTAGTGTCTAAGCACCTGGGGGATCTTTGACCTTATGACTGTGTTTATTCCGCCTACCTTGTTGCATACCTCCCAGGATACTTCGAAGAGAGGGTCTATGTCTTTGTGGCTGATCATGTGTATCTCTCTTGTGTTTTTAGGACTTAAGCTGTTTTATTCTTCTCTTGACCGCTTCTATGGCGCTTCTTCTGCCTTTTACCAGCCTGAGGGTTATTGCCAGTTGCTTGTCTCCTATTACTTCCTTGGTCCATGTGGCATAGTCGTTCTTGTCGGCGTTCACGTGGAATGCGTATGTTTCGTCTGTCATGTTTTCAAGCGCATTCGGCAGTTCTTCCATGTTCCTTATTACCCATCCGTTGCTCACCCAGAACGCCTTCTCAGGCGGTACATCCTTTAAGTAATCCATGTTTTTCATTTTGTTTTTTCTTTTTGTAGTTTTTCTACCTTTCATTTTTATACGGTTTTACAGTTTTTTACTGTCGGTTTTTTATCGTGAATTATCCCGGCACCGGGTTCAGCGATACTGCTGCGTGTTTTGTAGCCTGCAGTTTCCTTAGCCTTATCTTGAAATCCGTGAGCGCGTTCATGAAGGCTATGTATGAGTCGTGGGGCCTCTCGTATACGTTGAAGTATTTGTGGACGTCTCCGTCGTTGAACCATTTGGTGCACATGTAGTACAGGTGGTCGGCGGTCTGCAGCCTGCGCCAGTCTTCGATGAGTTTTTTATCCTTGGACGCAGTCACTGCGTCTTCGACTGCGTAGAGTGCTTCCGCGGAACTTTTCTGCATGGGGTTTCCCAGCCACGCGGAGAGGTCGCGTTCTACGTCTGCCCAGGATACGACATGGGGTACGTCTAGTTCTGCCACCGGCGCGTACGCGTCTATGACCTGGCTTGGGGTTTTGAAGTTGTTGTCCGGGTTCTTTAGTATCTCCCAAGGGAGCTGTTTTAGGAAGTGGAATATGCCGGTTGTGTCCCACTGGTGTTCTCCGAATGTCTCGTAGTCCATGAAGAGATTGACTGTGTTGCCACTGCCGTTTATGGCGTTGACCCATGACGCGAATTTTTCGCTTGTGAGGGGCCATTCCTTCCATGAGCGCTCAGAGAAGCGGAAGGCTATGTCATCTGAGAGTTTGTAGTTCTTTAAGAGGAGCTTTATCTTCTTTGTTCCTTTAGGACGGTACAGGTAGTTTGGGCTCCTCCATCCAAGGACCCGGTCTGCGCCTTCTGCCAGTATGCCTGAGTAGCCCATGTCTTCGACGACGTTGGCGACCTGGTTGTTGTACACAAGCTCTGTATTTCTGAATACCCGGGGCGCGTATCCGAAAA
>JAHEXG010000012.1 GCA_023252215.1 Candidatus Altarchaeales archaeon
CATCCTTGCAGTAGTCATGGGCGGCCTATACATGCTTACGCCGGCGTCCGGGGGAATAGTCAGCCAGCCTTATGGCTTCTTTCTTGGATTGATCGTGGGAGTCACCTATGCGGGAATGCTCATCTGCCTGCGCTACGCAAAAAAACTTTCGGGAAAAGCGTATCCTGAGCTGCGTTCTTTGTTCGCGGTATTCGGCGCATCCGCGTTGATGATCGCATTGTACTCGTTTGGGTTAAAGAACGATAACGTCTTTGTATGGGACTTAAGGAGCCATGTTATAATGGCGCTGACGGCCTTATTATGCCAGACTTTCGGCTGGTATCTGATAAACCACACGATAACAAAGATCCCGGCCCATGAGGGAAGCCTGACGCTGTTATTCCAGCCCCTGCTTGCAACGGTCTGGGGGGCGATATTTTTCTATGAAGGCCTTAGCATGTTCCAATTGGCAGGCATGTTCCTTGCCCTCGCAGGGATAGTATTCCATCAGACAGGATACCTGTCAAAACAACGTCGGCCTAAACGAAATATAGGATAATATATAAATCCCAGGTACCTAATTTATAGGATTATATAAAAGAGTAATAAAGAAAAATGGGCCTTAGACCAGCTAAATGCTACAGATGGGACAGTCCTGCATACACAAGGATAGCAAACAACCCGGGAGACTCTTACATAACGGGGGTCCCAGGATCAAAGATCGTGCACTTCGAAGCCGGCAACCTGTCCGGGGAATTCGACACCGAAGTATCGATAACCACGCTCGAAGACATACAGATGAGGAGCAACTGCCTTGAATCCGCAAGGGTCACGGTGAACAAGATACTGGAAGGAAAACTCGGAGTAAACGGCTTCCGCCTAAAAGTCCGCGTATACCCCCACCACGTCATCAGGGAGAACGTCATGGCCACGGGCGCAGGAGCAGACAGGGTGCAGATGGGAATGCGCCAGTCCTTCGGAAAACCCATGGGCGTTGCAGCCAGGATGAGAAAAGGACAGAAGATCATGAGCGTATTCATAAACAAAAGCGACGAATCGATCAAAACAGCAAAGAAATCCATGAAAGTCGCTTCAATGAAACTGCCGGGCGAAAAACTGATAACCATCGAACCGGTAGTGAAGAAAAAAACAAAAGCCGCGCCCGTAAAGCAGTGAGAATGGAACTAAACGTCGCAGCAACCGTCAGAATAATGCCCACCGGAACGGACGTAAAACTTGATGTGATCCAAAAGTCCGTGGAAAAAATAGCGGCACAATACGGCAAACTAAACAGCGTGCAGATCAAGCCAATCGCCTTCGGACTAAATGCGCTGGAAGTAATGCTCCTGTTAAACGACAAACAAGGCGGCATGGACGAAATAGAAGCCCAGATAGCAAAAATAGATGGAGTAAACAGCGTAGAAACATTGGAAGTAACGCGACTGTGATATGTTTCTTATTAATTCTGTTTCTTATTTTATTCAATCAGTTCCATCAGCATATCCAATTCTTCCGGATTGATCACCGGCTTTTCAAAGAAATCGTCCACTATCCTGGGACATGCGGTATTCACCCAGGCATCTACTTTATATCCCAGCAGACGATCGGGCGTAAGCTCGTTTCCGGCGAATACGAGGGCGATACGGCCTTTTGCTTCCAGTTTTTTCTTTATTTTCTTTGCAGTATCGTAATTGGATTGCCCGGTCTTCGTGGACACAAGCACTCCGAACACGAGGGCCTCGACGCAGCGCATGATCCTTGCCTTCTGTTTTTTCACCCATTTCTGTTTTTCGGCGGAGGAGTATTCTTCGACGATGCCTGAGTAGGGGTTGGCCGAGAACAGGGGCTTGTCTATCTTTCGCAGGAATGCGGACGGATGGAACATGCCGGAGCCTATGTAGAGGAATGCGTCCGCGTCTTTGGCTATGCGTTCGGCGTTCCAGACGTTGCAGCCCAGTATCTGTCCGCCGATTACCGGCTTCTTTTTTTCCTGTTTAAGAACTTTTGCTGCCGCATCCAGTTCGTGCAGGTGCTGGGCCGTGGTTATCAGGCCGATCCTTTCGTATGCCTGCATCTTCTCTGCCGCCTTTTTTACGACTGGCAGTATGTCTTTTCGGCTGCCGCATGGTATGAATAAGATTTTCTCATGCTTTTTCATCTTTTTGGGATTCTTCCATTGCCCATCTTTTGGCTTCTATCATGGCCGCTTCCGCAGTGGGGTAGTCTTTTAATAATACGTTCCATTGGCCGTATTTTCGGAACCTGTTTATTTTATTGCAGGAGCGGCAGCGGAACATTTCTTCCCCCATCGTGACCTGTATTTTTCCGCAGCTTCGGCACATGACGGTTTTGTATGGGAAGAGCTTTCTAGCCAGGAGGCTTTTTTCGTCCCCTGCTTTTTCTTTTGCTTTCTTGTTGAATACGAGGTCCATCAGGGACACCGGCTCATCTGCGTCTTTCATTTTCGGTTACTGGCACTGGCGTGCTGCCGGCGTATGCTGTTCCCCCGCAGCCCCTGGGGCAGTCTTTTTTTACGGTCAGCGGGTTTGCGACGTATTCTGCATAGCCGCATCTATCGCATACGAACTTGAAGGTGTATTTTTTCAATGTAGAACAATAAGGGATATTGTTTTCAGAAGAAAAAACAGGAGAGTTTTATTCCATCATCCGGAATAATATGTCTGTCCGGGTGATTATCCCCACGGGTTTTTCGTTTTTTGTCACTATGAGCCGGCCTACGCCGTATTTTTTCATCTTTTCCAGTGCGTCTATTAGTTTAGCTTCCGGGTCGACGGTGTACGGCTCTTTGATCGCAAGGTCGCCTACTTTCTGTTCGATGTTTCCTTTGGCGACTGCTTTTACGATCTCTCCTTCGGTTATTATTCCCAGGAGTTTTCCGTCTTTTATCACCGGCGCGGCTCTTATTTTCTTATCCAGGAGGACTTTTGCGCATTCGCGCAGTTTTGTTTCCGGCGTGAAGGATATGAGGTTTTTTGCCGATATTTCCATGACCTTTCCCTTGGGGATGCTGGTTATGGAGTGGGAGGCTATGCGCAGTTCTCTTCTTATGTCGTCTCTGCCCACTACTTCTCCTGTGAGTATGACGTGGTTTACGGGCGTCGGGCCTACTTTTATGAGGTCGTGTTCGCGTATCTTCCTGCTGTCTCCCATGACGGTTACCAGGGACATGCAGTCATCGGGGTTCGACACTGACGAGAATTCTATCCTTTGTACGTTGATGCCTTCTATGGGCTTTCCGTCGCGGTATATGTGGACTGTGTGCGGCTTTTTTAGTACCTCTATGTCCAGTGCTTCGAATGCCTTCATTGCCGGGATGTATCCTCCCTTTGGGCCCGGTACTCCGTCTACGTATCCCATTGCCTTAAGTGTCTGCATCTGGTTTCTGATGGTTCCCGCTGTTCTGTGCAGGATGGTCGAAATGTCCTCTCCCTTCACTGTTTCCTTCTTTTTTTCGTATAGTTCTATCAGGGCTTCGAGGATCTCTCTCTGGGTCGGGCTTATCATTTTGTTTTTGGATTCTTCATTATTAATTATGATAAATTCGTTTAAAAAGCAGTCTTTTGCCGGGCATTAAATGAATTTCACAAACTGTACGACGTCTTCGCCTTGCCTGGTGTATTCTTTGAATAAACCTTCTTCGGCATAGCCCATGCGATTGAAGAATCCTCTGGCTGCGTTATTTTCGGCCTTTACTTTGGCGATGACCCTGCGTATGCCTCTTTTTTTCAGGTAGCTTTCGGCATTCTCCAAAAGCAATCTTCCGACTTTGCTTTTCCGCGCCTTCTCTGCCACGGCTATCGGGCCGATCTCTGCGCGCCGCATGTTCGGGTAATAGAGGATGCCGCAGAACCCTATTGTCTCGTCTCCCAGGCATGCCAGGAAGAAATGGAAATCGTCCCTGTAGGCTATGTAGTCTATGAACTCTTCACAAAGCCCTATTTCTTCGAATGATTCCTCGGACGCTTTGTGCAGCCGTATTATGCAGGAAGCATCGCCGGGCAGGTACTCTCGTACTAGCAATTCTTTAGGCATCGCGTTATAATAGGCAGTACAAAGGGAAAAAATACGGGTTTTTAATGGAGGAATCCCTTTTTTTACTGATATGAAATATATCGTAGTCCTCGGAGACGGCATGGCGGACCGGCCCCTAAAAGAGCTGTCGGGAAAAACGCCCCTGGAAATTGCACACAAGCCGGCCATGGATTACGTATCCAGGAACGGGAAAACCGGCCTGCTTCGCACCCTGAGAGACGATATGCCTCTTGGAAGCGATATTGCGAATCTCTCGGTCTTAGGGTACGATCCCCGGAAGTATTATCCGGGGGGCAGGGGTCCGTTGGAAGCTGCGGCTATGGGTATTTCCCTTGATGCGGGAGACATTGCTTTCAGGGCGAACCTGGTAACCGCGGAAAAGGAGAGGATGAAGGACTACAGCGGAGGACACATAAGCAGCATAGAATCAAAAGCATTGATAGATTGCCTGAACAAAGAATACGCAGATGAGAACATACGGTTCTACCCGGGGGTGGGGTACCGGCATATCATGGTATTGAAAAACTCGGATCTATCCCATGAAGACTTTATCGAGACCCCGCCACATGACATAACCGGCCGACTACTTAAGGGGAACTACATAAAGCCTGCAAACAAGGGGGCGGAATCTTGGGCGTCGAAGTTAAACGACATAATGAATGATTCGACCAGAATACTAAGCGATCATCCAATCAACAAAAAAAGGGCTAGGGAAGGAAAAGAGCCTGCGAACATGGTCTGGTTCTGGGGCGGCGGGACAAAACCGGCCATGCCCTCGTTCAAAGAATTATACGGCGTCTCCGGAGCAGTCATATCAGCGGTCGATCTGCTGAGGGGGATAGCGGTATATGCCGGTCTTGCTGTGGTGAATGTTCCCGGGGCGACTGGCTATCTGGACACCGATTATGCTGCGAAGGCAGAGTATGCTCTTGAATCTCTTAGGGATAATGATTTTGTCTACATACATGTGGAGGCTCCCGACGAGGCCGGGCATGAGGGGCTGGTAAAAGAGAAGGTCAAAGCAATCGAGGAAATAGACGAGAAGATAGTTGCGCGCATACTCAAAGAGATGAAGGGACAGGAATACAGGCTGGCAGTGCTCCCGGACCATGCAACTCCCATAGAGGCCATGACGCATACCTCCGAGCCGGTGCCTTTCGCCATCTATTCAAGCCCCGAGGAAGGATGCGGCGACGGGAGGGCCTATGACGAGAGATCGGCTGCCTTGGGGTCTTACGGGCTGCTTGCAGGGAAGCAGTTTATGGACCTGTTTATCAGGGGAATTATCAGATAAAAGAAAAGATAAAAAGAGAAATTAAAAAAAAAGAGAAACAGAAAAGAGGGTTTTTTAGTATCCTCTTTCCAGGCTGCTTCTACCTCCTGCGGTCCTGTAGAGCATGCCTTTTTCTTTCTTCTTTTTCCCGCCCTTGGTGGTCACGGCGATTATCGCTATGATGACTATTATCAGGGCCACCAGGATTACCAGGAGCATGGATGAGTCGGTTCCTGATACGGGTTTTACGTCTATCTGCGTGCCGGCTTTTTCGTAGTTTGCTTCCGTGGACGCTATCGTCATGTTGCCTGAGACGTTGCTTTTCTGGGCGTCTACTATGGCCATCCCGTTTTTGTCGGTTAAGACGGTTTCATGGAAACTTGTTCCGTCGAAGGATATCGATATGTTGGGAACCGGGTTTCCGTTGCTGATTGCAGTAGCCACTATTTTTTGTCCGTCCATCCTGGCTTTGAGGACCAGCGGGTATGCTTTAACAGTGAATTCGTCTGACGCGGTCTGGTAGCCGTCCATTGATGCGGACACTGTGTATGTTCCTGCCAGCGCTGGTTTGTATTCGTCCGTGGTCAACGTGTCTTCTGCGCCGTTGGGTTTGCTTATCTTAACTTTTGCATTGACCGTGTCGCCCTGTGAGTCCTGCACGGATATTTCCACGGCTTCGCCCAGGGATATTTCAGTTACGTTTATGTTCAGGGTAAGGATCCCTTGTACTATGAACTTCTTGGAGTAATCAAGGTATCCGTCTTTCTTCACTGCCAAAGTGTAAGCCTTGGGAGTCGACACGCTGAACGTGTATTCGCCTGAAGCGTCGGTGGTATCGGATATGCCCGCTTCCGCAACGGAAACAGCGGCACCGCTTACGGCTTTTCCACTCGCATCCTTTACTGTCACGGTTATGTCCTTATTCGGGATAAGCGTGTCTGAGAGTGCTACGTTAAAGACCGAATATGCAGTGAATTGCAGGATTACTGTGGCATATTGAGCGGCTTCGGCCTTCACTGAGTAGGCGCCAGGGTTCTGCGGAGTATATATCACGGTCCCGGCATCTGATGAGGTGAATACTTCAGTGGTAGTGTCGGGCTTTGTGATGGAAACCTTTGCCCCTTTAAGAGGAGCGCCATCGGAGCCTGAAACAGTTATCGTAACTCCGCTTCCGGCCTGTATGTCTTTGGCAGGGGCTAATACTACCTTCAGGCTGTTCTTCTCGGCTACCGCAAAGTGGACTGCTGTGCTGTCCGTGTATCCTGATTTGGTCGCCAGAGCATCGAATGCGCCTGTGGCGTTTATCTGAAAGGTAACGTATCCCTGAGAATCAGAGGTGTACGTATTTACCCCTCCGGCTTTGGTGATAGTGACCTTGGCTCCCTGAACGGCAGTACCATCCTGGTCGATCACGCGCATCTTGATGGCCTGTCCAACCATGGGACTTGCGGGGTCCGGGTTGCTCAGGCTTAGAGACACCCTGGTGTCCAGGGTTGTCGTGTATTTGCAGTAGTCTCCGCTTTCGTCGTAAACGTCTACCTGGTATTTACTGAAAGCAGTGCTTCCAAAGTCGCTGGACAGCTTAAGGGACACTTGGCCATCGCTGTCTGTAGTATCGTCCCAGTTCCGGTCGTCCGTGCCCCAGACATCATCGTCTCCCAGGCGGGTGAATTTGACAATCATGCCCTCAAGCGTGTCTTTGTCCACATTCTTAACGGTCACGGTTATCTTGTCCGTCAGGGTGGGTTTTTCAGGGCTTATCGTTACCCGGAGAGTTTCAGCGTCGATGTTCAAGTCTGCCGTGTCTTCCTTGGCGGTTTTAATGTCTTTGCTTCCGAGCGAGACTTTGATTGTTTTGCTTCCGCAATCATAAGCCAGGAGGTTTCCAGTCCACAGGTCTCCTTCATTGAAGTCATCCGAACTGACATTTATATAATAATATTCGCCGTCGACGAGGTCCATTGTTACAGTTTCGCTGTATACCAGTTCACTGTCCGCGTATATTTTAAGGGTTCCGTCGGCGCTCGACAAGTCAGCGTCGGGCCTGACAGCCAGATGAACATAAAACTTGTCTCCGGGACTTATGTCAAGAGAATCGTCTCCCGTCTTGTTCAACGACGTTGACAGCGTCAAAGACATCTTGTCTATTCCAACTTTCGCATCAGCAAAACTTCCCAAAACCAACAAAGCAATTAACACCGCAAATATTTTTAGGTTCATCTTATTCCTCCATTTCTTAAAACAAATAAAATAATCATATAAAGTATTTAATGTGAGAGCAAGTATAAAAACTTTTCTAAAAATAGAAAAAAATCATCTCCGGGACAGGCTGGACTTTCCGCCCTTACGACCCGACAGGGAAGAATGCCCTCCGTGGTGTGTAGCATGCGCTGCATGCGCATTAGAATGTTTATGGGAAGATGCCTGTGTTTTGCCGGCAAAATACGGCTCCACGCGCTTCTTGATCATTTCGCTCCTTGGGGCAGCATATACGATTGCCAGGGCGATGAGGGCTACGAGCGCCACTGCTGCCAGAGCCATTATCAAGGCGGAGAGGTCGTGCATCTTTACGATGTTCCTGACCACGGTTATCTTCCCGTAATCCGGGTTCTCGCCCGACGGATTGGCGGATATCTTGACCCTGCCGTCGTTTTTTATGCCTATGACGGCATGGCCTGCCGCATCTGAGACGGTCATCTCTTTCCCCGAGGTTTTTTCCACGACCAGCGGGATGTTGGGCGCGGGTAGGCCGTGGCTTGTGGTGTTGACGTATATCCTGTCGCCTGATATGCTTATGGACAGTTCGAGTGGGTGGGTTTTTACACTGTAATTTTTGCTTGAGGGGATGTATCCGTTTTTGCCGGCGGTTACCGTGTATTGTCCAACGCCCTTGGGGGTGTAGGTCCCGTTGAATTTAGCGGATGAGCCGTCCGGCAGAGTCATTTCCAAATCCGCATCCACCATATTTCCTTTGGTATCCTGAGTCTTTACATGGACGCTTCCTCCCAGTTCGAATTCTTCAGGGCTTATATCCAAGGAAAGGGGCGATATGGCCGTAAACTCTGTGACCGCGTCCCAGTATTCCGGTTCGGTCACGAGCACCGAGTATTTTTTGGGCTCCGGAACCCGGAAAGTATATTTTCCGTCGGATGCCGTGAGGCCGTATGATACGTCTTTTATGGATACCGTGGCCCCGGCCACAAGGTTGTTCCCCTGGTTGCGGGCATAGATGTTTATGTCTTCGCCTACGCGGGGTTCCTTGGGAGTGTAATCAAGGGTGAATTGGTTCCGGGCTTCGAATACTGCCTGCGCGCCGAGGTGCTTTGGGTCAGAGAAAGATACCGTATAGGTCCCTACGATCTCTGGAACATAGTAGAGGGTTCCGTTGCCTGCGGTCGAGAGGTCTTCCAGCATGCCTTCCGGATCTTCGATGGTGAGGCTAACGTTGCCCAGGGGTTGCCCGTAGGATCTGAGGGTTATTGCGACCGGGCTGCCTAACACTGCCTTGTCCGGGTTCGTTTCCAGCGTGTCCCAGGCTTTGCCGCTTACGTATATGCTCAGGTTCTTAGTCCCGTATAAAGATTCTTCCTCCCCGATTACAATGGTGTAGTTGCCGGGGTCGTTTATCGTGAAATTGACGCCACCCGCCAGGCTGGTTGCGCCTATCAGGTATAAGTCGCCGCTGCTGTTATAGGCTTTTAGTCCCACGCCGCCCGGGACAGCCATTGATATAAGGTCGCCTATTATGGGATTAGCCGGGAACGGTCCGTCGGTGTAAAGAGCCCTTTTAAGATAGAATGAGGCGTCTCCGCAGTATTCCGAATTCTCTATGGTGAGCTTGTATTGCCCTGTGTCTCTGGAAGAGAACATTATGTTTCCTTCCGCGTCCGCACTATACCACTTTGCGGAATTTACGCCTTTGTGCACATTATAGATGTGGGTCTCCAGGTATTGGACCGGCTTTCCTGTAACGTTATCCTTGAAATTTATCGTCACCTGGAGCGGGTCTTTGGGATCGGCCGACGCAGTGATCATTGCTGCGTTGCCGAAGGATATGTCTTTGGAGTAATTGCTTAGGACTACGTCGTCTTTGGAGACTGTTACGGTTATTTTATGCTGGCCGCAGCTGAATCCGTCCTTTGAGGGGTTGATCGTGTCTGATTCTGCCGTTTTTCTGCCGCATGCCAGTGCCTGGGAGCTTATGAATTTCTGGTCTATGTAGAACCTGGCCTGGTTGCTGCACGTATCGCCTGAGAAACCGGCTGTTATGCGGAAACCGCCTTCCATTGGGATCTGTTCCGGAACTGATATGGAATCTATGCTGGCTCCCATTGAGGGCGATGACAGTAGTAAAACAACAAACAAAAAAATAACGGCCTTTCCCGCAGTTACTCCTATATGTTGCATAATAATATATTACTTTCAATTAAAGATAAATAAATAGATGAACATAGTTCAATTACGGCCTGTTTATTTATAGGCGCGCATTCGCTATAATCAAGAAAAAACCGGCACAAAAAAAAAAATGTTTCGCAAAGTTGTCATAGGCGGCACATACGACATGCTCCACAAAGGGCATAAGAAGCTCCTGGAAACCGGCTTCCTGATAGGGAAAAGCGTTGTCATAGGACTTACCTCCGACGAATTCGCAGGGAGATTTCGGGTGGGCGAGGTCCTTTCATACGAAAAAAGAAAAGCCAACCTCGAAGGATACATAAAACAATACGACAAGCCTTACAAGATAATAAAGATAGACGACTCATACGGGATAGCGACCATCGATGCGGACATAGACTGCATCGTCGCAAGCGAGGAAACGCTCCTGCGGGCAAGCGAGATCAATGCGATACGCTTCAAGAAAGGCCTGGACAAACTCGTCATCGTGGTCGTCCCGATAGTAGTGGCAGACGACGGAAAACCCCTCTCCAGCGACCGCATAAACCGGGGGGAAATAAATTCCGAAGGACGGATCCTGAAGAAAAGGTGAAAGTCCTCATAACCCTCGGGCCCACGCAGGAACCGATAGACAGCGTAAGATACATAACCACTGCAAGCTCCGGAAAGATGGGGGCGGCCTTAGCCGCCGAAACGCTCAGGAGAGGCCATCAGGCAACGATAATAGCAGGCCCGGTGAACATCGGCCTGCCAAAGGACGCGCATGTTCTACCCGTTAGAACCGCGGCCGAGATGACCAAGGCCGCGCTAAAAGAACTGGAAAAAGGCTACGACATCCTGATATCGACTGCTGCGATCGCAGACTATACTCCTGCAAAGAAGGTTACCGGAAAGATTAGATCAGGGAAAAAAGGCCTCAAAATAGGCCTTGCAAAAACTCCGAAACTGACCTGGGAAGCAAGGAAAAAATTCCCGGGCCTCTTTATCGCAGCCTTCAAAGCAGAACACTCGACCCCATATGAAGAACTGATAGAGAGAGCGCAGAACAAGCTGCGAAAAGAAGACCTCGACCTGATAGCCGCAAACGACATAAACCTGCACAAGTTCGGAAGCGACGAGAACGAAGTAACACTGATAAACAGAACCGGCATCGTAGCCCGGACAAAAAAAGAGTCAAAGGAAAAAATAGCAAAAAAGATATGGGACATAATAGAAAAAGAAAGGAAGTAAGCTATTTCTTTTCCGCAAGCTCCAATTCTATTCCGCCGATAGTCTTCGCAAACGCGTTATACAGCAACGAGGCAATAGCCCCGATCAGGGCGTAGATCACGACGCACGCGATCAACGCAAAAACCGCTAACACTGCGCCGATCACTGCTATCATCAGTCCGCCGGTTCCCGAATCTCCTCCGAACGATGCCGCGCTTATGCTGCCCAGGAGCGTCATGAGGAATATTATGCCGCCGTATATGATCCCGATAACAAGTCCTATGACTGCGTATATCTTCGTTACCGAAGCGACGCCCAGCCTTTTTAGTTCGTATTTCATTTAGAGAACACCTTGGTTAATTATGGAAAAGGGGGGTATAAATCAGCCCTTTGCGACCCCGAGGGGGACTACTCTGGCGATGGTCCTTGAGATGCCTGCGATTTCTACGCTTTTTATGACTTCGTCTATGTCTTTGTAGGCTCCCGTTGCTTCTTCTGCCAGGACTGTGGGGTTGGTCGCTCGCACGACTTTTCCTTCGGATTCCATTTTTTTCTGTATGTCTGTTCCGCGGAATTTTCTTATCGCTCCCTGCCTGGACATGAGGCGGCCTGCGCCGTGGCAGGTGCTGCCGAATGTTTCGTCCATCGCGGTCTGGGTTCCTACGAGGATGTATGAGGATGAGCCCATCGAGCCGGGTATTATCACAGGCTGGCCTGTTTCCCGGTAGGCTTCGGGTATTTCTTTTCTTCCTGCTGCAAATGCCCTTGTCGCCCCTTTTCTATGGACGCAGAGCGTCTTGTTTACGCCGTCCACCGTGTGTTCTTCGTATTTGGCGATGTTGTGGCATACGTCGTAGATGAGCGGCATATTTACGCCGGGGAAGATTTTGTTGAACGTCTCGCGCACCCCGTGCGTGATAACCTCTCTGTTGCAGAAGGCGTAGTTCACGCCGCAGCACATGGCCGCCATGTAGTCTTTTCCTTCCCTCGAATCCAGGGGGGCGCATGCCAGTTCCGCGTCCGGCAGCTTTATCTTGTATTTCTGCGCCGCGGACAGCATGACTTTGATGTAGTCGTCTGCTATCTGGTGGCCGAACCCGCGGCTTCCGCAGTGGATCATCACCGTTATCTGTCCTGCTTTTATCCCGAATTTTGCGGCGATAGCCTCATCGAATATCTTGTCTACTTTCTGTACTTCCAGGAAGTGGTTTCCTGCGCCCAATGTCCCTATCTGGGGTCTTCCTCGGTCTTTTGCTCTTTTAGTGACCTTTGAGGGGTCTGCGCCTTTTATGCATCCTTCTTCTTCCATGTGCCTGAGGTCTTCTTTTTTTCCAAGGCCGCGTTCTACGGCCCATTTTGCCCCGTTGACCGCTACTTCGTCGAGTTCTTTTTCCGATATGCGCAGGCTGGATTTTTCGCCTACGCCCGAGGGGATGTTTTCAAAAAGCGCGCCTATGAGTTCTTTTAGCCTGGGCCGCACGTCTTTTTCTGTTAGATCCGTGGACATGAGCCTTACTCCGCAGTTTATGTCATAGCCCACGCCTCCGGGGCTGACGACGCCTGTTTCCAGGTCGAATGCTGCGACTCCGCCTATTGGGAAGCCGTATCCGTAGTGTCCGTCTGGCATGACGAGGGATGCTTTCTGTATCCCGGGGAGCCTGGATACGTTGACTGCCTGGCGGAATACTCCTTCTTCGATTGTTGAGAATATTTTGCTGTCTGCGTAGACTCTGACCGGCACCGGCATTCCGGCATCCTGGTATTCCCATACGCCTTTCCTTATCTCTTTTGCCTGCATTTTCTTATTCCTCCAGTAGGCGCAGGGCTTTTTCGAATCTGTCCAGCCTCTGCATCCCTTTTTTGAATTTTTTGTCGGCCAATTCCGTAAGGTAACCTATGTAGTCCCCTGCGACAAGCATTCTTCCGCATTCCGCGACCGGCGCATCTATTCTCTCTGTGCCGCATACCTCCACGAGAATGCGGTCGTCTTTGTAGGAGAGTATGCCCACCTTCTTGTAGCCGTGGTTCCTTGCAAGTTCCACGAGTTTTCCCGCAGCCGACAGGTCCCTGCACACTATATGCATTATTGTGGGCTCATGCATGAACCAGATTATGCCTGTGGCAGGCATGTTTTTCAGAGCCTCGCACACTTCAATACACGATACTTCCCTGTGCCATTTTCCCACCCATCCGGAGTCTTTTTTTCCTCCCGGGTCGTGGAATAGGGACGTTCTCCCGGTGCAGGTGGACGTAGTATAGTAATCCGGGAGCAGGTTTACGCACTCTATCAGGGGAAGCATGTCCGAGTCGACTTCCCCCAATTTTC
The DNA here is from genome assembly GCA_023252215.1 of Candidatus Altarchaeales archaeon. Lineage (GTDB taxonomy): Archaea > Altiarchaeota > Altiarchaeia > IMC4 > QMZM01 > CAIYYO01. The sequence goes on from JAHEXG010000012.1 coordinate 13,236, forward strand.
GGGCATTAGACAAGCCTTTTAATGCGTCCTCTTTCTGCTGCTGAAATTTATTGTTCATAACCCTTAATATTATTTATCTAAAGGTATTGACCATAGAATAATTAAAAAATGGATCCCAAGATAAAGACCCTGGCGGCGTTTGTTGTAATAGTGGCGATAGCTGCGGCGGCATTTTACGCTTATTCCGAATACAACAAACCGAGACTCGTAGAAAACGTTGCCGGAGTCCCTGTTTATTCAAGAATACCAGTAGACACGTTGACCAACAAGACGGCCGCGATAGGCCTGCACTCCTACAACTCAGGAGCCGAGACCACATGCAACCTGGAACTGTCCGGGATACTGGTCGCATCAGGCTCTGTTCCCGACAGGAAAGGATACGACATACAACTGGAGAGAGGGCCCCAGGAGATAATGCTGGACTGGAAGGGAGCATACATCAGAGGAGAAACAGACGATGAACTGCTTAAAGCATGCCACGCATTCATCTGCCTAAGAGAAGGCCTGGACTGCCCAAAAAACATGATGGAGATGAAGAACGCATCTCTCAGAAACAGGGACATGGTCATCGCCCTGGACAACCGCACAGGGAACGATGCGATAATGGGGTTCGTGGAACTGGAAGGAGTATTAGGCTACCTTCAGGCCCAGCTCGCAGACACCAACGGCGACGGCGTACTGAACCAGACAGAAGTATCAGACAACAAATACCACATCTACCCATACCTGATGAACGGCGACACCTGCAAACTCATGGACTTCAAAAGCGCAATAGAGTCCCTCAACATCACCAACGACACAACCTCATGCAACTTCCGCTCAGGCATATTCCTGGAAAAGTCAAACACCAACGCGATCGCCATAGACGGCATGAAGATAATGATAACCGGAGACGACAGCCACATACACACGGGCGCAGTGATAGTAAGGGACATACTGGCCCCGGAATGGATAAGGATATTCAACAGAGCGCAGGTATAGGAACAAATAAGCTACAGGTCACTTCTTGCTTCGCAGGCCGATGAACGCAGCCGATGCAAGGACGTGTCCGTTCATTGCCTTATCGAGGTCGATTCTTTCTGCTTCCGGCGATAATGAAAGCACCGTATCCAGGGCGTATGCGCTGAAAATATACCTGTGAGTGCCGTACGGCGGACATGGGCTTTCGTACCGGTTCGTTCCCGCGGTGTTGACGCCCTGCAACGCCCCCTCTGGCACGCTGTCTTCTCTTATCCTGGAAACGAGCGGGATATTCCACATTATCCAGTGAACGTACGTTCCATCCGGAGCATCAGGGTCTTCCAGCACCAAAGACAGGCTCTTTGCGCCCTCGGGTATCCCGGAAAATTCAAGAGGCGGACTTATTCCCAGTCCAACGCACGCGTATTTATCCGGGTACTGCGCCCCACCCAGGTATGCGGGACTGGATAACCTGAACATAGATTGGTTTTTCATATTTCCCCCGTTTATCGCTTGCTTGTCCGCGCACCCGGAAAAAAGAAGCGCGATGATGAAGGACAACAGGACTATATTTTTCAAGTCATCCCCGCCGCCTTTTGCGCAGAGAAAGATGCCTGCCGACGAACAAGGCGACTACGATTACGATAGCTGCGATAACTATTATGTCCAGCACCTCGGTATATTTTAGTATTTCAGCCCAGCGGTCTCTCAGGACAAAGCCTACGTATGTCAGAATGGCGTTCCAAGCCGCAGCCCCAAGCAGGGTGTAAACGAAGAACTTACCAGGATCCATCCTGCCCGCGCCCGCGGGAATGGATATGAGATGCCTGACCACAGGTATGAACCGGCTCACAAAGACCGTTCCGTCGCCGTATTTTTTGAAGAACTTCTCCGTGAGCTCCAGGTCATGGGCTTCCAGGAAAAGGTATCTTCCGAATCTTTCCACAAAAGGCTTTCCGCAGTATCTTCCAGCGTAGTAGGAAATAAAGGAGCCGACGATGCTGCCAAGCGTTGCATAGAACACTACAAGCTCGAAACTGAACCTGCCCTCGTTCACGAGGAACCCTGCAAAAGGCATGACTGCCTCGCTTGGAACAGGGGCTATCATGCTCTCCAAAGCCATGAGGACCGCGATTATCAGGTACCCCCCGGAGGATATCAGGCTTATTATGTGCCCCACCAAAAACTCTGTCAATGCCATCTTTTCATGCCCCGTCGATGAAGGACGCCTTCATCCACTCCCGTATCTCGTCGCGCACCCCGCGGAATTTTGCCATGACCTCTTTTTCGGTTCCCCGGAATTCCGAGGGATTCTCAAATGAAGCGGAAATGTATTTCTTTGCTCCCGGAAAAACCGGACATTCTTTTTTCGCGTTGTCGCATACTGTGACTACGTAATCGAATTTTTGGCCTGCGAATACGTCGACTGCTTTCGACCTGTTCCCGGATATGTCCACGTCTATCTCGGACAACACCTTCACTGCGTGCGGATTCACGGCAGTCGGATGGGTGCCTGCGCTGTACGCAGCATACCAGTCCCCGTAGAATGCGTTCATCATGCCTTCAGCCATCTGCGAGCGGGCTGAATTGTGCGTGCACACGAATAAAACTGTCTTTTTCTCTTTCATAGACAGAAAGAATTATAGCATATAAAGTAAATATATCGACGAGAGCAATATAGGTCAGAATAACCGCCCGCATCCCAGGACTCTTTTACTAGGCCCTAAGACGCGGCAAACAAAGGAACATCGAACCGGGCATAGCCGGGCGATAATATGACGCCATATCCGCCGCCTTTTTCTTCGGGATACATGACGCAGTCATCCGGAGCAATACACACTACTCCCTGGGGGGAAGACGCCGCCACGGACACCCTGGAGCCGAACGGACAAGGTATTTCCGCAGTATAATAGCCATGCTCGTCTGCATAATCCTTCGCATATCCGCCATATTTCTCCGAACAATTGATCGAAACCAAAGCCCCCGGAACAGGTACCCAGTTTTCCTCCCTATAAACGATGCCGCTCACCCTGGAAACCGGAAAAGAAGTGGTCGTAACCGCGGTCGTAGTAGTGACCATCCGCTGCACTATCGCCATATAGTTCCCGGAAGTCTCCTTATATTTTTCTCCGTCCAACGTGGAATCGCCGTAGAAATACGAGTTCACGGACGCATTATAAGGAACGCTAACAGTATAACCCGCCCCCAGGTCTTTCAACTGGCCTGGCGTATTCCAAAAAACCCACTCTATCACGCCATCGCTAATACCATCCCTGCGCCACTGCCAGATCACATTCACCGCATCATCCAAGAGCCCCGAACCATTACACCATGCGTTCAAGGCAGACACCACATTGGATAAGCGGATCGACCCATTGCCGGGGTATGCGCCTATGACTCCGCCGGACGAAACATTTGTAATGCTCCATCCCCCCGGAACCCTCTCGGATAAGCCGAATGCGCAGGGACTATGCGATACGTCCACGACTACGTCAAGCCTGACGGATACATTATCGCCTACAGATTCCAAGTTAGGCAGTGTTCGCCTTACTTGCAGCACCGGCGGATTTGATACTGCAAAAGTCCGTTCAGGTACCGCAGGCATAAGGATAACACAGGCTCCTCCAACACAGACAAGGCCGTCAGGACAATTCACGTCCTCGTATGCGCCATAGCTCTGATTTCCTGCGTTCTTGCAGTATGCATCAGACAATGTGAACCAATCAATGCAGGAATCATTCAAAACATACAGCTCTTTTCCGCCCCGAAAGGTAGCGGCATAACCGCCGCCCTCCACGCACAGGCCCTCGGAATCCACGCAACTGAAGGACTCAGGGACTAAAGCCGAGACGGAATTATTAGAAAAACAGGCACCTTCCCCGCACCCATACCCCGGGGGACAAGGGTATATGCTTGATTCAGGCCGATCCGCATAGCAGAACCACTCTCTTAGAGCCCCCGCATCCGCGCAGGAATCAAAGAACAGATAAGCTTGGTCCTTATACAACATGCTCACATTACCGGACAAATAGGGATCAAAGCCGTCAGAATCCGTGCAGAGACCGTTTGTATAGGTAAGGACTGGAAAAGACTCTGCGCTACAACATGCGGCAAGCAGGATAAGCCCCATTAGAAGGAATCCTATTTTTATCATCTTTTACATATAATAATAGGTAAATTGTTCTTAAAAATAGATAAAAAGTTGAACAATTAATAGAATTAGCTATTCCTGCTGCTGCCAAAGGATTATCAGATCGATAAGATCAGAAAGATTTGCCTCTCCCTGAGACCAGAGTACTATGTAATCGGTTACCTCCTTCAGCGTTACGTCCCCGCAGGGCGCCACATCCCCCGGAGCACTACAGCATACGACGCCAAAAGAATAATCCTGCGGCACCGTGCCATACGGCCCATAGCCGAAGCCCAGAAGATCGCCGTCCTTTGCGCAATAATGATCAGCGCACGAGAACCCCCCGTCAAATCCCACGGCAGAATAAACCCAAGCCGAATCATTCTCCCCCCTAGAATAAAAATTCCAATACGAAGTCGAATTACAGAAACAATTAGAGGCAGGACAACCCACATAATTAATAGAACACAAAGCATGCCCAAGCAACGGAAAATAACTCCAGGCCATACTCAGATCCGCAGACTGCAAAACGTCATAACCCGACGAACCATTAACAGCATCAACGCATTCCATGCTGGAACCGACCACGACGCCCACCCTCACGGCAGACGCACAGACCACGAAAGACAATAACAAAGCATAGACGAACACATACCAGGTTTTCTTAGCCATCAGATAATCTAAGAATTCACGGAATAAAACATGGGAGGACCGAGAGGAATACGAGAATAAAAAAAGGGAGTAAAACATCCCAAATAAGGGTTTTTTACGCGGTTTAGTGAGGAAAAAAGATAGTTAGGCAAAATATGTGGTCGAAGCATACGTCTTTTAGATTTTTTATGTTAGTATTCGACCCTGTGTTTTTTGGAATTTTCGTGCTGCTCCCACATACTCTGCGGGGCCGCAGGCCCCTTGCCACGCTGCGCTCTCGCCTGCGGGCTCGGGTCGCCTAACTCATTTTTTACGGCTCGCTCCTTGCAGTCGCTCGGCCCAAATTGACTCGCCTGCGGGCTCGTCAACTTCGTAAAAAATGGGTTATCGGAAATTTTTGAGGGCAATTTTTAAAAATAAACTTTTAACCTGACTTTGACACCTTAATATTTTTTACCTTTTTTTAGTGTATGAATTTGACAGAACTTTTCCAAGTCGTGATTCTCCCGTAATTTAGCGCCAACACGCGCGTATCGCCGATAATCTGTCTTGTGAGTTTTTTCATTCAATGTTTTTTTAGCGTGTTTTTGCATGGAGAATTTGACAGTACGAAGAGACCGGCACATGCCCATTGCTTGAAGTCCGATCCATTCGGTTTTCAAGTTCAAGCAGTCAAGGAACACTGGAAGAAATTGACGTTAAATCCCTGGAAGAATTTGACAGTTGGATATTTTACCAAAAAAATGCCAAAACATATCCTGAAACCCTGTTTTTTCACAGTTTCCAGGTAAAAAAAAGGCAAAAACCCCCTAAAACACAAGAAAAACATTGACGAATCTCAAACTGTCAAACTATATTTTCCCACAAAAAAACCCACCAAACTGTCAAACTTGGGTTTTAAAGAAATTATGTTCATATATTAAACAACATTTGCCAGGGATATAACAAAAAGATACTAAAAAATGTGTTTACATAAAACATATTGGGAAGAATGGGAAAAAGCAAATCTCGCACCCTATGCAAGCAAAAGTTCTGATAAAGAGTTGGATAAGAGACTTCTAGAAATTAAGGATAAAGAGGGGGTTATAGATCCGGCTGGCCAAGAGAGCAGATATAGAACCAGCTTTCAGATTGACAAAGATAGGATTCAAAATTCCACCGCTTTTAGAAGACTTGAATACAAAACACAGATGTTCGTTAATCACCAAGGGGATAACTATAGGACAAGGTTGACGCATACGGCCGAAGTTGCGAGCATAGCCAGGCATATTGCCGAAGCACTGAGGTTAAATGAGGATTTAGTGGAAGCTATAGCTTTGGGGCATGATCTTGGACATACCCCCTTTGGTCATGCAGGGGAGGACGCTCTTGATAAGGTAGGGTTGGGTGTGAAGTTCTGCCATAATATACAGGGTTTAAGACAAGTTGATGAATTGGAAGAGGGTTATGATTGGGATAGACGAAATCCTAAAGATGATCGAGGTAAGGGGCTAAATTTAACTTGGGCGGTCAGAGAAGGCATCCTAAAACATACAAGTCGTGGATTTGTGAAAGGGGATAAACATTCTGAGGATACTAAAGAAAAATTAAAAAAATTAGGGGCCGGGAAACCAGCCACCTTGGAGGGTCAGGTTGTGGCGCTAGCAGATGAGATTGCCCAGAGAGTTAATGATCTTGAAGACGGTTTGAGGTCTGAGCTGATTACCAAAGAGGAAGTTGGAGAGATTATTAAAAATAGTATTGGAAACAGGATAGATTTGAAGTCAAATTGTAATAAGGAATATGAAAAAATTAAAGAAAAAAAGCTAACCATTAAAGAGAGTGGAGATTTTGTGTGGTTAATACGTGCTGATATTTGGCCAAAGCAGGATTCTAGAATCGTCACGCGCCGAAGGGGTAAATATTTGCATATCTATAAACAGTGCCAAAAAGGCAAGCCTCCGAGCATTGGCAATCTCATTGGATTTGTCAGGGGGTTATGGACCTCTAATGTTATAGAGTATAGTAGGAAGAAAATTAAGGATATTACAGAAGTTAATGAAACAAAGTTCTACAAAGGTAAAAGAAATAATACGCCCTCGCCTAAAGTCCGAGATATGCGCCGATGTGATCGATTAATAACTAAAATAAAAAATGGCGAGGATATAGATATTCTCAACTGTATACCAGACAAAGAAAAAATTAAAAAGTTGGAGCAACAAAAACTGAAAAATTACAGGAATATGGCTCCGGGAGAATTTTGTGAGATTGAAATATCTTTCCCAAAAAAAAATAAAGGAATGCGTAAAAACCATCAAAATTCTGTCGCCAACGTAAAAACATTAAATAAAGTTCTTCATAGGAAATCAGAAAACGAAGCACTTGAAGAAGTTGATCCCAACAACGAAAAAGATTCTGAAAAAAGAAAGAAGCTGAAGGAGAGATTGAAGAAGTTAAAGAAGGGGATGAATCAGGAGATACAAATAAAGGATACTACAGACTATTTTGTTTATTGGATTAATAGTGATATGGCTGTTTGGAGAACTCAAAGAGTACTTGTATTTGCCAAAAATTCGAATGGAAAATTTATATATAGGAATTATCCTATTGAGCAGGTAAAAATAAAAATAGAGAAAGAGGTGATATCATTTAGTGATAAAATGAAAGACATCGACGAGGAATTTAAAAACTTTATACAACGACGTATACATCGTAGCCCTATGGTATCTCGAATGAATAATAAAGGGAGCGAGATGGTTACACAAATTTATGATAGATTTATGCAAGATCCCTTTCAGTTACATAAAAAAGAATGGGATAAATACCCCAAGGGCGATGGTATTCCAGATATTAAAACCCTTAAGGAACTTGATTCTTTTGCCGAATCATTTCTAACTGAAAAGTCCAAAACTATACAGCTCCCCAAGCGTAAAAAACCTATAAACCTTTGGAATGCAAATAAACGGAAGAAAGATCGAGTTTTTAAAGACGAGCTTAAATTTTTTATTGACAACTTTGTAAAGAACGATTCCGAATTTAAACAACTCGTAGCAGATCATATTTCGAGTATGACTGACAGGTTCCTAATTAACGAATATGAAAGGTTATTCCTGCCCAGTCAGTACGTTGAGGAAAAGAGAGAGAAGTCCTTCTCAGAGTAATAATATTCCTTTTCTATTTTATAGATTCACCCTAAACATAAGCTTTAATGCCCTCAAAAACTCTCGCTCACTATCGTTCGCTCGGTGCTGATCGTACTCCTATAACACAGATTTTAGCGGCTCAGGCTTCGCCTTCGGCCCAAATGCCCTCCGGGCACTTCGTTAAATCGCATACGTTATACGCAATTCAAAAATCCTGTTGTTTTTCGTTAAGGGGTGGTTTTATTAACTCGTAAGACCAATCTTATCATAAGTGTTTTGAAATGATAAATGTAGATTTTACCAAGATGAGCTCCAAAGGTCAGATAGTCATACCTCAGGAGATGAGAAAAGACATAGCTGTCGGGGACAGGTTCATCATAATCCAGAGGGACAATGAGATCATTTTGAAGCCTGCAGATTCCCTTGAAGGGAATTTCTTGGAAGATTTGAATTTTGCAAAAAAGACTTTGGCGTCGCTCGATAAGTACGGCAAGGGCAAGTTCAAGGAGATTGAAGGCAAAGATTTCCTAAAAGAACTTGAGAAATGGTAACAGTCGCATACGACAAACGGTTCGAGCAGGGAATTAAAAAAATAAAAGACCAAGGCCTAAAAGAAAAAGTCAAGAAACAAATCAAAAAGATCGTAGAAAATCCCGAAACCGGAAAACCCATGCGCTTCATCCGAAAAGACACACGAGAGGTATATGTCCCGCCATTCCGTCTTTCATACGCATACCTGAAAGAGGAGGACAAAATAATCTTTCTTGAGTTATACCATAAAGACGAACAATAGGAACCGGGTTTTTGAACTACTCGCCGCCTCGTTCGTCTCCTCGATTCCACGGGAACGCATAACAAAGTTTTTAAGGTTCGCTTTCGCTCAGCCCAAATGCCCTCCGGGCACTTCTTAAAAACTTAGACGTTATACTCATCTGGCTTAAGCCGTCTTTTGAAGCTCTAAGTGACGGTTTCTTTTGGGCCTCTTTTTGGGTGTTGGAAATTCTGCAACAGGTTCTGGGCAAACTCTTCTGCATGTTTGAGGTCTTCTGCATTGGGTCTGCCTCTGTTCATTCCTCCGAAGAATTTAAGGAAGCTGTTTGTGTTAAATCCTTTACACGCAAATTCGTCAATTATATGGTAGCCTTTTGATTGCAGTTTTTCCCTGAGGGCCAGGTGATCTTTGGATACTTTTGTCTTGGTTATGATCGCACTGGACTTGAGAAAATAAATGCTTTTCTGCCGGCGGCTTGCGGGAGTTTGTCGGCCAGGTCGAGCAGGGCTTGGTAATGTTTTCCGCTGTCTATCCCGGCGCCGAAGCCTATTAGGTCATAGTTTTGGAGTTCTTCAATGCGGGTTTCTTGCGGCGTTTTTATTTGTGCGTCAAGTACTTTAGAGAGCACCTTGGCTATTTTCTCGGTATTTTTGTGATGATAAGAAAACAAAACTAATAGGGATTTTATTGGGAGCTGTTCGGCGGGTTCTTTTTCTTTCTGTTCCATTTTTTTTATTCCTGGGAGTATATCGTATCATGGACCGTATTCAAGGACTTGCTTTAAGAAAATAGTGGCCGCCCGTTCCTCGCCCTGTTTATTATCAATGAGGTGAGGAATAGTCCTGTGTTTATCAGTATTATCGTTCCTGATACTGCGTAGTCGTAGTAGTATGCCATTAGTAGTCCTGCTGTGACCGATGAGACGGATATTGCCGCCGATAGTAGTAGTGTTTTTTTGAAGCTTGTGTTGTATTGCAGGGCTGATGCCGCGGGTAGTACTATTAGCGCGGAGGATAGTAGTAGTCCGACTACTCTCATGGAGCTTACGACCGTTATTGCGGTTAGTATGACGAGCAGGGAGTTTAGTGTTCCTGTTTTTATTCCTGAGGTTTTTGCGGATTCTTCGTCGAATGCCATGTAGAATAGGTCGTGGTAGTAGAGGGTTATTACTGCTATGACGATGAGTGCCAGCGCGACGGATAAGACGACTTCCGAGGTTTGTATTGCGAGTATGCTTCCGAATAGGTAGCTTAGGAGGTCTACGTTGAAGCCTCCTGCGATCGTGGCTATGAATATGCCCAGGCCCAGGCTTGTGTAGCTTATTATGGCTATTGCGGTGTCTGAGTGTATGAGGGTTTTTTCTTTTAGTTTTAGTATGCCGAGTGCTCCGAGTATTGCGAATAGTAGTGCGCTTGCGAACGGCATGTAGTTGAATAGCATGCCTGTTGCCACGCCTCCGAATGATATGTGGGCCAGGCCGTCTCCTATGAGGGCGTATCTTCGCAGGACCAGGAATACTCCCAGGAGGGAGCATGCTACTGCTATGACTATTCCTGTTATGAATGCTTTTTGCATGAATCCGTAAGCGAATATTTCGAGCATTTTTTTTATCCTCTGTCCAGGCATAGCCTGTGTTGGTCGATGTTGTCGTGGCAGTGTTCTGGGTCGTATGCGCAGAATTCGCTGTGGCTTCCGTAGAATTCTAGCGCCGTGTTTAGGCTTGCTATTTTGTTTACGTATTTTGTTATTTTTCCTATGTCGTGGGATATTAGTATGATGGTTATGCCTTTTTGGTTTAGTTCTCCGAGCAGGCGGTAGAAGCTTTCCTGCGTGTTTTGGTCTACGCCGGTCGTGGGTTCGTCGAGGAATAGTATGTCTGGTTTGGATATGAGCGCCCTTGCTATGAAGATTCTTTGTTGTTGTCCGCCTGATAGTTCTCCTATTCGTTTGTTGCGTAGTTCGTCCATGCCGACGGTCTTTAGGGCGGCATTTATTTCTTTGTCGTCTTTGCGGTTTATGGTCTTTGGAAATTTTTTCCTTGAGAGCAGGCCCATTGCTACGACTTCTTTTACGGTTGCGGGAAATATTGTGTCTATGTTTGTCGCCTTCTGGGGTATGTAGCCTATCCTGGACCAGTCGCGGAATGAGGTTATTTCGGTTCCGAATAGTTTTATTGAGCCGCATTTGAGGGGGTATAGTCCGAGGATGAGTTTTAGCAGCGTCGTCTTTCCCGAGCCGTTCGGGCCTATGAGTCCGAGGAAGTCTCCTTTGTCCGCTGAGAATGTGATGTCTTTTAGGACTTTTGCGTTTCCGAAGCTGAAGCATACGTTTTTTAGTTGTATGGCTTTTTCTTTTTCCATTTCTCGGTTTATCATTTGCATTCCAGGGCTATATTAAGTGTTGCGAGATTGTCTTCCATCAGGGATGTGAAGGATGCGCCTTTGTCGAATTCTTCTTTGGGCAGGTTTTCTCCCGGGCTGAAAGAAAGCGTCTTTGCCCCGGTTCCCTCTGCTATGGCGTCTGCGACCTTGGGGCTGACGGTATCTTCGAACAGGATGTATTTGATCCCCTTTGCCTTGACCAGGTCGTCTATTTCTTTTATCTTTTTTGGCGTGGGTTCGCTGTCCGGTGAAAGGCCGTAGGCGGATATGCCGGTCAGGTTGTATCTGTCCGCAAGGTAGGCGAATGCGTTGTGGCCGCCGGTTATGAATTCGCGTTTTTTGCAGTTCCTTAGGGTCTCGTTGTATTTTTCGTCCAGCGCCTTTAAGCGGTTCTTGTATGCTTCGGCGTTGGCGGCATAGTATCCGGCGTTATTGGGGTCTTTTTCGCTCATGTCTTTTGCTATCGCGTCTGCGAGTTTTTCATCGTTTGTTAGGTCGAGCCATAGGTGCGGGTCGTATGCTCCGTTGCCTTCCGCGGTTTCGCCTGCCGGTGCCTGTTGCGCCATTATGAGCTTGGCTTTTGTGCTTGCGTCTAGTGCGGTAAGATTTTTGTTTTCGGCTCCGTTTATGAGGCTTTGGGCCCAGGGTTCCATGCCGGCTCCCGTGTAGAAGAATATGTCTGCTTGGGTTATCTTTGTGATGTCGCTTGGGCGCGGTTCGTAGGTGTGGGCCTCTACTCCCGGAGGCAGCAGCATGCGAACCTCCGCTTTGTCTGCGCCGACCGCTTTTGCCATGTCGTAGAGCGGGAAGATGGTTGCTACGACAATTATTTTGCCGGCGGTCTCGTTCCCTTTGGGAGGGTTTTCGCTCACGCATCCGGCGGTTATTAATGCGGCAAGCAGTAGTGTGATTAATAACTTTGTCATCATTTATTAATAAGATTTATTAAATAAATAACATTGTTTTATTAAGAAGAGGATAGAAAATGCCGATAATAAGCCTTTCCCTGGAGGAAAAACTCCTCGAACGCTTCGACAAAAAGCTCTCGGAAAAAGGATACAGCGGACGCTCGGAGGCCATGCGGGAGCTTATCCGGGATTATATCTCTGAACAGGACTGGTCGTACGGCCCGGGCGATTCCGTGGCCGTAGTCAACGTATTGTACGATAAAGAAGCTCCCAGGGAGGCTGTTTCCGGGATACAGCACGAGTATGAGGGCCTTATTACTACCAGCATCCACGCCCATTTGGACGAGGAGAACTGCATGGAGGTATTCATAGCCAAGGGCAGCGGGAAAAAGCTGAAGAGGCTTATCGAGAGGATAAAGGGCGTCAGGGGCGTAAAGCAGGTGAAGTATGTTGCCACCGCCTCAGGCATCTGAGGATATTTTTTCGAATCCCTTTAGTTGAGTGAATATCTTTACTGTCTTTTCAGGAAGGATGTTTTTTGCCGCGCGCCCCAGTTCCAGCATCAGGGCATGCGAGGGGCTCTTTTTTTTCATATATGCCGGGTCAAGGGTGTTCATAGGCCTGAACTGCTGCAGGGTGTATAGCGGGAACCCGTATTCGTCCACGGTCCGCGCGATAGATTCTATTACTTCTTTTCGGTCGGTTATGCCCGGGACGACTGTTGTCCGGGCCTCACTTACTCCGCCCCATTTTTTGATAGTCTCCAGCGACTTTTTTATGCGAACGATCGCTTCAGGGTATTTGTCGCCGAGGCCGGCTGCGGCTGCGTATTCTTCTCCGAGGGGCGCTTTTATGTCCAGCGACAGGCGGTCCACGCATGGGAGGGCGTCGGCGAGCATTTCCGGGTAATAGCCGTTGGTGTCCAGTTTTAGGAGTAGCCCGGTCTCTTTTTTTATCGCCTTGAGCAGTTCCAGGCATGTTTTCTGCATCAGGGGCTCTCCTCCGGTAACGCAGGCTGCGCTTATCAAAAAGTCGTCTTTCAGGGCCGATATTATGTAGTCTACATCGACGGTCTTGCATATCTCTCCTTGTTCCACTAGTTCCGGGTTCTGGCACCAGGGGCAGCGGTAGGGGCATCCGCAGAGGTATATTACCGCGGCAACTTTTCCGGCGTAGTCCAGTGTGGAGCCGTCCACTATTCCTGCGATCTTTAATTCGGCCATGTCTTTCTCTATGTGATTGGTATTAGAAAATTAAAACAGGGAAAAAATCTTCCCGTCGACAAACAGATGGGCTGAGTACCCTAGAAAAGCGTACAATGCATATGAGTAGTCGAATAATGCCAGCGGAGCTGAAAGCAGCAGTCCTGCGAGCAGGGTGTGGAAAAAGCCCCGGTGTTTCAGGTACCAGAGGATCAGGAGTAAAAATGTTACGGCTATCGCGGCGTATATGAGCAGCATCACGGTAAAGAATACATAGGCGATTATCAGGAACAATACCAGGGCAAGGGCTCCTCGCTCCACCATGCGGCGCATCACCGAGGAGGGCATGTCTATGTCCGGGAGGAGGGAGTATATGCCGCCCAAAAGAAGGGACAATATTAGGGATCCGGGGGATAGCGCGATCATCCGGTATTCGTTTAGCGCGTATGTGAGGACGCATGCCGCCAGCAGGTAGGCTATGACGTGGAACTTGTAGCCGGACATATTGTTCTCAGAAGCGTCTTCTATATTTGTTCTTGTTCTGGGGTCTTGCGCCGTCTCTTCTTTCAGGCCTGCCGGTTCCTCGGCCGCCCTGGGGTCTTGGGCCTTCCCGTCTCTGGGGGCGCATATCTCTATGTTCGCTTCCGGGCCTTCTTTTCTCCGGCTGTTTTTTCAGCATCTCCACGCCTTTTAGGAAGTCGGCGCGGATCTTTTCGCCTACGTATTCTCCCTTGAAGTAGTCGGATTTTGAGGTGATGGCAAGTTTTGCGGCGAATTTTCTTGATATTTTTCCCCTCAGGTGTTTGGGGGCTGAGCGTATTTCGGGGAGCTGGAATATTATCCCGTGTTTTGGCGGAAGTTCGTGAGTTCTAAGGAACCGGAAGAATGCTTCTTCTGCGCCCAGTACCTGGACGGTGCTTGCAGGGAGCTTGGAAAAGCGTTCCAGTCCGCCTGCGACGGATATAAGGCGTGCGCCGAGAAGCGGGCCTGCCAGTTCCCCGGTGTTCGGGGCGATCTCTTTCATGAGTTCTCCTATGTATGTTTCGGTGTCTGTCTTGAATGAGTCTATCTTGGTTATCGCCTCTGCCAGTCTCTTTACTTCCGTGTTGTCTGATTCCGTGAATTCCATGCCTACGGTATCTTTGCGCGCTTCCTCTATCTGGGTTGCTAAGCCTCCGTCTATGCCGGTCTTGTCGGGCGACGCTATCAGCCGGGCATACAGGGACTGGTTCACGACCAGTACATCGAGTTCCGGGAAATGCAGTGAATACCATTCCCGCAGCCTTTCCATCAGGCGGTTGCTGACTTCTTCCACGTCGTCGAGCGATGATACTGCCTGCATGAGTATCTGGTCTCTTTCCTGGATTCTTAATTTCTTTTTCGTAAGCTCGATGTTAGCCGCGGATATGAGCTTTTGTACTTCCTGCCTGGGCATGCCCAGTTCCTGCGCTATCGCATACGGGTCCTGGGCTTTCAGGTCTTCCTTGTAAGCCATGGGAAACCTGCGTCCAAGGAAGCGGCTTGGGTTCTGGACGAATAGTTCTTTTACGCCGGATGCCGCAAGTTCCCGTATAAGCTGTTCTTCTTCGGGGCAGACGCCTTCCTCGGAGAGGGAAAGCCTGGAAGCTATCTCTTTTGCGTCTCCTGGAAACAGTATCTTTTTTATGATCCTGCCGTCTTTTACTGCGAAGACCCCTAACACGTTAGTGACAAGTTTTATCATCTTCCTCTGGATTATTATAGGGTACTCTGAGGATTAATAGCAAAAAAACAGAGGGAGAACATCATCCAGCGGTTACGTTCACGTCGTATCCCTGGTTATGTTCACGTTGTATCCGGTAGAATCGGCCGAGGGGATCGACTGGAAGTTCAATGGATAGTTCCCTTCGCGGCATATTCCGTCGGAACATAGGTAGTTTACTGCGCCGTCCTCGCCTTCTGCGGTTATGTTGCCCTTGCTTATGTCGTATATGTCTGTTATGGTCTGTCCGACCGATATGGAGATCATTATCAGGTCTCCGCTGAGGGTCACATTCTCCACATTGGCTGGAATGCGCACTGTCCTGCGGATCTTGGAGGGGTCTCCGTGCACGTATATGAAATCCGCGGATTCTTTTATTTCTTCCACTGCTTTGTAGGCTGAGTCTGATGCGAGCTGGCTGCGTACGCCGCCCAGCATTGTCATGCTGAAGGTGATGATGGCGGCGAATATTATGAGGGACAATGCGAGCATTACCATGTATTCCAGCGACGACTGGGCTTTGTTTTTCAATTTGGGGGTGTTGTTTATCTATTAAGCTATTCCATTATTAATATATATATTAATAAAGACTAAAATCCTTTAATGCCTAATTGGCAAATACTTAGACAGATGTGATGACCATGGAATACGAGACAATTGTAAGCGAATATGTCGACTACGGAAGGAACAAGTTTTTGGAAATATCGAAAAAGAAGGTAAAACCCGACGAGACAATATTCTTAAACATATCAAAAGGATTCTATACTCCGGAGGGGGAGAAGAGATACCAGCGGGGGATTGGTTTCCCGAACGAAAAAGACATAGTGAACAACCTCATTGAGAAATTGCAGTCCGTTGCGACGTCCGATGTCCCGGAAGTTGAAGCGCCTGCCGAAGTTTCCGAAGAGGAGGCTATGGGAGAAGAGGACGTCTGATCCCCCCGGCTTTTGCGCCCTTATTTTTTTGTCTGGTTCGGCTCTTTCTTTTGGAGGGGCGCATTATATTATTTTTTTCTTTTCAGTCTCTATTATTTCTTAACGGGCATTCTTTCACATGGATAAAAAAGAGATAATTAAAAAGCTTGGGGCGATGCGTTCGTCAGATCCCTGCTTTGGCGGCGGAAAAATAGTCTCCTCGGTGTCCACTGAACCGCTGGACGTTGCGTTGGATGCCTGGCGTCTTTACTCGGACGTGAATGCGTTGGATACTTACCTGTTTTCCTCTGCGCAGAAGCTGGAAAAAGAAGTGATGGAGTGGCTGGCCGGTATGCTGCACGGATCGCATGCTGCGGGTTATATTACTACCGGGGGCACTGAGTCGAATATAGCGGCCCTTTATGCCGCAAAGAAGATGTATCCGGGTAAAAGGGAGGTAATAGTTCCCGATTCTGTTCATTACTCTGTGTTAAAGGCCGCGGACCTGATGGGCTTGAAAGTCAAAAAGACGGGCCTTGACAAAAATTTCCGGGCGGACGTGGGAGATATAGAGAAGGCTTTAAGCAAAGACACCTTGGCGGTCGTTGCCACAGCCGGCACTGCTTCTTTGGGCATGGTCGACCCGGTGGAAGAAATAAACGGGCTATGCGGTGATGTTTTTTTCCACGTAGACGCGGCATTCGGAGGATTCATCCTTCCATTCATCGTGGGACGGGTGACGGATTTTCGTCTGGATAACCTGGATTCGCTCACCATCGATCCTCATAAGATGGGTTGCGCCCCTATCCCTGCGGGAGCATTGCTCTTCCGCGACGCTTCTTATCTGAAAGAGTTGACCGTACAGCCTGCGTATATACCTATCACATCATACACGTTAAGCGGCAGCAGGTCTGCAGGAGCCGTAGCTGCGGTTTGGGCGACCATTCGATGTCTTGGATTGGAGGGCTATGAAAAGAATGCAAGAGAGTGCCTGAGAAATACGTCGCTGCTCTGCCGGGAATTAAAGAAGGTGTCCGGCGCAGGCATCGTTACCGAGCCTGACGTAAATATCGTCGGGGTGCGGCTGCCGGACATAGAGAAAACAGCCTCGGAGCTCAGAAAGAGGGGTTGGGGTATAGCGGTCAACAAGGAGCTATCCTGCATTCGTTTCGCGGTTATGCCGCATGTTACAAGAGAGGTCGTGCTTGGATTTATCGGGGAACTAAAAGAAGTGTTAAATTAAAAAAAAATAAAAAAATAATGATAGGCCTATTGAGCTTTGTAGGCGCTTATCAGGTCTATTACGTTGCCCAGGCTTACCTCGTTGGCCATCCATCTGTTTATCAGGTTCACAACCTCGCTCATGGTAATTACTCCGCAGGGCGCGTAGTCTCCTACCAGGCTGCATGTGCTATTCGACTGGTTCAGGGCTGTAAGGCATTCCTGTTGTGTTCCGAAGGTTCTCAGGCCGTAGTACATGTATGAGCCGCAGAACGTGCTATTTCTGCAGGTGTCTTTATGGTTGTTGTCGAACCACCATAGCAGAGTGCATGGCATCGTGGTAGTCGTGGACGTGGTCGTGGATGTTGTGGTCGTCGACAGTCCGCCGTTCACTTTAAAGCGCAGGGCGCCGTTCACTGACATCAGGGACTGGCCGTTTATTACGTCCAGGCTGTCGAATGCCGCACTGCCGCTGCCTCGGTCGTATTTAACAGACGGATCGTCTGATTCTATCATTGTGCCTCCTGCTTTTATGTAGTATACGTAGAGGTTTCTGTCTACCGTGGGCGTCGAGCAGTCGTTTGTATAGACTATGTCCACGTTGTGGCCTCCGCCGCATAGGTTTGCGTCATATGTGTATTCGCGGGTATCGGACAGGACACTCCATTGGGCGCGCATCCTGCCGTCTATCCATAGCTGCATAATGGGTTTTATCCCTGCTGCTTCTATTCCTCTTGCCGATATTACTACTTTGCTGCAGTCCGGGAGGGTGGTTGTCGTAGTCGTAGTGGTCGTAGTTGTCGTGGCCGGTATCTGCCTGTTCCCGAATCTTGCCTCTTTCAGGTCTTCGCTGTCAAGAGTCAACGTCTGGGGATTCGGCGTAGTAGACTGCCAACCGCTCTGCGCAACTTCAGTGATCGTGTAAGTACCCAGGGGTATGCAGAACTTGAATATTTCTCCGTGCTCGTCAGTTACAAGGCTGTAGTTCTGTGGTCCTTTTATGTTGAACCTGAAGCCTGCCATGGCCGGTTCGCCGTTCTCCCATATCCCATTGGCATTGTAGTCGTTGTATTTGAATATCTTCAGGTTACCGCATATGCCCGGCTGCGTTGTAGTGGTCGTGGTTGTAGTGGTGGTAGTTGTAGTTGCGTGGGTAGTGGTGGTTGTAGTGGTAGTGGTTGCGTGGGTAGTTGTCGTGGTTGTTGTTGTCGTAGTTGGATGAGTAGTGGTCGTGGTCGTAGTGGTCGTAGTTGGGTGAGTAGTGGTCGTGGTCGTAGTGGTCGTAGTTGGGTGAGTAGTGGTCGTGGTCGTAGTGGTCGTAGTTGGGTGAGTAGTGGTCGTGGTCGTAGTGGTCGTAGTTGGGTGAGTAGTGGTC
>JAHEXG010000067.1 GCA_023252215.1 Candidatus Altarchaeales archaeon
GATAGCAAAGCCGAACCAACAAGAGGATAAGGAACCTGCCCTTTGTATTCCATTTTCAAGTAACTCATATAAATAATAGAAGCAGGTTAAATATAACGGGTCTCTTATTTTAAGGCAGGGGATTTTTATCTGGATTCCGAGCTGAATAAACAAAAGCAGAAAGAATAAGAGACAATCTTTAATGCATTTATCTTTAGAAGGATATACTTTTAATTGATAACAGCAGGCAAAAAATGGAGATACGCAAGGTAAGCACTCTCGCATTCGCAGTCTCGAAAGAAAAGGAGAAGGATGTCGAGAAGAGTTTTATGCAGGGAGCCCGCCGGTTCCTGGGATTGACGCCCTCTGAAAAGCCGGAGATACGCAAGGGATACTATCCCCTGGTTATCTATAAGCTTTCAAGGCCTCAGGAAGTCCATAAAGGAATAACCCGGCAGACAGTATACGAGCGCAGGGAGAACAATTTCTTCGTGAACATGACTACGGGCCTCCTCTATCACATGAAGAAGGACAAGATAGAAAGCTATGACATACTAAACAAAGTCCTGGAAATGCCCGCCGACGACGTGCGGGTACTTGGAGGAATCATAAGAAGAGGTGAAACATTCAAAGAAGACATAAACCCGAACACGGTCACGGGTCTGGCAAATGCCGGGCTGATAAAGGTATACAAACCGGCATTCAAAGAATTATACACATCCATAATGGATGAGATAATAGCAGATTCCGAAGACGGCAAGCACATAAAGCATACAGCGATAAAAGACCACATAGACGCTAATTTCCGCCTGCCAATCTTCGAAGACCCGGGATACGACCTCTACGCATACCTTAAAACCACGAATGTTTGGGTGGAAGAATACGCCAAGGAACCGATAAAATACTCCGTAGACCACATAGCAGACCTCCTAAAAGCCCTCTTCGAATCCGATGTGAGAATAGACGGCGTGGTCTTCATGCCATACATAAACGGCGCATACCACAGCGCCCACAACAACAAAATCGAGCGGATCGGAGAAACCGCGTTCCCCGTTTCATCCAAGAGCGTAAAAGAAGTGATCCTCGGAGGCGTGGAGATAAAGCCCATATCCCTGAGCACGGAAGTCGGAGCATTCAAGGCAGTGCCCATAGAGCGCGAAACCATCAATTTCTCGGACGTTGCAGCACTCGACGAGATAAAGGAGGAAATACGCGAAGAGATAATATATCCCATAATAAGGCCAGACCTTGCCAAGCATTACGGGCGGCGGGGAGGAGGCGGAATACTCCTATACGGCCCGCCCGGATGCGGCAAGACCTACATAGCAAAGGCAGCCATAGGCGAATGCGGCGCAGCATTCTACAACATAAACGTAAGCGACCTCGTTAAGAAAGGCTTTGAGGAAGGCGCAAAAACGCTTCACGAAATATTCGAGCAGGCAGAAAAGAACTCCCCGGCCATAATATTCTTCGACGAATTCGACGCGATAGGCGGGAAAAGAGACCCCAAACAGCAGCAGTCGGAAAAGATGCTCATAAACCAGCTCCTGTCGGACATGGACGGCGTGGAAAGCCTGAAAGAGAACGTATTATTCATCGCAGCAACAAACGCGCCCTGGGCCGTCGACGCAGCCCTGCGCAGGGCCGGAAGATTCACAAAGCAACTATTCGTCCCCCCGCCGGACACAAAAGCCAGGACAGAACTATTCAAACTGCACACAAAAAAAGAGCCCCTGGATGAGGCAGTAGATTTCGAGAAACTCGCAGACCTCACAGACGGATATTCGTCGGCAGACATAAAGGCAATATGCGACGCAGCAATAAAGCTCCCATGGGAGGAGGCGATGAGAACCGACGTCCAGAGAAAGGCAACGATGCAAGACTTCATGAAGGCCATAAGCAAGCAAAAATCATCGCTCCTGTCCTGGTACAAGGCAGCCTATAAACAGCTTGAAGAAAGCGGCGAATTAGGCAGCTACAAGGAATACTCAAAACACATACTAAAGTACGCGGGAGGCGTGGACCTCGTCAAGAAGCCGAAGATAAGTTTCAAAGACGTAGGAGACCTGGAAGAAGTCAAAGAAGAAATCCGCAAATCAGTGATCTACCCCATGAGCAGGGAAGACCTGGCAAAAGAATTCGGGCAGAGCCTAGGCGGCGGAATATTATTATACGGCCCGCCCGGATGCGGGAAGACATACATCGCGAAAGCCGCCGCAGGCGAATGCAACGCCTCTTTTTTCAATGTCCTCATAACCGACATATTGTCCCCGGACGAAGGCGGAAGCGAAAAAAACATAAGAGACGTCTTCGAGAGAGCGAGCAGAAACACGCCCGCAATCCTGTTCTTCGACGAAATAGAAGGCATCGCAGGCAGAAGAGACAACCTCAACATAGACGCAGTCCGCCTCGTAGACGCCTTCCTATCCGAGCTCGACGGATTCAAGAAGAAAAAAGGCCTCATAGTCATGGGGGCGACAAACGCGCCCTGGGCCATCGACCCTGCCCTCAGGAGATCCGAGCGGTTCACCAAACAAATATTCATCCCTCCGCCGAATGCAGAAGCAAGAATGCAGATATTCCAGATACACTGCAGGGAAAAACCCGTGAGCCCTGACATAGAATACGACGCACTGGCAAAGGTCACAGAGAACTACTCCTCGTCAGACATAAAAACAATATGCAACACTGCCGGCTCCATTCCCTGGGAGGAGGCGCTCAAAGGAGCGCCCCAGAGAAAGATCTCAATGGACGACTTTGTCCGGGCCATCGCCAAAACAAAATCATCCCTCACCCCCTGGATAACCAGCGCCAAAAGAGAACTGGATAAAAGCGGCGAAGCAGACGTATACAAAGACCTCTACAAATTCCTCTCAGCCTACAGATCATGCACCCCGGAAGAATACAAGGAGATAGTAAAAGAAGAGAAAGAGAACCTGGAAGCAAAAAAAGAAGGAGACCTCAAATTCCTGGAGATACGCAGAATTGACGTGGCAGACAAAATAAAGATGGCCCAGCACAAATTCTATAAAAGAGAGCTATCAACAGACAACTTCAGGGACATAATAGGAGACTACGAAAGACAACTCATCGACCTGGACGTGCAGATAAGCAGGATGAAAAGAGGCGAGAAGAGCGACCCCAAAACAGAGAGCCCGAAATAAAGCCGCTCACAGGGTCTCATACCGCTTCAACACCATATCCCAGGTAGGCAGATTCGTCTGACAACCCCATTTCTCGACAATAAAAGACGCCGCAGCATTGCCCAATTTGACCGCATCATATAATTCATAATTCCGCAGCCGCCCCGCGATGAATCCGGCGTTAAAGGCATCGCCAGCACCGGAAGCATCCACCACCTCGGTTTTATAAGCAGGCACGTCTATCTCGGTCTCGCCTGCGTATACGCTACAGCCCTTATCCCCCTTGGTCACTAAAAGAACCTTTGTGCCATTCTTCGCAAAAGGATCAAAACCAATCTTCTTCAGATGAGACAACTCATGATGATTCAACACAAGGACGCTCGTATTCTTCAATATCCTATAGAACATCTCAGGCACCTCGTCGAATTTAAAGACGCCATAACCCGGGTTATAGACCAGAAACTTCCCCCGGCACAGAGCCGATATCTTCTTCTGAAGCGCAAGATACGTACGGGCCATATAGACGCAGCCAACATCCTTGATTACGTCCTTTTTAATCTCCAAGTCCTTTTCAGGATCCAGGTCCGAGAGCATCTCAGTAACGCCCTTATAGAAAAAACTTATCTGATCCCCGCCCGCTTCCTTAAAGAAAAGCGACCTCGTAGTATCCCCGAAAATGCCCTTCAAAAAAAGGTTTATCCCAAGATTCTGCATATACATGCGATAATCCTCGGCATCAGTCCCAATAACGCTGACCAAACCAGTTCTAAGGCCAAGCGCCCGCGCAACAACCGCAGTATTCGCCCCCATGCCCCCATAGAACTGGCGGAAGCCCAAAACATCGGCTGCATTATTGATCCTGGGAACCCGGCTCACCTCATAAAAATTATCTATCGCAGTATCCCCGATGACTAAGACATCCAAATCGGTTTTCTCCATGTATCCTATTAGAATCCCAGAGATTAAAAAAGCAAATACGCATCCGCAGCATTCTTGTTTTGTCGGTAGCCGGCCCGCATTCGATATTTAACCAAAGCAGCACAGAATATAACCATGAAGATAGTCATCTCCCTCGGCGGATCGGTCATCGTGCCAGACGAAATAAACAAAAAATTCCTGGAAAGATTCGCAAAACTCGCAAGAGAACTACACAAAAAACACCAGATCGCAATAGTCACGGGCGGAGGACGCACCGCGAGAAAATACATAGAACCCGCAAGAGAATTCGGAGCATCAGAAGTATTCTGCGACCTCATAGGCATAAGCGCAACAAGGCTGAACGCACGACTGCTCTCCGCGGCGATCGGCCCGGAAGCCAACATGGAGCCCCCAAAAGACCACCTCGACGCGCTAAAAGCCCTGGACTTCGAAAAAATAGCAGTAATGGGCGGAACAGAACCAGGACACAGCACGGATGCCGTAGCCGCGCTGTTCGCGGAATACATGCGGGCAGACCTATTCATAAACGTAAGCGACGTAGACGGGATCTATGACAAGGATCCCCGCAAGAACAAAGACGCAAAAAGACAGGAAAAAATGCAAGTAGACGACCTAGTGGACATGATAAAGAACAAATCCGTAGGCGCAGGAAAATACGAACTAATAGACATACTCGCAGTCAAAGTCATACAGAGATCGAAGATAAAGACGATATTCCTGTCAGAAGACCTGGACAACATGAAGAACGCGATAGAAGGAAAGAAATTCGTGGGAACGCTGATAGAGAGCGGAGAATGAAGTCTTTTAAAGAACTGAAAAAGTTAGGCACTACAGGCTAAAAAGTGCGTAAAAAAGATAGTTATACGCAATCGTCGGGCTGACGCCCTCCGGCTTTCGAGGCCTTTTTCCGATTTGCCATTATAGCCACATTTTAGACGTTTTGTGTTATTTTTTAAATATGTGGTGGTAATATATTACTATGGCCCATGTAACGAAGAGGACGATCGGCGGTACGGCTTATTTCTATCTTGAGCATACGATCAGATCCGGCAATTCCTTCAGAAAGGAGGAAAAATACTTGGGGAAGAGTCTTCCGAAGAACTTAGAGGAAGTCAAAAATGAGTTTCTGTCAGAGATCTATAAAGCCAGATGGTATCCTCTGCTCGAGTCCGTCAAGAAGAATTATAGAAATGAAATGTCGTGTGTTCCGTCATCCATCAACTCCAAACAAGCACGCATATTCTCAATAAGGTTCACGTATGACACGAACAGGATAGAGGGCGGAAAGCTCTCATACAGGGAGACATCAGACCTATTGGAAAAAGGCATCTCGCCGAAGGGCAAGCCCGTGCAGGATGTGAAAGAAGCCGAAGCCCACGATAAATTATTCCAAGAGGTATTAGAGCATAAAAAGGAGTTGAATTTGCAGACTGTGATATACTGGCACAAGAAATTATTTGCCGGGACGAAACCAGACCTTGCAGGAAATATACGGGATTACGGGGTGGCTATATCAGGATGCAAATACGTGCCTCCCACGCCCGTAGAGGTCTATCCCCTCCTCAAAGCGTATTTTAGCTGGTACAACAAGAACAGGAAAACACTTAACCCGGTAGAAATCGCAGGACTAGCCCACCTAAAACTCGTAACCATCCATCCGTTCGGAGACGGAAACGGCCGAATAAGCAGGTTAGTGATGAACTACATACTCCACAAAGAAGGCTACCCTATGATGAACATTTCCTATGAAAACAGAACAAGCTACTACAACGCATTAGAGAGAGCCCAAACCAAAAAACAGGATAACATATTCATCCAATGGTTCATCAAAAAATACTTAAAAGAAAACAAACAATACATCAAATAAAGGACTCAGCCGAAAGGCTTCGAATTCCGTTGGAACTCATGACAAAGTTTTTAAGGCTCGCTTTCGCTCTAGATTCCGTGAGGAAGATAAAATGGGGGATATAATAATTAGGTTAGAGGCCCCCGAAGGATCATAGGGAAACAGAATCCCTTGTCAGAGAAGCGTTTTGGGATTTGTATAAACCCGGCTGCAATGAACATTTGCTTCTTCATAAGCTTAGAAAGGCGCCAGCCTTCATAGAAGAATTAGATTTTGTCGCATGCGATAATAATAGGGTCGTCGGCATTATTGTTTATTCGGAGGCGAGTATAGTAAACGGGCAAAACCAGAATGATACTCAATTAAAATAATAAAAAAAATATCATCCGACGTAGTCCAGCCAGTCGTCGTATTTCTTTTCCTTCCCGTGGATCACGTCAAAATACTTCGCCTGTATGCTTTTCGTCACCGGCCCGGGTTTTCCGATCTCTCTTCCGTCAACTAATCGTATCGGCGTTATCTCTGCCGCGGTTCCGGTGAAGAATGCTTCGTCTGCGAGGTACAGCATGCCGCGCGTGATGTCTGTTTCTTCTACTTCGTATTCCATGTCTCTTGCGAGTTTCATCACTGTGTCTCTAGTGATCCCAAGCAATATGCTGGCATGCTCTGGTGGTGTGAATAACACACCATTCTTTACGATGAATATGTTCTCTCCCGGGCCTTCAGAGACGAATCCCCTGTCGTCGAGGAGTATGGCTTCGTCGTATCCTACGTCGAGGGCTTCGAGTTTTGCGAGGATCGAATTCAAGTACTGGCCGGTTCCCTTTGCGCCTGAGGGCATTATGTTCGGGGATATCCTTGTGAAGGAGGATATCTTTGCGCGTATGCCGTTCTTCAGGCCTTCTTCTCCGAGGTAGGTTCCCCACTTCCATGCCGCTATGGCTACGTCTACCGGCGACTTAAGGGGGTTTAGTCCCATCTCGCCGTAGCCTCTGTATACTATCGGGCGTATGTAGCATTCTTTTAGTTTGTTTGCTTTTATCAGGTCTTTAGTCGCCTGACACAACTGGTCTGTGTCGTATGGGATCGTCTTCATGTACGTCTTTGCCGAGTCTTCCAGGCGTTCCATGTGTTCTACCAGCCGAAATACCGCAGGTCCCTTGTCTGTGTTGTAGCAGCGTATGCCTTCGAAGACGCCGGATCCGTAGTGCAGGGCGTGAGTTAAGACGTGTATTTTCGCGTCTTTCCAGTCTACGAGTTTTCCGTTCATCCAGATCTTTTC
>JAHEXG010000068.1:0-1440 GCA_023252215.1 Candidatus Altarchaeales archaeon
GGATCTGTTTCTTTGGTATCTGTATTCCGCAGAATGCGTCTTTTGCCAGGTCGTCATAGGCGCGATTCAGCCATTCGAGGAGTTTGCGATCCTCTGTATCTGAGTTTTTCAACTTCTCGTAAGCTTCCCTTACTTTTTCATCTGCGTAGACGACCATGCTTTCCAATTCATCTCACCTGCAGGTCTTTTCTTGCCGCGTATTTCTTTGCGAGGATCGGGTTCCATATCCAGGCGACTTTGTCTTCTCTGTCTCTTGCGATCTTTCCTGATTTTTCCAGGTAGTCGAATATTACGGAGTATGTCTGGTACATCATCTTTTTGGGCAGGTGCTCCCATAGGCTCTTCTTTTTGTACTCGCCGCTGTGCTCTTTTATGTATTCCTCGACTGCGAGGACTGTATCCAGCCGGGGATAGTGTATGACGTCCATGAATAATATTAGGTTATATAAGTTTATATACTATTTTTGCAGGTATTCAGAAGCGAAAGCCGCCCGGGACAATCGAGTGGGAGTGATTATTTCTTCTTATATCCAAATTTCTTATCATACCTCTTATGATCTGTAATATCCAGCACGAACGCGATTATCTCGATCTGGCTTTCTCCGCTTGTGAGAGTGTATAACATTCTCCAGTAGTTTGGCAGTTCGACCCTGAAGAGATTTGTCACGCCATATTTTATCTGATATTCTGCCGGGATCAGTTTCTTTGCTAGCGGGTCGCCGTAGTGGGGATTTGCTTTTATCAGGTCGATCTTCTTTTGGAGGCCTGTGAGTATCGTCTTCTCTATTTTTGAGTTCGCAGCTTCCCTGTTCAGGTATCTGTAGACTTCTTTCGCATCCGGCGAGAGGATCACCCTTACGGTCTTCATATCTCCAGCCCCTTTGCGATTGCATTCTTCAGGTTTTGATTCGTGTTATGCACCCAGGTGATCCCTTTAAGCGTCACTGCTATCTTGTTGCTTCTTTCGAGGTATTCTAGGATCACTTTCAGGGTATTGTGGTTGATCTGCTTGGGCAGTCTCTTCTTTAGCTCCGCTATCGTTATTACGCTTTCGTCCATGCTCGAAAGAAGGTCCTCGACCATTATTACCGTGTTCAGGGTGGGGGAATGAATTACCTTGGTATTTGTGACATTGACGTACATAGTAATCACCAAAATTTATCAATTAATAACAATAAATTACAGATTAATAAATAGACCGCCCGGGACGATCGAGTGGGAGTAATCCCGTCTTTTAATCTATCCTACCGATACCTTAATAGTGGTGATACAATGGGTCTTGCATCTGAGTTTTTGGAGTTTTTGAAAAAGTATCAGGTGATCGGTCTTGCAGTCGCAGTTATCATCGGTGCGGCTGCTACGAATCTTGTGAATGCTCTTGTTAGCGATATTATCATGCCTTTCGTCGGGGTGCTTATCCCGAATGGAGACTGGCAGACC
>JAHEXG010000068.1:1450-7052 GCA_023252215.1 Candidatus Altarchaeales archaeon
CTCAGTTTGTTATCGGGCCCGTAAAGTTTTTGGCCGGGCATTTTGTTGGGGCATTTATCAACTTTGTAATAATTGCGGCTGTTGTGTTTTTCATCGTTAAATTTGTGATGAAGGAGAAAGGGCCGGCAAAGAATATTTGAGTTCCGTTTTTATTCTTGTTTTCGTATTCTTTTAGTGTTATGGGAAAGAGTGCTTTGTTTATGGCTTTTCTTCCTGCGTTGATCGCAGGCCTGCTTATGGGTTATTTTCTGAGCGCTTATCCTGATGCGGCTTCCGGTAAGCATGGGTCTAAGGTTCAAAAGGCGGAGTATTCTAATCCTTTGATGGAGGGCTTGGATGATTTTCTTGTGCCCGTGTTTTTTATTTTTATGATACTCTTTGCCCTGAAACTGATATTCCGAATAAGCCTTATGGGGCTGGTTTCAGCCCTTATGGGGTATGCTGGTATGATTATAATTATGTCCGGCTCGGGGTTTTTCGGGCTCCTGTTCCTTGTTTTTGGCGGGATGCTTTGTTTTTTTTCTGCGGATTAGGCCGAGGACAGAGAATGGGGGGGGGGGCGTGTTATGTTGCGCCCATGTCTGCCAGGCCTCTTTTCTTTAGGCGGGGTATTTTGTCGCTTGCCTGGGGCGGAAGGGGCCTTGCCATGCTTTCGTGTCCTGATTCGTCTATCACTTTTATCAGCAGTTCTTTGTCCGAGGCTTTTCGTATGCTTCTCGAGGAGAATATGTAAAGCTCTTTTATCTCGGATATGTGGCCTCTTTCAGTCTGCAGTATGTGGAAATAATGGTCTAATTCCTCCAGGCTGCGAAAACCGTATGTGACCAGGTGCGTTACGTCTCCTTCAGGCAGGCGGTAAAAGCTTATTATCTGCGGTCCCTTGATCCTCTGGTTCACGTCTTCTTCTGTCAGGATGGTTTTTCTTGCTTCCGGGGTGAATTTGAATAGCGCGACGGCCATGACAGTTATCCCTATTTTTTCATAGTCCACCGTTGTCGTGTATCCTTTTATTATGCCTTCGGTTTCCAGTTTTTTCCTGATCTTTCCAATGGCCTGGGGCGTGATGTTCAAAGACCTTGCTATGTCGGCATCAGTGGCCCTGCCGTTTTCTATTAAAAACTTGAGAGTCCTCCTTTCATTCTTTGTGAGTTTCATAATGTAATATTTTACGTATTTATAGTTTAAAAGATAAACCTTTGTTATTTATTCGCGTATTCTGCTATTATATTCTGGAATGAAACAAAAAATCCCTGTGTTCTGGGGCTGCACGTTCACCCACAATTATCCCTTCCTTGTCAGGAGCATAACCTGCGCATTGGATATGCTGGGAATAGAGCCCGTAGAAGTGGAAGGCTTCGGCTGCTGCCCGGACCCGGTGTACGTAAAGGCTTATGGAAAGGACGCACAGCTTGCATTGTCTGCGAGGAACCTTGCGCTTGCGGAAAGGAACGGGAAAAAACTGCTCGTATCATGCAACGGATGCTATAACATCCTGCACGGCGCGGCAGAGGAATTGAAAGACCAAAAGACGCGGGAAGAGACGAATGCGATGCTCCCGGAGGGAATGCGCTACAATGGAACGGTCGAAGTAATACACACACTCAATCTTTTGCACTCAAATATCCCGGTCATAAAAACAATGGCAGTAAAGCCTCTTCGGGGCATAAAAGTTGCCGTGCACTACGGCTGCCATATGCTCTATCCGCCGGTCGTTCCAAGCGACGATTCCCGGAATCCGCGTTCCCTTGATGAACTGGTACTTGCTACCGGAGCGCGGGCATTGGACTATGAGAGCAGGACCGAGTGCTGCGGTGTTCCTGTCGCGGCGTTTGACAGGGACGAAGCGGACGGGATACTGCAAAAGAAGCTTTCAGATATCCTGAAAGCTGAAGCAGACTGCATCGTTACATCGTGCCCGGCGTGTTTCATGAGATTCGACATGCTCCCCCCGGAGCTAAAAGACCTGGGAGTGCCGGTGCTGCACATAAGCGAGCTTCTGTGCCTGGCATTCGGCGTCCCAACAGAGCAGTTATTCCTGGAAGGCCATGCCACCGGGACCGGGCCGCTTATGGCGAAGGTTTCGGCTGCGGCGTCTTTGGAGAAAGCGTTGGTATCAAAATATTTCAACATCGAGGAGCTGTCAGGCCACTGCGAAGCGTGCCGGGAGGAATGCACTGCCGCTGTCAGCACAAGGAACACGGATAAGCCCTTCGACCCCTTGGCCCCGGCGGACCTGCTCCTTGAGGGAAGATACTATGATGCGGTAAAGAGCCAGGAGATATGGCGTTGTTTACAATGCGGCAAATGCGAGGAGCGCTGCCCCAACAACTGCGGATTAAAAGAGTTTTATGCAAAACTGCGGGAACTCTCAATAAAAGAGAGCGGCGCACCGCGCATAGTCGAAGACCACCTGAAGATGCTGGAAGAGACCGGCTATTCAATGCCCAAACGAATGGGTATAAGAAAGAAGATGGGTATGGGGCCTGCTCCTGACCTGGATTCGGGGGAGATTCGTAAAATACTCGATAACGTGAGGAAAAAGAGAAAATGATGATGCAAAAAGGCTTCGCAGAGCGTCCCTTGGAAAGGGAGCTTGCTGCCTGCGGGATAGCTGGTTTATTCAACCTGGACAAAAAGATCGTTTCAGGCGAGAGCATCGGCCGGATGATGGCTACTATGGAGGAGCGGGAGAACGGCCTCGGCGCTGGATACGCAGCCTACGGTCTGTTTCCCAAGATGAAGGACAATTACTGCCTGCAGCTCATACTCGACGACAAGGAGATCAAGCGCACAGTCGAGGAGTTTTTGAAAGACTACACCGACATTGTCCGGGATGAGGAAGTTTCGGTGAAGAAAGGAGTCCTAAAGGAGTATCCGATCGTCTGGAGATTCTTCGTAGACCCTAAAGACAAGGCATTCCCGGACGATGCCATTAAGGAGATAATGATGTACATAAACTGCTCCATAAAGGGCGCATTCTGCCTCTCCGGCGGAAAAGACATGGCAGTGTTCAAAGGGAACGGCTGGGCGACGGAGATAGCCGAGTTCTACCAGATAAAAGACATAAAGGCCTACATGTGGTCTGCGCACTCGCGTTTTCCGACGAACACGCCTGGATGGTGGGGCGGAGCGCATCCCTTTTCGCTGCTGGGCCACGCGGTTGTTCACAACGGAGAGATAACGTCCTACGGGACAAACGTAAACTACTTAAAGGAATTTGGCTACGAATGCAAGCTCCTGACCGACACGGAAGTCCTTGCATACCTATTCGACTACCTGGTTAGGAAGTGCAATTATCCTGCGAAGATAGCGCAGAGGA
Source organism: Candidatus Altarchaeales archaeon (assembly GCA_023252215.1). GTDB lineage: Archaea > Altiarchaeota > Altiarchaeia > IMC4 > QMZM01 > CAIYYO01. The sequence continues at coordinate 4,770 of JAHEXG010000068.1, forward strand.
TAGCGGCAATAGCACTGGCTCCTCCCTACTGGAAAGACATCGACCGGATGAGCCCTGTGGAAAAGAAGTGGATAACCAATATCAGGATAGCGCATAGGAAGGCCATGGCCAACGGCCCCTTCAGCATCATAATAACGACGGATTATCCGAAACCCACGATGATCGGACATTCGGATAGGAAGAAACTGAGGCCCCTGATAGCTGCGGTATCCGAGGACGGCAAAACGTTTTACCTCGCAAGCGAGTTGAACAGCATACACACCATAGACAAGACCGAGAACTACTGGCAGCCTGATCCAGGCAAGCCGGTTATAGCCTCGCTGGGTGAGCCGATAATCACGGGAACAAAAGACCCCTTGGAGGGAATAGTATTAGCCTAGAAAATGCAAGCACAGTGAGGCTATAGACCTCACTCACCCACAACGAGTTTAGTGGTGCCTTTGGCACCACTGTACGCATTATCTTTAAACCATTAAAATGCAAGCACAAGATAAGACGATGCCGAGGTTCAAAGTCGGAATAGACCTAGACAAATGCATAAAATGCGGCAGATGCGCCGTAAACTGCACCTATGGCGCAATAGAATTCAACAAAGAGCAGAAAAAGCCCATGGTAGTGAACACGGCAAACTGCGTAGCATGCCAGAGATGCGCAACATTCTGCCCGGCTGATGCAATATCCGTTCAGGAATATCCCGTAGCATACGCTCCCCACCCCAACTGGACGCCGTGGCACATACGGGGGATATGCGAACAAGCCCGCACAGGCGGAGTACTGACCTCTGGGATGAGCAACGACCGGCCTTATCCATTCATATTCGACCAACTCGTATGGGATGCCTGCCAGGTGACAAACCCGTCGATAGACGCACTAAGAGAGCCGGTAGAGACAAGGACCTTCCTTGGCAGAAAACCCAAGACCCTGTCCATAAGAGAAGAGAACGGCAAATACGTGATGGACGACATATACCCAAACGTCATGCTCCCGATGCCCCTGATAGTGGGACACATGTCCCTAGGCTCCATAAGCTACAACGCATATACTGCGGTCCTGCGCGCAGTGAGCGAAGCTGGCACGCTTTTTGGGACAGGCGAAGGCGGAATGCATCCAAGCCACCAGCAGTACAAGAAGAACACCATAAGCGAAGTAGCATCCGGAAGATTCGGCGTAACGTCGGATTACCTGCGCGGAGCGGCAATAGAAATAAAGATTGGGCAGGGCGCAAAGCCGGGCCACGGAGGACAGCTACCCGGAGAAAAAGTAACCCAGCTCATATCCGATACGCGGGGAATACCCCTGGGAACGGACGCGCTCTCGCCTAACCCGCAGCACGACATATACTCCATAGAAGACTTAAAGACCTTGATTGCGGCCCTGCACGAGTCGACGGAGTACACGATACCCGTGGGGGTGAAAGTTGCGGCTGTCAACAACATAGCGCCGATAGCTTCAGGCATAGTGCGCGCAGGAGCAGACTTCCTCACGATAGACGGATTCCGCGGAGGAACCGGTGCCGCGCCCCGCGTGATAAGAGACAACGCCGGAATACCCATAGAACTGGCGATTGCCTCAGTAGACCAGCACCTGCGAAACGAAGGCATAAGGCACGAAGTTACCCTGATAGCGGGCGGCTCGCTTCGTTCGTCGTCCGACCTGATAAAGATAATAGCTCTTGGAGCAGACGTGGGCATGATAAGCACATCAGTCCTCATAGCCATGGGCTGCAGGATGTGCCAGCAGTGCCCCACAGGAAAATGCGCCTGGGGGATAGCGACAGGAAACCCGATGCTTGGAAAACGAATAGACGTGGAATGGGCTGCCGGACGGGTAAAGAACCTGCTGCACTCATGGACCGCAGACCTGGACGAAGTCCTTGGAGCAATGGGAATAGACGCAGTGGAAAGCTTTGTCGGAAACAGGGACAGGCTGCGCTACATAGGACCAAACCCGCATGAAGCAAAGATACTCGGAGTACAGCACGCAGGCAGCAGAGTGGAAGTAGGAGGCGAATAAAAAAAATGGCCGGCACAAAAACGTTCACAATAGACGCAGAAGAAGGCGGAAAAAAACTGCACTACAGAGAACTAAACGCAAAGATAAGACAGGCAGTCAGGGACGGCTGCAACCGCATAACCCTGCTCAATATCTCCGGGCAGCGCTTCATAGGCGCAGGACTATCGGGAGACATAACAATAGACATATACGGAGACGCAGGACTGGACACAGGCGTATTCTCCGACGGCCTGAAGATAAACGTACACGGCTGCAGCGAATACCTCCTGG
>JAHEXG010000013.1 GCA_023252215.1 Candidatus Altarchaeales archaeon
GCAATGGAACTTACAAGCCAAATAGGATATCCCAAATGGGAAATGCCGTCAGTCCCAGTATTATTAACGGAAGTGCTTGTAGTGTAATTTATAGTTATCAGCCCACCCAGAGACATATGTACGCTTTTAAGCAAGCCAGGGTATGGTCCTTTATTCAAGTAGACATTTCCCCATGTATCGATTATGTCTATAAGACCGTCACCGTTAAGATCTGATAAAATGGAAGTTTCTACTGTAGTGTATCTATCATCAATAAAATAAGTGCTTGGTGCCCAACTTGTATCATTTTGTATCCAGCCCGATTCATTGCTGATCCATGCATGGTAGGTATACTCAGGAGTTCCATCATGACGCCACCCCTGAAGTATGTCAGGAAGATCATCACCGTTTATATCAGTTACCCTGATGCCGTATTGATTATACAAGTTTAGTGGAATAGTGCTCCCATCAGATTCTTTCAACCAACCAGATCCGTTATTCAGCCATATACCTCCACTGCCGCCAGGGTCTCCCTCCTTTATTAAATCAATCAATCCATCCCCATTCAGATCAGTCATAACCACATAATTATCGACGTAGTGTTCAAAGTACGTAGGTAGTTTCCATGTGTTACTGGCATTGTACCAGCCGCTTCCGTTGTTGATCCAGACCGTTCGCTCATCATCGTATCCATGCAATATGTCGACTTTGCCATCGCCGTTAATATCGGCAACACGCACGCCATGACTATTTAGATTATCAGTTCCCATACCCGGAGGCTTAGGCCAACTAGTATTCGGCTGGATAGTCCATCCATTCCCTGTATTAAACCATATCTCACAGGAGGTTGAATTCATGTGGAACATATCCACTAAGCCATCTGCATTAAAATCTGCGAATTCAACTCCATGATCTTTATATACAGATGAACTATGACGTGAAAAGAATACTGGTGGCTTCCAATTATCCGCCTGAACCCAACCAGAACCATTATTAAGCCATGCACTGGATTTATCAACGCCGTCATCCTCATAACCCTGTATTATATCGACTAGACCATCGTTGTTTACATCAACAAAACGGATACCCATTCTTGACTGGGTACCTATGTCTGGAACAGACCATCCCGAAGCCGTCTGCCAACCGCCCTGTATGGATTGGTAATCAAAGACAGTCGCAGGAAGGGAAGAGCCATTAGACGCATATTCGGTTATCGAATTGAGGAGCGAACGGCCATCAGAGGCATAACTGAAATTGTAGGACCTCAAAATAGCTGAATCGACTTTAATCACTGCCGATTTAATCCTTTTGGATTCTCGAACCCTACAGCCCTGATTATAAACAGTGACTGCATCAGATCGATTCTCAAAAATAAAATCTATTTCTTTGTTACTGTAGAATATTGACTGGGGATAGACTGCTCCTTCAGATTGGTTATATAACAAATTAATTGTATTGTCATGCGTATCTTTTACTTGATCAAGATACCATCGCGCAACATACGTCCCCCTTGAACAAACGACTTCGGAATCATAAATATAATCTTTATTGTAAAATCCGAACTGGTACTCAATGCCGTCTTTCGACCTGACAAGCCAGTAATCCGTAAACGTATTCATGGCACTAATGGATTTATTGACGAAAAGATATGACTCAATTTTAGTATGATAACGGCCGTCAGAAGGCACATAGACAAGATCGTATCTCTCGCCGTTAAGAACCAAGACGAATCGGTCGTCACTAAAGTTTTCAGGAGTATAGTTGACGTCTCTTTCCACATAGCTCAATCCCAAATCCCACCCAAGACCGGCAATGCCCGCCCTGCCAATGGCGCTTTGACTATTATAATTCAAAGAAATTTCCGGAGTCAGGCCATTTGTACCCTTTGGAAGATCGAGAGGATAAAAATATGACGCAGCCCCGGTAAAAAGACTAGTCTGAAACGAACTCTTTTCTACAATAGGGCTTGAAGGAGACTGAACATCTGCAAACTTATAATACTCAGTGTCCTCATCAGAATCCATTTTATCGCCGGTTGGTGTAGAATCCTCCGAAGGAGGCTTTGTATCGGGAGGAATAGAGGTTACAGGCGTAGTCGACCCATCAGAACCGCCCAAAACAGTATCGCTAGTAATATCACTATCCGTAGGAGCCTGTTCCCCCGTATCAGCATCCTTCATCACAGTTGAATCGTCTCCAGTCTCATCAGCATGTAAAACAACAGAAAGAGCGGATAGTGTAAACAACATTACTGCAACTACGAACACCCTTGACTTGTTTGATCTCATCTCATCCAACCCCGGGATTATGAAAAACAAGTTATATTTATGGGGCAGAGTATAAAAGAAGACGTAATATCTCACTCGCCAACGAACTCAACGCATATAGTATCCCCATCCTCAACCCCCAATTTCTCCCTCAAGTTATACTGGCTGATTATCTCCAGTATCCCCTTATGATGCGTCCTCGCAGGAACTATCAGATGTCCATTCTCTGTCTTTTCCTTGGAGGATATCTTTACCGGAGCGTACCTTATCGATCCAAAGGTCCTGTTCTTTTTCTTGAATCCTTTGATCGTCCCAGTCAAAAGGCGGTCTGGATTAAAGGGCTCGCTTGTCTTCACATTGAGGGTCCCGGGAAAAGGCTTGTAGGATAGTTTATTCTTTATCTCTTCGCCGTACTCGTTAACATAGTAGGCGCCTTCGCCCAGTCCTCGTGACAGCGTTCCCGTAATCTTTGTCCTGGGCTGCTCTTCTTCGATAAATGCTTTCAGCGAGGAGTATAGTTCGTTTAGTTCATTGATCCCTTTTTCGGTTACTATCACTCCCTGGCTTCGCCCGGTCTTAACGCGCCTGATGAGTCCGTCGTCTTCCAGTTCTTTGAGGCGGCGGGATGCGCTCTGCTGGGATATGCCTGACAGTTCGCCCAGCTGCGCCGTAGGAATAGCTGCTATCTCTTTTTTCGACTTCATGCCTCGGGTTATCTGGCATAAGAAGAGAAGGTTGGGATTCATATAAAAGAAAATAGGAATAGAAAGAAGAAAAGTGAAAATGCCTATGGGATGTCGTCCTTTAGGACGCCATCACATATTCATGTTCAGTGCGCGCGCAAGCTCTTCATAGCGGTTCCTTATGGTGACCTCGGTCACGCCGATCAATTTACCGGCTATTCCTTTCTGCGTCTGCTTGTCGTTCGTGATCTTCGCGGCAAGATATATAGCGGCAGCGGCAACGCCTGTCGGCCCCCTGCCGGATATTATTCCTTTTTCGCGGGCTTCTTCCAGGATCTCTATCGCCTTTGCTTCCGTTTCTCCGGATAGGCCTAGTTCTGACGCGAATCTTGGAACGTAGTCCATGGGCGTTGCTATCGGCATCTTTATGTCCAGTTTCCTGCACAAAAACCTGTAGCTTCGGCCGATGTCTTTTCTCTTCACGCCCGATGCTTCTTCGAGTTCGTCCAGCGTTTTCGGCAGCTGGTGCTGCCTCGATATCAGGTAGATGACTGCGGCAACGACGCTCTCGATCGAGCGCCCGCGCACGAGCCCCTTCGATACCGCCTTGCGGTACCACATGGCGCATTCTTCTTTTATGTTGCCCGGGATGGACAGGTATGCGCACATCCTGTCGAGTTCCGGCAATGCGATGGATAGGTTCCTCTGGAACGAGTCCGACATACGAGACCGTCTCTGCCATTTTCTGAGGCGGTATAGCTGCGCCTTCCTCTCCGGTTGAATAGCTCCTCCGCGTATGTCTCTGTCGTATTTGTCTATCTCGGTTGTTAGTCCCTTGTCTAGTTTGGCGTATTTGACCGGGCCGCCGGTCCTTGATCTTTTGCTTCTCTGTTCTTCGTCGAATGCTCTCCACTCCGGTCCGAAGTCTATCAGTTCCTCGCTTATGACCAGTCCGCATTTTTTGCAGACCAGTTCGCCGTGTGCGTAGTCGGTTACCAGGTTTCCGCCGCCGCATGACGGGCAGGATTTCGCAATTGTTTCGTTAGAGTCCGTACCGAGGGGTTTTAGTTTTTCAACCATTTTTTTTGATTTTTTTGATTTGGATGTTTTAGCCATTTACAGGTCTATCTTAAAAGGAGTGAACACTAATCTATCCAGAAGCTTGTCTGCGGACTTGTTCTTTTTCTTCTTGTCCACGGCTATGACGGCATAAGGTTCATCGGTCCTCCCGATGACGTTCGTGATGCGGCCGACAAGGGTTGCGTTCTTCGAATCTTCGAGAAAGACGGGTTTGCCGCAGAGTTTTTTTGCAGTGGAAAGGTCCAGGGGTTTTTTGGTCAGATGGATGGAAGCAACGATCTCGTCGCCAGCAGCGGAAGTGATCTTTCCTATTTTCAAGTCGGCACCTTACGTATGTTTGCCAACCAACCCACCACTAATACTTAAGTAACGGGCATATATAAATCAGATAAGACATATTAGATTTAACACTATCGGATATGTATCATCTAAAGAAAAAATTAAAATGGAACTACTAAAAGAGCTATGCTTGGCCGACGGAATATCAGGGTTCGAAAAAGACGTTGCAGAAATAATGAAGCGCGAACTAAAGAAAAGCTGCGACAAAGTGGACATCGACAGCTTCGGGAACGTTACGGGGCAGAAAGGAAAAGGCAAAGCAAAGATAATGATAGCGGCCCACATGGACGAAGTAGGGCTCATGGTAAAGAACATCAACGAGAAGGGATTCATAAGCTTCGTCAAAATAGGAGGCATCGACGACCGCATACTCCTCGCCCAAAGGGTACGGATAAAAGGAAAGAAAGGCGCAGTCCCCGGAGTCATCGGCTCCAAGCCGCCGCACCTCCAGCGAAAAGAGGAAACCGAAAAAGTCATGAAGCACGATGAACTGTTCATAGACATCGGCGCGAAGGACAAAAAAGACGCCGAATCAAAAGTTGCGGTCGGAGACCAGGTGATATTCGAATCAGACTACGGGAACCTATCCGATGACTACGTATACGGTAAAGCGATCGACGACCGCATAGGCTGCTATGCTCTCCTGAAGGTGATGGAAAAAATACCCGATAACATCGATGCCACGGTGTACGGAGTCGCGACCTGCCAGGAAGAGGTCGGATTAAAAGGCGCAAGAGTCGCCGCATTCAGGATAAACCCCGACTGCGCGCTGGCAATAGACACGACTATCGCAGGCGACACCCCGCAGATAAAGGAAAGCGAGTCCATGCTCAGGATAGGAGACGGCCCGGCCATAACCATAGCGGAAGCATCGGGTCGCGGACTCATAAGCCACCCCGGGATAAGGGAACTGCTCATAAACACTGCAAAGAAGAACAGGATACCCTACCAGATCGACGTCGTCGAAGGCGGCATGACCGACGGCGCCATGATATACATGACCCGGGAAGGCATACCTACCGGCGTGTTATCGATCCCCTGCCGTTATATCCATACGCCCACAGGAGTTTTCAGTATGAAAGACCTGGACAGTTCAATAAGCCTCCTGTTCAAAGCAGTGATGGAATACCGATTATGAAACCGGAAAAGACAGTAAAGATACCTGTGAACATACCCGTCCGGGTCGTATGTTTCCTGGCCCTTGTAGGCATCGTTGTAGGATACGTATTGTGGAGAGGAGAGAAAAAAGACGAATGGGGCACGATACTCCTGGACGTCGGGCTGCTGTTGTCGCTGATCGCCGCAATTATGTATCCTCTGTTATCTTCTCCATAGCGGGGGGATCATGCAAATAAAAGAAGCGATAAGGATGCTCTACGGGCTGGCATTGGGTTCGCTCGTATATGTCCCATTAGTATTGGTCCCGATAATAGGGCCGCTGTTTGCGGGCATTTCTGCAGGGAAAATTGCGAAGATGCGCCCTCAACAGGGATTTCTTCTCGGCGTAGCATCGGCTGCTATCGGTTTTCTGCTGTGGGTATTCCTTGTATTCCCGTTTTTCAACCTCAGGCCGGACACCATCCTGTCAGAGATATTCTGGATGCTTTTCATATTATGGAACCTATTTTGCATCCTGCTCGCAGGCATCGGCGGATTACTGGGCTCCATGCTGTCCCTGTCTGACAGGATGTTTTTCTCGCATAAGGGAACAAACGATAAGATTTCCAGGGAAACTGTAGAAGAAAACGCTAACGGATCGAACGCGCCGGTTTACGTGATATGCCCGGCCTGCGCAACAAGCAATGCAGAAGATGCAGTCCGCTGCATAAACTGCGGAAAAGAGATAAGGTAAATGAAAAAGATCACAAAAGCCCTCGCCGGAAACAACGGACTGATCGCCGTCTGTATCGCGGCATTTCTGTTGGGAATACCTGCGGGGTATGCCCTGTACGATAATGCGGAAAGCATGCTCCTACCCGTACTAAAGCAATTAAAGGACATGATCTTACAGGAATCTAACCTGGAAACCGCCCTGAACATATTCTACAACAACTACAAAGTTTCAGTCTACCTGGTCGTGGCCGGGACATTGATAGCGCCCACGCTGCTCATAATGTTCTCCAACGGCTTTATCATGGGATTCGTCATAAAATACCTGCAGAAAGAAGATAAAGGATTGCTTTACTTCATGAAAGGCGTAACACTCCACGGAATATTCGAACTGCCTGCCATATTCATCGCAGGAGCAATAGGCCTAAGAATCGGATTATCCTTTCTCACAACAGACAACCGCAAAAGGGCAAGGGACGTAAGCAAAAGCCTCAAAGAAGCGGCGGTGATACACGTATTACTGGTCACCCCTCTATTGCTCATAGCCGCTTTCATAGAAGCATACGTCAGCGCAGCACTTGTAAAATGATCAGACAAACACGGTCTGCTTGACGCCCCCGGTTTTGTAGTTTACCAGGTTCTCATAGGAGCAGCGGGAAAACACGCCCCCCTGTTCAGGCTTTCCAGTGGTGTAGACGAAGACGTCGCAGGTGGTATTCTGCAGGGACATTCCGCCCCGGTCAAAGACCGGACTAACGCTTGGCTCGATATATTCCTGCAACATGGCAGTCTCAGGGAAACGATGCCTGGACTTCTCCAATATATCGGCCCACTCTTTTCCGGAATTCTCCATGCCGAAATAAACCGCCTTACCCCCGCCGCGGTTCCCGAACTTGAGAACATAGCCGTCCTTTCTCTCTATGAGGCTCTTATCTTCCATATCCCGCAGAAACCACGATGCAGGGATCTCCACCAGATCCTCTGGCCTCGCATAACACGCCATCCAGTCAGGGTCGCGCAGCCGTATCATCAAGGTCTTCAAGCCCCCGTAGAATGCATCCATCTGGTTGATCAAATGGACGTTGCCTGCTTTCACGCATTCGCATAGTTCTGGAACCTCTAGAACCTGATGGGTACGCAGGAACCGGCAGATAAGGTCTACTCTCTCCCCGCGGTATACCACGTCTTTCTTGGTTATGGAAAGCTCCCCGGACTTCATAAGAGAAGACAATTCCTGGAACCTTACAAAAACAATGTCTATGCCCCGGGCCTTCAAAGCGTCAACGGACTCCTTACCCGTCTGCTCCGTCAAATACATAACCTTGCTCCCCCCGATCTTTGCCAGCATATACTTGATTATCTTCTCCCAGCCATCGGCATAATCCATAGTACGACCAGCAAGCATGCCGCCAAAATACTTATTATAAATATCGCAGAAAGCCCTGGAATTCTCCCAACCCGCGCGATTCGCATTAACCTCATAAGACATAAGACTAAGATCCTCCCTGATACAGCCATCGATCCGGCTCTCCATAATAGATGGAAAAGCAGGATCAACAAGCTCCGCAGCCCGCTCATACATGTTAGACACGGGAATATTATACTGCCGCTTCTTAGGGATAATATCCGAAAGAGGCGTCTTCTCCCCCTCCCTGGTCTCGGCAAGAATACGATTAAGCACATCTATCGTATTCTCGCAACGCCTAAGATGTTCGGCGACCAAGTCCTTTGGCAGAAAACGAGGAGTAAAAATAAATTTGTCCTCGGCCTTGATCTTATGCATCTCCCCCCTAGCCTTCTCCAACAAGACCCCTGAATCGGGCTTAGAGAATTCCGCCAAATACTCGTCATAGTAGTCCCGGAACTCCTCATACTCATCCAAAGCCATTTTTCAGACAACAATAATCTATGAGACGGTGCAAATAAAAAAGAGAGAAAGGAAAACAGCGAAAAGTAGAAAATTGCGGGGGACGAGATTCGAACTCGCGTAGACCTTCGTCACAGGATCTTAAGTCCTGCCCGTTTGGCCGGCTCCGGCACCCCCGCGTATTAGGTTTTAATATATGGACTATTCTTTAAAATACTAAAAACCAAGCCTGGAAAGCCCAAGGGCCTTAAGCAAGTTTTAGGATAATTAAAGCGTGCTTTAGATAAAATCCGGATCAGCAAAAAATGTTATCCTGCTCCTAACTTTTAATTAGTATTTTATGGTTTTTAGGCAGTACGTTAAGTCTTTTTAAGTTTATGTCGTTTTGTTGTTTGTTGAAACATAGCTCGAATCTGGATAAAATGTCCCAGCCTACTAGAGATGGGTTTTTCTCGTCTTTTTTCTCGAAAAAATAGACATAATCCAGGGGTTCGACGTGTATCTTTTTCACTCCGCCTGCTTCTTCATCCAGGAGTCCGATGCTTATTTCCCTGTTTAGTTCACGAACATATGACTTTCCTCCAATGCCTCCTATCTGCTCTTTTCTTAGGCTTTTTAAGTCTATGCCTGCAATTTCCGCTATTTGATAGCTTAGAATTGTTCGAGTGCATCCGGTATCAACAATGGGAAGAAAGGGAATTGGTTTTTCTCCAAGAAGTAAAAAGGCAGGTATTACAGGTATCTCTCCCTGGAAATGGCCCATGCACATTTTTTTTCACCAGCAGGCTATCATTTTTTCCTTGGGCACGTAGACTATGAACCATTCAGAGGAATCATGCAATTTCTTGATTAGCTTTTCGGCGCTATTGGAACTTTCTATCTCCGTTCCCTTGATGGCAATGAACTTACCTCCGAATTTCTTTCGTATCCCCTCCTCATTTTTGCCATACCATTTGGATGCCTTGATCTGATCTTCTATTTTAGGCATTTGATCCGCAAAACGGTTGGAGAGATTGTCCTTTTTCATCCTTTGTCCAAATATCAATAAATATCTTACTGTCATACTTTAAATATCGAGAAAATTGTGGAAACCCAATCTTTTTAGGTCCCCGCACGGGATTGTCGTTCGGAGGAATTCATTATGTTTATTAGTGTAACTGTATTAAGATGATTCAGGAGTCAAGGATTTATTATATTGCGCTTGTATTAAATTAATTAACGTTATGGTGTTTTTATGGCTTTGGGAGGTAATCGTTCTAGGTTTCGGGAGAATTTTAAGAGGTCTGTTGTAAAGGCTGTCAGTTACAGGGTTATTATCGTGGCTGCGGATTTTACTGCGGTTTATCTGTTCACCCATAATACCGACGTTGCTACCGGTTTTGTAATCGTGAGCAACGTTTATACGACTGTTCTTTATTTGGTGCATGAGCGTTTCTGGGATCGTGTCGGCTGGGGTAAGGCGTCTGTTGCCTGAGCATATATTTTTTAATGTGTGGTACTATTTGTTATTGTTATTATCTTTTTTTATCTGATTCAAAAAAAAATGGCTGCATCGAAGGTTTTTGACTTGGAGGAGGCTAGGAAGATAGGCGAGGCGATCGGTGTCGACTGGAAGGCGAGCGGTTTTCCTGTCGAGGAATTCCGAAATGGTTTGATGGTCGAGTTAGAGCATGGGAGAATCGATCCTCAGACGAATGTAACGAATGATGATCCTTTATTGACTGGAAAGATCGCGCTTGCGCATCTGTTGGAGTTCCCTGATTATTATAAGCGCCTTGCGATCATGGAGAAAGAGGCTGAGAAGTATCATCAACGCCTGAACGCGTCCAAGCCGAGGAAGATATGGTCCGGGCATCACACGGAAAAAACAGAAGAAAAGAAAGAGGAATATTCCCCTTCGAAAAATATCTGGAGCCGCCGTTAGATGACTGCTCCTATTTCCTTTATTATGTTCTTTGTCTCCTCGGCGGCTTTGTCTGCGTCTTTTGCGGTCTTGGCGCCGGTTATTATCATCTTTCCGCTCCTGAAGACCAGCATCACTGTTTTGGGCTGGTCCAGGCGGAAGACCAGGCCTGGGAACTGTTCTGGCTCGTATTCCGTGTTCTCGCATTCCATTGCCAGTTGGTCGAGGTTCACGCGGAAGTTCATCTTCGCGGATGCTACGATGTTCTGTATCTCTATCTTGGGTTTTCCTGTTATCTTGATGTCTCCTTCCTTGAATCTTGCCAGTAGGTTCTCGACTGCTCTCTTTATGTCGTCTTCGCTTCTTGCGCCCGTGCATATTATCTTTCCGGATGAAAAGATCAGCATTGCAAGTTTGGGGTCTCTTATCCTGTAGACGACGCCGGGGAATCTTTCCGGGTTGTATTCCATTCCCTTTACTTTTTTGACGAACTTTTTCAGATCTATCTTTGTATTAACGGTTATGGCCGAAACCATATTCTCAACATTAGCCTTCATAGTCATTTTAGTATATTCACCTCAAAAAGATAACCACCTTTTTAAATAAACCTCATTATAAGTATAGCACTTTAAAAATATAACATATAAATACCCTGAAAAAGCGGCAAATCGTGTCTATGGGGGGTATACTCGCTGTTTTAGGGGTTTTAGTCGTCCTGGCGGGGATGTTTTTTCCCTTTTTTTGGGGCCCGGAAAAGACGGATAACCGGATAAGAGGCGGGGCGGTACTTTTTCATCGGCCGATCCCTCTGATCTCTGGAGCTGATAAATGGTCTGCTGCGGCTGTGGCGATACTCGCGGTCGTCCTCATAGTCCTGGCTTGTTCTTTATTCGATCGCTGAGAACCTATTTATATCCCAGTTATAATATATTCAATTATTCACAGAACAACAGAAAACAATCGGAAAATGAAAATCCCAAGAGTAAAAACAGGCATAAACGGCTTAGATGAATTACTTGAAGGGGGCTTTCCCAAAGGCCACTGCATACTATTGTCCGGAGCACCCGGTACCGGCAAGACCATATTCGCCCTGCAATACCTGTACAACGGAGCAAAGGCCGGAGAAAAATGCCTGTACATAGCCTTCAACGAACAGATAGAAGATGTCATCCTGCAGCCAGAGGTCCTGGGCTGGGACATACAGAAATACCTGAACGAGGGAAAATTACGGATAGTCTGCGTGGACGTTAAAGACTTCAGCGTAAAGTCGCTCATAAACGAGATAAGAGACGACGGCTGCACCCGAGTCGTAATAGATTCACTGTCCCAGATACTGGCTCACCCGGTAGCACTGGAAGACATCGACATATCCTACACACTGAAAGACCGCCTGGACCGGCTGGCGCCATCCCCCCTGCATCAATCAGTAGCAACCCGGCTACTCGTAGAAAAGATCATAAACGAGGTAAGAAAACTGCCCTGCACCTCCCTCGTAATATCGGAACTGCTGGAAAGCGTGGGCGGCATGAGCAGAGACACCATATCAGAATTCCTCGTAGACGGAGTAATAACGCTGCAATACGTCATGGTAGGAATAGAATCCTCAAGAAACCTCATGATCCGAAAGATGCGGGCAACCGCTCACTCGGAAAACATACACCCAATCGAATTCAAAGAAGGAATAGGGATGAACGTTCTCATGCCCTAAAAAAAGAAAGGGCTTATCTTAGCCCTTTGACCAAGTCCAACAAAACAGCCCTCTGATCCTTGGCCTTGATTACGCCCGATGCGAGCAAAACGCCTTCCGTTCCCAGATCTAATGCCTTCTTCACGTCGTCGCCCTTTGCTATCCCGGCGCCGCACAGCACGCGCACATTCGGATTCACCTTCTTGACTGCGGCAACGCTGCCGGAAACGATCTCGGGCTTCGCCTGGGCCACTGAAATCCCGCTCCCGATAAGCTCCGGAGGCTCGATCGCAACATAATCTGGGCCCAGCGCGGCAGCAGCCACGGAAACTGCGACGTTATTTGTGCAGACAATGGAAACCATGCCCATTGAGCGCAATTTCTGTATTCCCGCGTCTATCTCGGCAAGTTTCAGGCGCTTCTCTGAATGGTTCAAAAGGCACCCGGATGCTCCCGCAGCCTTGACGGCCTCGGGAAGGATACTCCCGGTGTTCCCGCCGTACTTGATATCGTCGATATGCTGCCCATATACGGGGATCGAAACTTCCCTGCTTATCCTGTAGATATCGGTAAACTGGGGCGCAACAATGATCTTTGCTCCGGTCTCCCTGGACACGGAATCGCATAACTTGGCCAGCGCAACAGCTTTATCTCCTGTCGTCTCATCATATGTCTTGTAATTCAAAACTATCAATCCATCCATTTTTTTAGTAAAACACCACACAGATATATATTATTGAAAGTATTATAATTTCCTATATTAAAAGCAAGCGCTCGTAGTCTAGTCTGGTAGGACTTCGGCCTTCCAAGTCATGATCGAGTCCCCAAAAGAACCATGACGGGGCGGTAAAACCGAAGAAAGCCGATAACTCGGGTTCAAATCCCGACGGGCGCATCGTTCGTCAGGTGTGCTGCGTAAGCAGCACGCCCTTTCGCGAGCCTTTCTTAAAGGCTCCGGGGGGTTCAAATCCCGACGGGCGCAAGAAATATTCTCCGACAAAACAAAACAGCCCCGTGGGGTAGTGGCCAATCCTACCCGGCTTTGGACCGGGTGACTCAGGTTCGAATCCTGGCGGGGCTATACTTTATAAGTTCGATTACTTCAGTTTTTGGCCGTATTTACCTGTCTTCGTAAGTTTTATCGGCAAAGTAAGACGAGAAAAAGGGTTTATTTCGTTTCCTTTAGAGCTTTTGCCAAGGCATGGGGCAGGGAGTCTATGGACTTAGTTAGGTTATCAATGCTTTGTTTCATATACCTGATATCTGTCTGCATGCCTATTCCGGTCTCTACGAATTTGCCTAATTGTTCGCATTGTAGTTTGTGAAAGAAGCGATCGGTATTAACGTTAAAACATCCGGCGGCGGTAACGGGTTGTATTTCGGAGAAAGTGTATTTTTCGGAGTGGCCTAATTTCTTTGTCTTCAGAAGGGAGTAAAATTTTTTAATAGCTGCTTCTTTGCCTTTTAGAAAGACTCTAACCTTACTGTCTGTCAGGTTGTCTATTCTTATCTCTAATTCGTCAGGCACTTCTTTGGTTATGGCCCGCCTTAAACCTACGTCAGTTACCTTATTTTCTATTTCAAAATAGAATATGCCTTGAAGGTTTGATTCAGCCATTATCACGTAGCGATCTCTATCTCTATATACTTATGAGACGTATGTGGTCAAAATATGTTATTCTCCCTTGGGTTTTTGTATTTCCGCTTTTGTTTCTTTTTTCTGTCTTTTGGAGAATCGGTATACGATATATGCTGCGAGATATATTATTACCGCCGTTCCTATGAAGCTCATCAGCGGGCTGCCAAAATTTATTCCGGTCGCCTGGCCGATGGCTTTCGGCTGTTGTACTGCTTCGGTTGTCGTGGTCGACGTGGTTGTTGTAGTAGTTGAGGTGGTTGTTGTTTCTTCTTGTGTTGTCGTTGTTTCCTCCTGTGGTTCGGTGGTGGTTGTGGTTGTCTCCGGTGTTTCTTCTGTTGTTTGTTCCAGCGTCGTGGTCGGCGCATCGTCTCTTATCCGGAAGCTCTGAGTGTCGGACCAGTTGCTGATCTCTGTTTCCTTGTATTTTACGATCGCCTGGTATGTGTAGTCTCCGGCCATCGGGGGAGTCCATTTGATCGTGTACCATCTTTTTTCTTGGTAGTAGAGCGGTTCTGGGTTGTTGTTGTCTGTTTGGCTGCATGGGGTATATCCTATGAGTCCTTCCATTTTTTGGTTTCCTTTTTGCGGGCCTTTGGCCCAGAAGCCTATTCTGCAGCCGATGTTTAACATTATGTCTGCGGTGTTCTCGACCAGTGCTCCCAGGTTGACGCTGTTTCCAGTTCGGGTGTCGTCGATCTGGGCCACTGATTCTATTGCTGCGTTCCTGGGTTCCAGCACGTTGAATGAGTTGGTTGGCGGCGTGTCGCTTATTTGGCGGTTGTCGTATTCGACTGTTGCCCAGTAGGTGTATCTTCCGGCTGCGGGGGGCGTCCATTCTATTTTGTACCATCGCGTCTCTCCTTTTCTGAGCACGTCTTTTGTCCCTGACCAGTCGTCTGTGACGCAGTTTCTTGTGCCCGGGTTGTAGTCGATGGATTCTTCGTCTGCCGTGCCTTTTATCAGGAATTTTACGTTGCAGTTTAAGTCAAGTGCTTTGTCTCCCGTGTTTTGGACTTGGGCCCATAGTGCCACATTGTCGCCTGCTTTTATGTCGTCTGCTGGCCATACGCTGACGACGCGGGCGGTTCTTGTCTCTTTTATGACCCGGAACGTGTATTCGTTGGAGTTTGCGCTGCGGACATTTCCATTGGAGTCCTGTACTTGTGCCCAGTAAGTGTATGTTCCCTCGGAAGCGCCCGGCGGGATCGTCCACTGGACTGCGTATATGCCGTCTATGGAATAATCGGAGTATGGCGCAGGGCCTATCCAGTGGTCTTGTTGCCAGTCCGGGCCGTCTACGTAGAACCAGACCTTGCATCCCTTACATTCTTCGCCTGACAGGGTGATTATTTCCGCGGAAAAAGAAACAGATTCTCCGGTGTATTTGGTGCCCAGGTCCCGCAGATAGAGTATTTTAGTCTGGTTATTGAATGCATGTGCCGGCATGATCGAAAGGCCGGAGCAGACTAGGAATATGCTTAGGAATAATCGCCATTTCACATTATTTACCCCACATTATATGTATATTATACGAAAACAATACATAAAAATGGTATTATGTTAATGTGTGTGGTGGCTCGTTCAAAGGCCTTGCAGTTTTTCTCTTAGCCCTTTGATCTTTTCTTTCTGGTCTGTTCTTCCCAGTTGTTCCACTGCGTCGCAGAGCTGTAGTCCTTTTTCGCGTTCTTTCAGGGATATGCATGCAAGTATTAGGTTCAGGCCTGCGGCATGTCCGTGCTTGCGTGCGTCATAAAGCGGGTAGACAAGGTTCAGCGCATCTCTTACATGGCCTCTAGATGCCAGTTCCCCGGAGACTATCGTGAGGGCGTCGCCTTGTCCCGGCGCGATGGCGAGCGCCTTTTTGAACAAGGCTAATGCGTTCCCGGATTTGTTATCGTCCAAAGAGTTGATCGCCAGATAAATCAGGGGCCTCCAGCTTCCAGGGATCTCCGAGAGTTTCTTCAATGAATCATATAACCTTGCTGTTTTCTTGTTCTCTGCGTGGATGGCATACCACCAGGCCAGGGCGTTTTCCTGGTTTGGGTCTATTCGCAGCGCCTTCCACAGGGTTTTGTAGCCTTCTTTCTCGTCGCCTTTTTCCACATAGACTTTGGCAAGGTTGGCAAGGATCACTCCTGATTGGCCTTGTTCCGTAAGATATTTCTGCAATACCTCTTCTGCTTCGTCGAGTAGTTTATTTTTCAGTAAGACTACGCCCAACAGATTAACTGCGCGCTCCTTATTGGAGTCGATCGCGCAGAGCCTGCGCGCGGGGGCGACGCATTCCGCAAATAAGCCGTCCTGAAGGCAGACGACTATCAACTTGTATGTTTTGTCCGGGTCGTCGGTTGCTTTCTCAAAGTATTCTGGCAGGGCTTCCTTCCACTGGTCTTTTGAGACGACGATCTTTTCGCCTTCTTTGGTGTACAGTCCTATGCTGTCCGTATCTATCTTCTCAGCGGGCTTTGGTTGGGCCATGTTATCAATATGTATTTGGAAGTACAGGACATTTAATCGATCAACTATTTAGCTAATAATCTTACTTCCAGGCTGTCTTGTCCTGCGTATACCCGTATGGCTTTTTCGCCTGAAAGAAGTGTCACGGATTTTTGCGCTTCATCGTCTGTGTTTTCTATCCTGTGACCTGTTATCTTTTCGCCTGTGAAGTTTTTCCATTTCCTGGTGTCCGAGTGATCTATTGTCCTGATTGTCACTTTGTCTACGTCGAATATTTCGTTGAGGCTCATCTGCTCGCTTTGGGGGTCGAATCCCTCAAGCACTTCCAATGTCTCTTCGGCGTTCCCCAGAGAAAAACAGATATCCGAGTTATCTGAAAATATCAGTTGTATCCAGTCGAGGGACGAATATTCGTCGCTGACCCATTCATGGTACAAAACCTTTTCCAATGTCTTTCCCCTCATCCTCTTGAGCGACTCCATTTCCAAGTTGATCCCTTAGTCCCAGTAGGCGTTGGTTATGTATTGTTCCACCATTCGGTGAGAATTGAAAAAGGATGCGTTTATCGACAACGCGTTCCTCATCATCTTCACCCACTTGGCAGGGTCGTGGTAGTAGACGCCGTATACGCGCTCCAGCTTCTTATAAAGGTCTTCTTTTTCTTTTTGCTCGTTTTCTTCCATGTCTCCTATGGCCCAGCCCGTGATCTCTTCGATGTGTCCTTCTACCCACCATCCGTCGAGCACTGACAGATTCAATACTCCGTTAAGCGTAGCCTTCATGCCGGACGTCCCGGACGCTTCTTTGGGCTTCTGGGGAGTGTTAAGCCATACGTCTACGCCGGATACGAGTTTCTTTGCCACTGCCATGTTGTAGTTCTCTATATACGCTATCTTTATGTCATGTTCCAAAGACTTCTTTATCTGGAACAAGTCCTTTATGATCTTCTTCCCCTTAACGTCTTCAGGATGGGCTTTTCCTGAAAAGACCATCTGCAGGCCGCCGTTTCCGCCTGCTATCTTTTTTAGCCGTTCAATATCCGAGAAAATGAATGCGGGCCTTTTGTAGGAAGTCATGCGCCTCGCAAAGCCAATAGTCAAGGTATCATAATCCATGCCTGCGCCCTGTTCCGAATTCACGTAGTCAATAAGCTCTTTCTTTGCCTCAACGTGGGCGCGCCATATGTCTTCGTCCGGGATGCCCACAGCATACCTGAAAAGGTGGGGGTCGCGTCTCCAGTCCTTGATGTACTTATTAAAAAGCCTCTTGAACGGCATGCTCGTCCAGGTATCAGGGTGTACGCCATTCGTTATAGAATTGATATTATAAGAGGGAAACATCCCCTTAGAAGTCTCAGCATGCTTCTTTGCAACACCGTTAATGTACCCGCTAAGGTTGAAGCCAAGGATAGTCATATTCAGATAATCGCCCGGACACAGCCTCCGTATCTGCTCTACGTCCATGAAGCCTCTGAGCAGTCGCTCCGCCAGGGAATACGGAAAGATGTCGTGGCCCGTCATCTGAGGCGTATGCGTGGTAAAGATGCAATGCTCCTTTATGCCGTCTACGACATGAGTGATCGCTTTCTTCGGGTTCTTCTCCAGGTCCCTTTTCATCAGCTCCAGGCCCATGAGACTGGAATGCCCCTCGTTCATATGGAACTTCTTAACATGTATGCCCAGCTTATCCAGCATACGCACCCCCCCGACGCCCAAGACGATCTCCTGCTTCAGGCGGTACTCCTTGTCTCCTCCGTAGAGGTATCCTGTAATAGACCGGTCCAGTTCAAAATTCTGGATAAGGTCGGTATCCAAAAAGATGACCGGCACCTCATAACCTGTGACTCCGACGACCTTATAGATCCAGGCCCGCACATAGACTCGTCTCTCCTCTATGGATACTTCGATCACTTTGTCGACGGAAGACATGTAATTTCCAGGATCCCACGGCGCTTCCTCTTCCCTCTGGTTTCCTTCGCCGTCGAATTTCTGGACAAAAAAGCCTTTGCCATTAAGAAGCGTGATGCCTACGACAGGCGCCTCCATGTCTGCCGCGGACTTGATGTAATCGCCGGCCAATACGCCCAAGCCCCCTGCATAGGTGGGCATCTTCTCGTCCAGGCCTATCTCCATAGAGAAATAGGCGACGCGATCATGATGTTTTCCCAAACTTTTTTCCATTTTGTTTTTTAGAATAATACTGCGCGAGTTCGACAATGGTCCAAGGCCTGCATTCCGCCTTTTCGTATCCCAAAGCCTTCACGTATTTGTATAACGTATCCAGGTCCTTTGCTTCTATCTCCAGGAATTCCGGGACATAGGAATACTGGTCTACGTGTTTGTCCAGTTCAAAATGCGTTCCCAGCAGTTCGTAACTAGTGCGGCGCTTGCGCATGCTCATCCATTCCGCAAGGCCCAAGGATTTCAGGATCTTCCGGGCCTCTTCATAGTCCGAGACCTCTGTTTCGTATTCGCTGCGTATCTTTGCGCGGTCGTTCTCCACGAACTTTTTATAAGTCAGATAAGCCCTGTCTCCCACCTTTCTAAGGCGCATGGTGTCCTTTGCTTTCCTTACGCTGCCGTCGGAATAATCATAGAAGATGCCATAAACCTCCCCGTCAAAGACCTTTTTCGCGCCCAATGCCAGCAGTTTCTCTTCGACTCTCTTTCGATCGATGCCCAGGACCTTTACTTCTATCTCTTCCATAACTATCAGAAATTCTCCCGACCCTTCAGGTTGACGGTATGCCCCTTTTTCGCGTTGCGTATCCTGTGCCTTTTCGGCTGCTCTGAATTAATGCGCCTTCTCTCGCTTTTGCTTATGCCCCTCGCCTCTTCTATCGTGAAGCGCGCGCCCAACGGATCGACCGACAGATTATATTTCACATCCTTTTCAAGCAGGGACAACAGATGCTTTGTTATCTGCTCAGGCGTCTGGTTGCCGAATCTTTTGCCGAACATTTTATCTGTTAGATATTGTAAAACAATTCTTTATAAAAAGGCATCAGACAGATTTTTATTGACCCGGTACCAAGTGAATACCGGATGCACAGCATGAACCAAAGAAATACCTCGTTTTTCTCAGCCATAACATTATTGATCCTATTCCAGGGATGCGCATGGCAAAACGGAGGATGCGCCGACCCCTATGTAAAAATAGGCGACTCCTGCTGCGTAGACGGAGACGCAAACGGCGTCTGCGACATAGACGAAGCATCGGCGCCCTCGACAACGGAAAAAGTTACTACGACGATCCGTCCTTCTACTACGACCATCATCGCGTCTACGACGTTGTTTGATACTACAATTGTTTCGACCACTTCTTTTGCAAGCACTACGACCACGCTCAAATCCTGCAGAACGGCTTCCGACTGCGGCCAACCATACCTTGGCGGATGCACATGCTCCGGCGCAGGCGTTGCGAAAACGCGCTACAGGCCGATATGCGCCGAAGGCACATGCAACTGGAGAGGCGAGGTAGAGGTCGACAAATGCGTTCAGCAGGAAAGCGGCAACAGAGACAAAGAACACTGCGTCATAGGATACGCAAGATGCATCCCGGACAACGAATACCTGGAATATTTCATCACGCCCGAAGACGCCGAACTGCTGGTAGGCCTAAACTACGTAGACTACTCGGCAAAATACGGCAGCTATAAATTCAAGATAAACAAGATACTCCTCCCCGAAGACTCCGTATGCTACGACGACGCGAAAATAGTAATCGACGTCCTAAACCCAAAAGACAAGGCCTCACAGATCGAAATAACGCGGTACCAGACGGCGCAGACCGGCAGCATAGAGACGGGACTGGAAGACCTGAAAAGAGGCGGCAACGGAACGATCATACCGACGCTCTGGGTACGGGATATCTGAACGATTTTTTTCTTATTTTTAACAAGGTAATCCAAATAATATACTCTGACATAAGGGCAATATTCCGGCATTCTCAAGACTTCATTCAGCCGACGACATAACGGCTTCTGTTACCCAATCGAAAAATTAAATAAGTATCGATAAAATGCGCGCACACAACCCAAAAGACCTGGTAATAAGAGGTGCAAGAGAGCACAACTTAAAGAACATAAGCATGAACCTGCCCAGAGACAGCCTAATAGTCTTCTCAGGCTTGTCCGGCTCAGGCAAATCGACGCTGGCATTCGACACAATATACGCCGAAGGCCAGAGACGCTACGTAGAATCCCTCTCCTCATACGCAAGACAATTCCTCGGCCTGATGAACAAGCCGGACGTAGACAGCATAGAAGGCCTTTCGCCCGCGATATCGATAGAACAGAAGACCACGTCAAAAAATCCCCGCTCCACCGTCGGGACGGTAACGGAGATATACGACTACCTGCGACTGTTCTATGCCCGCCTGGGAACGCCCTACTGCCCGGACCACGACAAAGCGATCACGTCCCAGAGCCCCGAACGGATAGCAAAAAACATAACAGAAGAATTCCCGGGAGAAGTAACCATCCTTGCGCCTATCGTCCGCCAGAAAAAAGGGACCTACGAGAAACTATTGGAAGACCTGAACAAGGAAGGATACGTGAGAGCCCGCGTCAATAACGAGATAGTTGCGACAGACGCGAAGGTTACCCTTGAGAGATATAAGAAACACGACATAGAAGCAGTAATCGACCGCCCGGATTCCTCGGATACCTCGCGACTGGCTGAAGCGGTAGAGAATGCCCTGAAAAAAGGAGAAGGCCTGATTATCGCACTCTCTCCAGATAAGAAAAAAGAGAAACTATACTCCTCGCTCATGGCCTGCCCAGTCTGCGGACTAACATTCGAAGAACTACAACCCCGGATGTTCTCATTCAACAGCCCCTTCGGCGCATGCGAAGGATGCGAAGGCCTGGGAATAAAGATGGAATTCGACCCAGAGCTAATCATACCCAACAAAGAGAAAAGCATCGCAGAAGGAGCCATCGCAGCCTACGGGAGCATAGTCGACGGATGGCGCCTCTCGCAACTCGCAAGCGTTGCAAAGAAATTCAAGTTCTCGATGATCGCGCCCGTCAAAACCCTTTCTCTGGAAGCTATGACGATCATCCTGTACGGAACGGACCGCGACATAAACTTTGAATACGTCTCAAAGAACGGAAACTCCTCTTTTAACTACTCAGGCGAGTTCGAAGGAGTAATCCCCATGATGGACCGCCTATACAAGCAGACAGAATCCGAAGGCCGAAAAGAATGGATGGAAAAATTCATGCGCGTACGCATGTGCCCGGTCTGCGAGGGAAAGAGGCTGAAAAAGAAGGTGCTCGCAGTAAAAGTCAAAGGAAAATCCATAATAGACGTAACCGATATGTCAGTCAAGGACTGCCTCCATTTCTTCCGGGAAATAGACCTAACGGAAAAAGAAGCCCACATAGCAAAACAACTACTAAAAGAAATAATAGCCCGCTTAATCTTCATGGAAGAAGTAGGCCTCGGATACCTCACGCTTTCAAGAGCAGCAGGAACCCTCTCCGGCGGAGAAGGACAGCGTATAAGGCTCGCAACCCAGATAGGCTCAAACCTAATGGGCGTACTATACGTCCTGGACGAGCCGTCCATCGGACTACACCAGAGAGACAACCACAAACTGATAGAGACACTGATAAAACTGCGCGACCTTGGGAACACACTTATCGTAGTCGAGCACGACGAAGACACCATTCGCACAGCCGACTGGGTGGTAGACATCGGACCCGGCGCAGGAATACACGGAGGACACCTTGTATTCGAAGGAACGCCCAAAAACCTAGTAAAAGACCAAAAATCCCTGACAGGCGGCTACTTATCCGGCAGGCTAAAAATAGACACGCCGCAAGAGAGAAGAAAAGGCAAAGGCGCGATAGCGATCATAGGCGCAAAAGAGCACAACCTAAAGAACGTCGACGTTAAGATACCCACCGGCTGCTTCACGGCAGTAACCGGCGTCTCCGGATCCGGGAAATCATCCCTCATATACGACATACTATACAAAGGCGCAATGAAGGAACTACACGACTCAAGAGAAGAACCGGGCAAACACGAAAAGATACTATTCAACGGCCTAATAGACAAAGTCCTCATAATAGACCAAAGCCCCATCGGCAGAACCCCCAGAAGCAACCCGGCAACATACACAAAAGTCTTCGACGAAGTAAGAAAAGTCTACTCCGAAGTACAGGAAAGCAAGATCCGAGGCTACTCCCAAGGACGCTTCTCCTTCAATCTCAAAGGCGGACGCTGCGAAGCCTGCGAAGGAGACGGAGTAAAAAAGATCGAAATGAACTTTCTCCCGGACGTATTCGTAGAATGCGAAGAATGCAAAGGCCGAAGATACAACAAAGAGACCCTCGAGATCAGATACAAAGGAAAAAACATAGCAGAAATCCTGTCAATGACCGTCGAAGAAGCGCTTACACTCTTTGAGAACATACCCTCCATCAAGAACAAACTAAAAACACTAAGCGACGTAGGACTGGAATACATCAGCCTCGGACAATCATCCACTACCCTGTCAGGAGGAGAATCGCAGAGGATAAAACTCACAAGAGAACTCGCAAAAAGAGACACCGGGAAAACACTATACCTATTAGACGAACCCACTACAGGACTACACTTCCATGACGTGAAAAAACTACTCAAAGTCCTAAACCAACTCGCCGACAAAGGCAACACCGTCGTGGTTATTGAGCACAACCTCGACGTGATCAAATCCGCAGACCACATAATAGACCTAGGCCCCGAAGGAGGAGACGCAGGAGGAAAGATCATAGCAGAAGGGACGCCGGAGGAGATCGCGGAGAATTCTAAGAGCTATACTGGAGTGTATTTGAAGAAGCATATGGGTGGATAAGTAGACCCGATGGAGTGCGTAAAACATACCCTATACGGGTTTTTTACGCGGTTTAGTGAGTAAAAAAGATAGTTATATTCAATAAATCTGGGGGTATTACTTTAAAGAAATCCTAATTAATTCTAAGACAACTATGCTGGAACGATGAAAAAAGAGTACATTCATTCTTTTAAGAGCTTTGATGAGGACTTCAAAAAGAAGGCTAAGAAGACCATTAAAGATGTTAATGGTGTTCCTTACGTATGTTATGAACTAGAACCTGGGGTCTGGGGCTCATGTGGAGAAGTTGACCCAGCGTACAAACCAGAGATAACCGAAGGATCTTTACCTGGAGACGTCTCCAAACAAAAATTTTGTGTACAACACCACAAACCAAATTTCTATTACATAGACATTCCTTACAAATGCAACACATGCGGAAAAGAGGCTATTTTCTCAGCCCATGAACAAAAACACTGGTTCGAAGACCTGCATTTCCATTTCGATTCATTTCCAAAGGGATGCATAGAGTGTAGAAGAAAACGAAGAGAAGACGAATTCAAAAGAATAGCAACACAAAGTACAAAGAAAAGTAAACATAAAGACTAGCCGCTTCAAGCCCCCAGATTTGCTCTTCGTCGCCTCTGGCTCCTCGTCCTCATTGTAATTCGGAGAACATAACACAGATTTCAGCGGCTCATGCTTCGCCTTCTGCCCAAATGCCCTCCGGGCACTTCTTAAAAACTTAGACGTTATTATGCAATTGAATTCTCGCTTGCGTACGCTGTGCCTGGAAGAGGGAGGGGGCGTCATGATGGACGCCGAGAGGGCACTGGATGGCTGCTTCATGCAATTTTTTGCGTTATTTATCCTCCTAGTCCTAATATTAGGGTTAATTAGTCCTGAAAATAGGAACGATGGCTTTGTTAAAAAGAGATCACGAACTGTTGGCATCCTTCATAAGATACCCCTGGAAAAAGCAGTCCTTTAGAGAGATAAAAGAAATCTCAGGTAAAAAATCCAAGGGATATGTATACAACGTAATCAAGGAATTTGAAAGGGGAGGCATATTAGCCTCCGAGAAAGTCGGGAATAACATATTATACCGGTTAAACCTTGAGTCGGAAAAGGCGTTGGGGTATGCTGGGTTCATATCTGAATACCTTGGATGGTCAAGAAAGCATATGCCGTACGCGGACATTGAAAAATTATTAAAAAAGATCCCGACTGATTACTTTACACTGCTTGTAACTGGAAGCTATGCCAAAGGAACCCAGAAAAAAGAGTCAGACTTAGACCTTGTTATAATATGCGATGACTTCAAAGACCCAAGGAGTATATACGCCGAGCTTCGGCATGACGCGGAAATGAACCTGCCGCCGATACACTTGTACATCTTCACCGAAAAGGATTTTCTTGCTATGCTCCTGGATAAAAAACCAAATTACGGAAAAGAAATAGTGCGAAACAACATAATCCTATCGGAAGGAAGGGCATATTACAAAATCCTATCCAAAGCTATTAAAAATGGATTCGCTGGTTGAGATATTCCTGGAAAGGGCGGGAAACGAGATAATGGCGGCAGAATCGCTTAAGAAATTAAGCGAAGAAAACGATGCCAAAGAAGAATTTAGCTTGCCGGAAGATACGACATTTTACAGTTCGGTTATATCCCATTCGTACTACGCAATATTCTACGCGGCAAAAGCCATACTCCTGACCAAAAACATAAAGACGGCCTCTCCGGAAATACACAAAAGAACCTTTGAAGAATTCAAGAAAAACTTTGTAGACAACGGCATGCTAGACTTACAGCTCCTGGAGATATACCGCAAGATGGTTGTGAGAGCAGACGATCTTTTGGACATATTCAGGGATGAGAAAAGAAAGAGGGGAGACTTTACGTATCAGACCATCCCGCAAGCTAACAGGGGTTATGCGGATGACTCGATAAAGAACGCAAAGACGTTTGTTTCCAACATATCGAACGTTATAAGAAAAGCCAAAAAATAACGCATACTGCCCCCGTTCCGTTTTATTTGGCGCCTTTCAGGCATTATACGGCGAGAAATCCAACTCTGAATTTTTGCCTTACGGCACCGTTGCACTAAAATTTAGGCCCTCCAAGTCCGCAGGTGATGCCTCGTCGGCACCTTCGGCACTTTCGGGCGAATATAACACATTTTTTACGGCTCGTCCCCGCGGGACTTCGGCCCCTGCCCTGCCAGGGCATATCCCGTATGTTATCCAAAATTCTCTTACTGCCTCATCCGTCGGTATACTCGAATCTTTATAGATACACGTAAATATCTTAATATCTACCTTACGGTAAATTAACATGGCAAATAAAAACAGAGCCGGAATTTGCTTATTAATCCTTATAGTATTTGTAATTTTTTTAATAATCGCTTGCAGTATCAATGAGCAAAACAGGGATAGATCAAGCGTTTTTACAACCCTTGACAGAACCGTTATTCCCGTGCCGATTCCTGCAACTACTCCGGCGATCCATCCTTATGAGATTACAAAATTTTCGGAATATGGTTATGGTGTTTATCGGTACGGGCCCGGGCTAAGTTTCGATAAAAGATTGGATCTTATGCCTGCCGCATATCAAAACACGTCGGGTGCCAATGCTGCAAGACTTTTAAAGTTCTTTGCGATGACGGACGTTCATATCACTGACGAAGAGTCCCCTGCCGGTGCGGTTTATTTTGGCGTCAGAGAAAAAAACGGCATTATTTCCGGGTACTCGCCTGCAATGCTTTATTCAACGCATATGCTTGATGCTGCGATCCGGACGGTAAACGCTCTGCATAAAGCCGATCGTTTTGATTTCGGTATTTTTTTAGGCGATGTTTCCAACAATGCGCAGTACAACGAGCTTAGATGGTTTATTGACGTTATTGACGGCAATAATGTAGATCCCGATTCCGGCGTAAAGGATGATCCGATCCCCGGGCCGAATAATGATTTTCAGGACGCATTTACGGCGGCCGGATTAGACAAGACTATTCCCTGGTATTCGGTGCTTGGGAATCATGATCATTTTTGGATGGGGACTAATCCTCCGACCGATTACATACGACAGACGTATACCGGTTCTGATATCCTACAAGTCGGGGATATTTTTACGCCGGGCGGAATTAACCGCAAAGATTTCTATGTGGGCGTAATTGACGGTACGACTCCTTATGGCGCTCCGATCGGTATGGGCGCGGTCAACAGTACTAGTCCTTTGAAAATTCCGGCTGATCCGAAACGGCGTTTCCTTTCAACGAGCGATTGGATGGATGAATTCAAGAATACGTCTACAAGCCCCTTGGGGCATGGATTAAACGATGCCGAACCGGGATTTGCCTGCTATACTTTTGAGCCTAGCCCGGATATGCCGATCAGGGTTATCGTGCTAGACGATACCCCGGCAAACGATGACGCAGATGTCCACGGCTATGGCCATGGCACTCTCGACCAGAAACGCTATGACTGGCTCATAAGCGAACTAGATCGCGGCCAGGCTGAAGGAAAGCTTATGATCATCGCTGCGCACATACCGGTAGGTGTAAAAATGGAGGGCGCGCTTGGTGCTTTTCTTGGTTGGAGTACATTAGCCGCAGTATCCGAGGAGGATTTGCTCGCCAAACTACACACCTATCCAAATCTTCTTTTGTGGATCGCGGGACACCGTCATTTAAACACGGTTACGGCGCTTAAGTCGCCTGATCCAAGTCGTCCTGAACTAGGATTTTGGGTGGTTGAAACCTCGTCTTTAAGGGAGTTTCCTCAGCAGTTCAGAACTTTTGAGATAGTCCGTAACAGTGATAATACTGTTTCGATCTTTGCTACAAATGTCGATCCTGCCGTTAAAGAAGGATCGTTTGCCGAGAGGTCGCGTTCTTATGCTATTGCGGCTTCTCAGATTTTTAACCTAACTTTTGAACCATTGCCTACCGGTTCGGTTTCTTACAATGCCGAACTAGTTAAACAATTAAGCCCTGTAATGCAGGCTAAAATAAAAAATCTGGGAACGCCTATATGAAAGAAAAATCCAAGTTCTCGCTTGCCCGCTACAAAGACGAGTTTGCAGGGCTTGTGAGAAAAGCCGATCATAAGACCTTAGCCGTCTGGGCGATCGATTGCGTCGAGCGTGTCATGCCGTATTTTGAGGAAGAATATCCTGTTGATCCTCGCCCCCGGCAGGCTATTGAGGCGCTTCAGGCATGGATCGATACCGGGGTGTTTAGGATGGCAGTTATCCGCGCATCTTCGCTTGCGTCTCATGCGGCTGCCCGCGAGGCGGGAGATGATGATCCAGCCCGTTCCGTTGCCCGCGCAGCCGGCCAGGCAGTGGCAACGGCGCATGTCCGCACGCATTCTATCGGAGGCGCGATCTATGCTTTGCAGGCTATCCACAGGGCTGCCAACCCTTCCGACGCGGATGCCGCCGTGGCCAAGGAATGTGATTGGCAGCTTGCTCATCTGCGTGAGCTTTTAAAAGATGTTGAATGATCAAATTTGTAAAATGAGAAATACGCTCCGCTAAGTTTCGTGTCCTTGGAAGCGCTACTTTTTCTTGTTCTATTGGCTAATCATTTAAGAGGTTTTGTAATTGGATCTGTCCGCGTTTGGCTGGGATGATGTCTTTGAAGAAAGTTTCAAGGAATTTCAAGAGAAGCAGCTATTGCCTGCGAGGGTTACTGAAGCTAACAGGCTGTTCTATAGGTTGGTTTCCGGGAAAGGAGAGATAAACGGAAAACTGTCCGATAAATTCCGCGAAAACTGCCACTCCAAGGAGGACTATCCTACGGTGGGGGACTGGGTCGCCTATAGGCCGACTGAATACGGATTTGTCCAAATTCAAGGATTGGTTAAAAGGAAAAGCAAGTTTTCACGCAAAGTAGCGGGGGTTGCTTCGGAGGAACAGGTCATTGCCGCGAACATCGATACGATCTTTATCGTAAGCGGACTAGACCGGGATTTTAGCATGAGACGGCTTGAGAGGTACGTAGTCCTTGCGGCAGACAGTAATGCAGAGCTTGTTTTTATCCTGAATAAGGCGGATCTCCGTAAAGATGTGGAACGAATAATCTCAGAGATCATGGGGCTATTCAAAGACGTCCCGGTATATGCGCTTAGCGCCCTGAATAACAACGGTCTGGAGCAGCTCGCCCGGTATATTTCACCCGGGAAAACAATGGTTTTTCTAGGGTCTTCGGGAACTGGCAAATCAACGATCATCAATCGCCTTCTAGGCGTGGACAAACAGAAAACCGGGGCCGTCAGCGCCTATGATGGGAAAGGCAGGCATATTACGTCATCCAGGAACCTTATCGTATTGCCGGACGGGGCGATAGTAATAGATACGCCTGGTTTAAGGGAGTTACAGCTTTTAGGCAACGGCGTAGGCTTGAAAAACGCATTCTCAGACATTGGATCGTTTGCGGAAAAATGCGAATACGCGAACTGCACGCATACGAACGAACCTGGGTGCGCTGTTTTAGAGGCTGTGAATTCGGGCGCGATACCAGTAGAGAGGTTGAAAAATTTCCTCAAGTTAAAACGTGAAATAGCGTACAATCTTTCCAGGCATGAGGAAAAAATCAAAAATAAAAGAAGCAAAAGGTGGAAGACAATAAGCAAACAGGCAAGACGCATCAAAAAATCCAGGGAAAACGCAGGAGACGAATATTTGGGCATTTGAGAGTAAAACACGTTTGGCGCGCCCAGGTACTAGGGCATGTCACATCATTATCTACTTATTTGTGAAGCGTCCATACTTTATCTATGGAGATCGTTTTATCCCATCTTTTGCGGGGCGCTAGGAGTGCATCCGGTCTTGCTGTCATAATCGACGTCTTCCGCGCGGCTTCCACTGCCGCCTACATCCTGGGCAATGGTGCGGAGGAGATCGTACTCGCTAAAACCTTTAATGAGGCCTTTGAGTATAAGAGGAAGGATCCTGGCTGCGTGTTGGTGGGCGAGAAGCATGGTCTCTCTGTTCCGGGTTTTGATTATGGTAATTCTCCGTATAAGGCTAGTTTGGCGGATTTTTCAGGTAAGAAAGTGGTTATGAAGACGAGTTCTGGCACGGCCGGGATTCTTTCCGCCGGGCGGGCTGATGAGGTATTGTTCGCGGGTTTTGTGAACGTATCGGCCTCTGCCGAATATATAGCGAAGAAGGGGCCGGCTCGTGTTACGATCGTGGGCATGGGCTGGGAGGGGAGGAAGAAGACCGAGGAGGATGAGTTATGCGCCGAGTATTTGGAGATGCTCCTCACGAATGGGGTTCCCGATTTTGACGGGATGAAGGAGTCTTTGCGGCATGCGGAGAGTTCTCGGCGGTTTTTTTCCGATAAGCCTGACTGGTCTGAGAAAGATTTTTATTATGCTCTTGACCTTGACAGATTCGATTATGCCATGAAAGCGGTGAATAATGGGGGTATAACGTCTTTGGTTAGGGCCTGAGAACTTGTTTTCTATGCCTGTAATGCTTATATAGATTGGAACATGGACGATTACACGTACGTTGATTCGCATACGGCCCTGAATGCCGCCTGGAGCGAATGGGAAGGCGAGGACGTGCTGGGGATTGATACCGAGTGCGAGAACAATTTGCATTATTTCGGAACATTCATATCTATCATACAGGTCTCTTCGAAGGACAGGAACTGGGTAGTGGACGTTTTGAAGCTGCAGCAGATCGATCCTCTTCTTTCCATGCTGGAAGATCTTAGGATAGTGAAGATATTCCATGATGCGAGTTTTGATCTTATGGTTCTCTATCATCAGTTCCGATGCAGGCCTCAGAACATATTCGATACCCAGATAGCCGCGCAGTTTTTGGGGAAAAAGGAGCTTGGTTTGGGTGCGCTGCTTGCTGATTATTTCGGGGCAAAAAAGGAGAGCCATTTTCAGATGATAGATTGGACTCTCAGGCCTCTTTCCAAAGATATGCTGTCTTATGCCGTGGGCGATACCAAGTATCTTATCGGGCTAAGGGGGATTTTGTCCGGGGAGTTGAAAGAAAAGATGCGCATGCACTGGGTGGAAGAAGAATTCCGGGCTATCGAAGAGAAGGGCCTGGTCTATGAAGAAAAGAGTTTCATGGAATTCCCTGGGAACGCATTATTTACGGACCGGCAGAGATCGGTACTAAAGGAGCTGTTCGAGCTTCGCAAGAAGATGGCCGAGTCTGCCAATAAGCCTGCGTATTATATTATAAGCACTAAGCGCCTTGGAGAATTGGTCAAGAGTCCGCCCCGGTCTGTCGAGGAGTGGATGAATGCGGGCGGAGTGCATCCAATCGTTCGCAAGAATGCCCGGTTGTTCCATGACGTGGTGGGGGAAGCGCTTAAGTGCGAGATAAAGAGGCCGATTGTCCATAAGGTCCATTACTCGCCCGCTCAGGCGGAGCATTTGAAGAAGCTCTCTGAGATGCGGGAGAAAGCTGCCGCAGAGTCCGGCATACCAAAGCACCTTTTGTTGTCCAAGGAGCAGATGCAGAGTATCGCTCTGAGCGGTCATCTGGGTTGTCTTAGGAATTGGCAGAAGGAATTATTTTCCGGCGAGTATAAAGATTAAGCCTCATTTGTCTTCTACGTAGTTCAATGCCGCAGAATTGATGCAGAACCTCTTTCCGGTTGGCGGCGGTCCGTCGTCGAATACGTGGCCCAGGTGTCCTGCGCATGACGCGCACAGTACCTCGGTCCTTTTCATCCCGAAGGTATTGTCCTCTTTGAGTTCCACGCTGCCGGAGACCGGAGAAAAGAAGCTGGGCCAGCCGGTGCCTGATTCATATTTCTCGCCCGACCTGAACAATTCCCGGCCGCAGCCTGCGCATAAGTACTTTCCTTTTTTCTTGTTTGCAAAATATTTTCCGCTGAATGCGCATTCGGTCTCTTTTCCTCTCAGCACGCGATACTGTTCGGGGGAAAGGATATTCCTCCATTCTTCCTCGGATCTAACGACCTTTGAGGCCATATTCCAAAAAACGTTATCGTATCAATGCATCCACTATGTCGAGTGCTTTCCTGCACTCCCATACGTCGTGGACTCTTACCGCATCCGCCCCGCCCAGGACTGAGAGGCATACTGTGGCAATGGTCCCGGGGAGCAGTTCCTCATTTGTTTTGGCGTCTGTCAGCTTTTTGATGAACGTTTTTCTCGACGTTCCGGCCATCAACGGATACCCGAGTTCCTTGAATTCCGGAAGCCTGCGCATTATTTCGATATTATGCTCCAGCGTCTTTCCGAACCCTATACCGGGGTCCAGCATTATCCTCTTTATGC
>JAHEXG010000069.1 GCA_023252215.1 Candidatus Altarchaeales archaeon
GCGCAGTAAGAGTGCCGCCCATGACGATCAGTTCCGCCTTGTCGATTGGGTGGCCTATGTCCTTCAACTGGGCGAGCCGGAACGTGACCTGTAGGAAGGGATCGAAAAGATAACGGATGGCTCTGCGGGTTGCGGGCTCTTTCCCGGTATAGCTCTGGGGAACGTCGATGTCAGGCCCTCCGGGGCAATACTTGCATTTGCCGTGGGGGCAGGGAGAAGGTTGTGTCATGGCTGAAACAACAGCCACCCCGGACAAGGTCTTTGAGGGCTTTTTCTGCAGGATCTTGAGTACTTCTTCCCGCTCTTCGGGCTTTGCATACCTGAGTATCTCGGAATTACGGATAAAACAATCCTTTCCCAGGCTGATAGAAAGACTGCGTTTTTCCTCTGTGAGACCGTCCCGGTCCATTATTTCGCCGGAAAGGATTTTTTCTATTATCCGCCGGCAGAAAGACTCCATATCCATGATGTTATAATGAATAGGGGACTACGGGCAAAAGAACGCAAGAGAAGGAGGAGTAGTGGTCAACGGCGTCCTGTAATTCCCACTGTTTAAGCAGTACAATACAGATCGCTGGATTGCTTAACTTCTGCGTTCGAAACGAGAGCAGGTGTTTCCAATCCGCTGTGACCGTTGACCAGTAATATACTGGGTATCTGGCGTATAAAAATAGGGAGGGGATTACTCTTTTAGTTCCATGTTGGCTCCTAATGTCTTCATGGCTTTGTCGAATCCTGGGAAGGATACGGGTATGGTTTCTGCATGGCTTATCACGGTCTCTCCTTTGGCGCGTAGTGCGGCTATTGCGAGGGCCATTACTATGCGGTGGTCGCCCCAGCCTGATAGGTGTGTTCCTTTGAGGGATTCTACTCCTTTTATTTCCAGGAAGTCGTTTCCTTCTTTTACGTGGGCGCCCATTTTGTTTAGTTCCGTGGTTATGGCTTTTAGGCGGTCGGATTCTTTGTAGCGGAGGTGTCCTACGTTTTTTATCAGGGTTTTGCCGTTTGCGAGGGCTCCTATTACGGCTATTATGGGCAAAAGGTCCGGGCTGTCGCCGAGGTCTATTTGTATGCCGTCCAGTTCTCCTGCGCCTCTTACGTTGACCGAGTCTTCTCTTACCTGTATGTTCACGCCCATGGCTCTCAGGATGTCTATTATCCTCCGGTCTCCTTGTTTGGAGTTTACGTTGATGTTTGTGACTGTTACGTCAGATTCGAGTAGGGCCGCTGCGACCATGAGGAATGCCGCCGACGAGTAGTCGCCTTCGACTACGTAGTTTATGCCGCGGTATATCTGGCTTCCGGGCACGCGGAAGGCGTTTGTGCCTTTCTCCACCTGGCCGCCGAATTTTTCCACCACGTCCAACGTCAGGTCTACGTAGGGCTGCGATTTAAGCGGCGTAACTAGGTCGATCGATGTCTCGTTCCTGGCCATTGCGCATGCTATGAGCAGGCCGGAGATGAATTGGGAGCTTATGTCGCCCACTATCTGGCATCTGCCGCCTGCGAGTGGGCCCTGCACGCTTACAGGGGCTTTTCCGTTGGCAGATGATGTCTGCACGCCGAGCTGTTCCAGTGCGTCAAGCAGGGGCTGCATAGGCCTTTCCCGGATTGAAGCATCGCCTGTGAGGGTCACTTTCTCGCTGCATAGGCTGCATACCGGGGTCATGACCCGCAACGTTGTCCCGGAATTCTTTACGTCGATGGATTCCCTGGGCGTCTTTGGTACGCCGAATACGCCTTTGACCTGGATTAAGTCGTCTGATACTTCGATCTGGGCTCCTATTTTTCTGCAGGCTTCGATGCTTGCGATTGTGTCCTCTGAGAGTAGGGGATTATAGAGGGTAGACGAGCCTTGGGCAAGGGATGCGATAATGACGGCGCGATGTGTGTAGCTTTTGCTGGGCGGAACGGTTACTGTGCCATTAAGCCAGTCGGATGATGATACGTGTAGTTTCATATCATCTCTCCCCTAGTATCTTTTCTACTGTCTTTGCTGCGTCTTTTCTTTTTTTCTGATGCTCTTTTAGGAACGCCGTCAAAAGGCCGGCGCAGTATTTTTTGCATTCTCCGCAAACGCGTCCTCCGGATTTGCAGCCGGCATATATCTCTGCAAGTTCTTTGTCGCTTTCTACCAGGTGGTAGACGAGCATCTCATAGACCATGCAGTCCTCGGGTACTCCGCCCAGTTCTTTCTGCTCCGTTACAGTTGCTCTTCCGCCGGTCTTGGCGCTCATGACCTTCTTTTCAGCGGTCTTTGGGTCTTCGGTGAGGGCTATGTAGGAGGACGGATCAGACGAACTCATCTTGCCGCCTGAGAGGCCTGACATGAATTTGTGATATGTCGAAGAGGGGGGGATGAATTTGTATTCGCTTGATGCCGCATCAGCGGCATGTCTGCTGACAAACCTGCCTGAAAAGTCTCTGGTGAGGCGGATGTGCGGGTCCTGGTCTGCGCCTACCGGGACGACTGTGGGCCTGGGTCCTCCGAATTCTGCGAGTTGCGGATGCAGTATGTCTGCGGCCTGGGTGATGGCGGAGAATATCTTTCCCGTGGTTAGGTCGTCTCCGTATATTCCTTTTAGTTCGTTGAGGGTGACTTTCTTGGATAATTGGTCGCGGAACCTGTAGTATGGGACTACGTAGTCGGTCTGGAACCAGAAGGTCAGGTTTTTTTCTGTGAGGCCGAGTGCTACGTAATTCGTGAGGTATTCTTCTATGGCTATCTTCCGGGCTTCCTGCAGGGGTATGTCACGCACGACAGTCGCCTCTAGGTCGGCTGCGCATACGAATGTGTCGGCGTTCATCTTCTGGTACCATATTATCTGGTCTGCGACCATCTTGTGGCCGAAGTGGAATTTGCCTGAGGGCATGAGGCCGGTCATCATGGCATAGGGCTTCTTTTTTTCGATTGCTTCGGCTATGCGGCCGTAGTCTCTTTGCCCGATCACTATGCCTCGGCGGATGTAGCGGTTGTTCGAGAAGCGCTGCCGGTATTTGTCGAACGATTCTATGCCGAACTCTTTGAAGAGGTTCTCGTAGTTCTCTATGCCGCCTTTCCCCCAGGGGTCGAGTCGCTTGCCTGTCATTTTAATTCTTTCCTGCTTGTCTTTTTCTCGTATCGCTCGAATGCTGCGTACCATTCTTTTTCCAGGTCTATTCCCGCAGTATTCCCAAGCTTTATCGTCAGATACAGGAGGTCTATTAGTTCCTCTGCGAGAGCCTTTTTGTCGTATGATTCTTTTTTGTATCCTTCCAGGCGCAGTATGCAGCGTGATATCTCTCCTAGTTCCTCAGACATGTGGAGCGCTATGTGGCTTTCCTTGTCTTCAACCCATCCGTATTTCTGGTCATATGCCAGGACCTCTTTCTGGAGAGTGCTTAAATTCGCCATAACGGTAATTTATTAGACGATGGAAATAAAACCCCCTCAATTAGAGGCTTACCTTGGAATGGAGGTCTACAAGTCCCAGACACCCGGAATAGGCGGCACATTAAAGCAGCTGCCGGAGGACTTCGTAGTCGAAGAGATAACGTCTGAAGGGGTCGTATTGGAGCTGGACAAGGATGTTGTATCGGGAAATAGTACCTGGGACGTTAACAGGAAAAGCCTGCATGCCACATTGCAGAAATACAACTGGGACACCATGCGGGCAATAAAGGAAGTAGCAAGGGAATTACATGTCAGCCCTAAGAGGATTGGATTCGCAGGCACCAAGGACAAGCGGGCCGTGACCACGCAGCGTATCTCGATATGGGATAAGAAGATAGAGGACGCAGAAAAAGTCAGGATAAAGGACATGACCCTTAGGGATTACGAATATTCCGACGACAGCCTCGGACTCGGATGCCTTTATGGGAACAGGTTCACGCTGACGATAAGGAATTTAGAGGAAGAAGCAGGCACTGTGAAAGAACGGCTGGCGCAGATAATAAAGGAACTACGCGGCCAGGCTCCCGCATTCTTCGGCATACAGAGGTTCGGCTCCGTACGGCCCATAACACACCTGGTGGGAAGAGAACTACTGCGCGGCGACTATGATGCAGCGGTCATGATATACCTGTCAAAAGACTATGAAGCAGAAGAGCCCAACATCCGCAATATAAGAAAAGAGCTTGCCGTAACCAGGGATTATAGAAACGCTCTGCGCTCTTTTCCCGCGAATCTCACGTATGAAAACGCCCTCCTGAACCATCTGGTAAACTACCCCGAAGACTACATTGGAGCCCTTAGAAAGCTTCCGCCCAATCTCTCGCAGATGTTCATACACGCATACCAGGGCTACATATTCAACAAAGCCCTCAGCGGATACATCAGGCAAAAGATACCGGTAGACCGCCTCCCGCTTGCAGGATACAAAACCGAGCTCGACGAGATAACGGCTATGCTGCTGGAAAAAGAAGGCGTGAAACCGGAAGACTACAAGATAAAAAAGATGCAGGAACTAAGCTCCAAAGGAGAATACCGAGACTGCTACACACCCATCGAAGGCCTGGAGACGCTCGATGCGGGACCGGACGAACTAAATACGGGAAAGAACAAAGCAACGATCAGGTTCTCGCTTCGGAAGGGAAATTACGCGACCGTGCTTTTCAGGGAGATAATGAAGAATTGACGGTCTACCGGCCTGGCTGCATTGTTTTTTACCTGAAACATTTAATATAATAGCATAATAAGGAGGTTTACTATAATGGATGCCGTTATCTTAGCCGCGGGGGAAGGTATGCGCCTGCGTCCGCTCACGTCGACCAGGCCTAAGCCGATGCTCCCGGTGGGTGGAAAAACCATACTGGAATGGTGCCTGGTGGCATTGGCCGCAGGAGGCGTAAAGAAAGCCGTTATCGTGACAGGATACAAAAAGGAAGTCATCTCAGGCTACATCGGAAAAGAATACGCAGGCATAAAGATAGAATACGCAGAGCAAAAAGAACAGCTTGGAACGGCCCATGCCGTATCGATGGCCGAAGGAAAAGTATCGGGAGAATTCTTTGTCATGAACGGCGACCTTTTGGTCTCAAAAGACCTGATAAAAAAATTCCTGGACGAACACAAGAAAGCCGAGTCGCATAACAGCATGTGCCTCGTCGAAGCAGACGACCCCACGCAGTTCGGCATAGTGGAATTGAAAGGCAACCTCGTCAAGGGCATAGAGGAAAAACCCAGGAAACCGAAAAGCAATCTCGCCAACGCAGGAATCTACATCTTCGGACAGGAAATCTTTACAGCCATAAGAAAAGTTGACAAATCCGAGCGCCTGGAATACGAAATAACAGACGCAATAGGCCTGCTCATAGACAGGGAAAGGATGTCCGGCTTCAAAGCCTGCGGGATGTGGATGGACATCGGCAGGCCCTGGGACCTACTCACAGCAAACGAGACCATGCTCAAAGACATGAAACCAGAGACCGACAAAAAAGCGGTAATAGAGCAATACGCAGTCATAAAAGGAAACGTACACATAGGCAAAGGCACAGTCATACGATCGGGCTCATACATCGTAGGGCCCTGCTACATAGGCGAAAACTGCGTCATAGGCCCGAATTGCTTCATACGGCCTGCAACCTACATCAGGGACAACGTGCACATAGGCAATGCGGTAGAGATAAAGAACTCGATAATAATGTCCAGCACCAACATAGGGCATCTGTCATACGTCGGAGACAGTATCATCGGAGAGAAGTGCAACTTCGGCGCAGGAACAAATGTAGCGAACCTGCGCGTAGACAACGACGAAATAAAGATAGAAGTAAAAGGGACCCTGATGAAAAGCGGCAGACACAAATTCGGCTGCATCATGGGAGACGACGTAAAAACAGGGATAAACGTATCCATAATGCCGGGACGATCCATATACCCGGGCTCGCGCATAGAAGCGGGCAGCGTGGTAAAGAACACGATATACAACGAAGAACAATGAAACGAGCCCGCGTCTTAGCGCTTCTATTGATCGCCTTTTCCGGCTGCGCATACGCAGAAGATAAATTGAAGCCTTACGTGGACTATTTGGCAAAAACCGCGGATGCGGCATCAGGCTCTCTGATAAGCGCTTTTTACGCGCTTTTTCCCGCGCTCGAAGGATCGCTTGCCGATTTCATGGGATCGGTGGATGCGACGCTTCCTTTCCTGAAGGATTTCCACTGGCTGGTATACCTTGCCATGTTCTTCGTGGTCGTGGCCATACTCGCAAAGCTCTGGAAGATGTCGCAGAACTACTTGATAAACTCGATCGTCGGCGTGATACTGCTGCTGATATGCGTACACGTCCTGGGAGTGGAGCTTAGGATAACGCTGCTGAGCCTGTTGATAACAGCGATATTCGGAGTGCCGGGAGTGTTATTTATATTGCTTGCCCATTATATGGGGATAATTATATAAAGACGTATGCGTCTCATGAATACATTGATACATTTCCGTAAAGATGGCAGGTATTTTGTCGCAGAGGATAATGTGACGAATGTGGCTGATCAGGGTCTTACCGGGGAGGAGGCTGTTTCTAGTTTAAGGAAGGGCTTGAGGAGCATTATAAGGTGATTAACGGGATGTAGTCAGTTTATTCTTTATCCCCCTTGCCGCAAGTATCCCTGTTGCCGCCGCATTCACGATATCCCTTGACAGGCCTGTTCCGTCTCCTGCCGCGAACAGGTTCTTTACCGAGGATTCCATGTTTGCGTCTACCTGTACCTGTGTTGCGTAGAATTTTATCTCGGGCGCGTATAGGAGGGTTGAGTCGTTTGCTACTCCGGGTATGACTTCGTTTAGTTTGTCCAGGCCTTCCATTATGTCGGTTACTATCCTGTGGGGGAGGGCCATCGATATGTCTCCGGGCGTAACGTCTATCAGGCTGTTCTGCACGGGAT
>JAHEXG010000070.1 GCA_023252215.1 Candidatus Altarchaeales archaeon
CTTATAACTTGGCTATTGTACCCTATATTTGGGATAAGCCAGACAGACAGTATCAATGCCAGTCCGACGATGCCCAGCGAAATTTCGACAGATGCTTTCAGGATATTATTTTCTTTTTTCTTCTCTTTGATCAACCGGTCTATGAATAATACCATGAGCGGCCCTGCCAGGAAAACGATGTACTGGATTTTTGTGAGCGTCCCAAGCGAAATGATCAAACCGATCGACAGAAAATCTTTTGGGCTCTTTAAGTTCTTGCTTTGAAGCAGAACTAAGACCCCCAGGGCAGCCATCGAAGTCAATGGCAAGTCGAGAAAGTATTGTCTTGTAAGCCCGAAGATAACCGGATACGTCGAAACCAGGAACGCGGATAATAGCCCAGTAGTCCTGTTAAACATGCGTCTCCCTAAGAAATATGTTGAGAATATCAGGATGGCTAAGTACGGCATAAGAGACAGGCATGCAACGTCCTCTGACTTCCCGAACATAAGGTAGAAAGGCGTTGTCGTGATGTAAACCAGAGGAGGGTATCTGTTGCTTTCAAGAAAAACGTTTCCAAGTTTTCCAGTCGTTAAAATATCGAAGTAATCAAGGCTCTGGGCCAGGTGGCCTGAAGGATCCCAGGCGGGCGGGCTTGTGTCCTGCGCGAGCCAGACGAAATTGACTGCTCCGTGTAATGCAAGGATGCAAATTAATAGAATGTAATCTGTCTTTGTGTTTTTGA
Source organism: Candidatus Altarchaeales archaeon (assembly GCA_023252215.1). Taxonomy (GTDB): domain Archaea; phylum Altiarchaeota; class Altiarchaeia; order IMC4; family QMZM01; genus CAIYYO01. The sequence goes on from JAHEXG010000070.1 coordinate 725, forward strand.
ACATTTTTTCTTATTCTATTTACTTACTGCCTTGTATATCTCCTTGGACCATACGGCAAAGAACAATATGATCAATAAGGGAATAGAATACTGAAATACCGTACCGTATTGGAGCAATAACTGATCAAGCGCATTAGACGCGTTTGGTATCGCGGGAACCTCAAATATAAAACCAAAAATGTTGGTTTCTTTAATATTCATGCGCGAGTTTACATATAAAAAATTCTCTGTTATCGAGATTACGAGCAGTATGCCAAACAGTATCCGCTCTTTGGCATTGTTTTTTAATTCAAACATGGGCAGGATAAGGAAAGGTATTATAGGACATAGGTACCTTGGGCCTATGCTTATTCCGGTCTTCCAGTCGTCGTATGAAGCGTTAAACAGAAAAACGCTTATTGAGACGATCGCTATAAGGATTGCTTCTGTTTTGTGCTTTCTGTAGAATCTTCCAAGAAGCAGGAGGGATAATATAAGTACCGGGTTATAGAAAAAAAGTCCCCGCTGGGGACTGAAACTTAGGCCATAGACTGCGTCTGTGTGTATTCCGGTAATTCCATAGAATCCTTTTTCGTGTCTTTCCTTGAATGTTCCGTGGAAGTGCTGCGGAAAAGTCAATGGGTCGTTGAATACGGCGTAGTGGTATAACGACATGAGTCCTATGACCAGGATGAATGGTATGAAGAATTTTATCGTGTTTTTTTTGCTGAACGTAAAGCAGTAAAACAGTAGACAAACGCCTATTAACGCCGCGTAATAATCGCTTAAGATCCCGAGGCCTGCGAATAATCCGGCGGCGTATAGATACTTATCTCCTAGGGTGCGCCGTTTTACTGCGTACAGGATATAGAATGCTGCGAATTCGAAAAATGTCGTAGCGGCATGTGAAAAAAATATTGTGCCATATGTTAAGGATATCGTTCCAAGGCCGTATGCGAATGCGCACAGGATCCGCAGGTTTTCATCTTTTGTAAAGTACTTTCCGCCGGAGTATATTAGGACTGCCGTTAGCGCCGTTAATGTTCCGGAGACGAATATGGAGCAGAAATAGCTTAGAAAACCGATGTTTGAAGTAAAAAGCCTTATTGCAAAATAAACCGGCACTGCGAGAAAGGAGCCTAATGGGGCCTTGTCAGAGTAGATGTGGCCGTTGTATACTGCGTAGTCTATGCCGTTCCAGATGGTTGCGTTTTTGTTCCAGCCGGGGGGTGTAAGTGTTTTATTGAAAAACGAGTCTATTTCAAGCCGGTGTTCTTCGACCAATGCCGCTGTTAGACTAAACCTTGGCGCGTCGTTTGTCGTCAGGTAGAAATTAGTGTAAAAGGCATATACTATGAAAAGACTGATGAAGATCTTTGTAGCGATACGCATGATTGCACCCTTATAATAATCTATTATCTTTTCTCTAAAAGAACGCAATATCTAAGCGAAGATGTCTTACAACGGCCAATTGATCTCTGTGATAGTGCCTGCTTATAATGCGGGGGATAAGCTTAGAGACACCTGCACAAAGATCGTAGAATATCTCATAAATGAATCCATGCGATACGAGATAATCATCGTAGACGATGGGAGCAGCGATGATACTGCCGGCATATTAAACGAATTGTCTTCTCAGGATTGCAGTATACGTTTTTTGACGAACTCCGGGAACATGGGGAAAGGATATAGCGTAAGACGCGGGGTTTTAGAGTCGAGAGGCGACTATGTCTTTTTCACCGATGCGGATCTTTCGACCCCCATACATGAACTGCAAAAACTTATCAGCTGTCTGGGGCAGGGATATGACATAGCGATCGCTTCGAGGGCGCTTTCGGATTCTAATGTAATAGTCCACCAGCATTTCTGCCGGGAGCATTCGGGGAAGCTGTTCAATCTTATAATGCGGTCTGTGCTTTTTCTTGATATCAAAGATACGCAGTGCGGTTTCAAGTGTTTTAAGAGGGCTGCCGCCCTGGATGTTTTCGGAAGGCAGACGATCAATGGTTTTTGCTTTGATGCTGAAGTCCTCTACGTAGCAAAGAAGAAGGGGTATAAGACCAAAGAAGTTCCTGTTTCGTGGATCAATTCGGAATCCAGTGCCGTAGATTTGTTCGGGGACGGGTTACGCATGTTTTTTGACCTTATCCGGATACGCATAAACGATTGGAGGGGTCTGTATTCCTGAATTGCGGACTACTCGTAGTACTCTATTTGCGGGTTTTCTACCGTTAGTTTTCCACTTGATTTGCTTGCGAACCGTATGCGTATTTTGCATTTATAGTCCTCGGTCGGGTTACATCCCCTGCATGTGCATTCTTTGGCCAGCCTGTTTAATACTTCCGTGATGCCGGGTTTAGTGTTGTCGTCAGAGATGGTTACGTTGCCAGAGAATGCGTTTGTCGAATATTCCGTTATCTGCTCTGTGCCTATGTCCATTTCCAGGTTTTTTATTTCCGTGTCGTAGAAGATCTCCCAGTAGTACAGGATGGGTGTTCTGGAAAATGTTATGGTATCCATTTCCGTACGCAATTCTATCGAGTCTGCGTTCCCGGAACAGTTTTCTATGTCGTAGCCTTGCAGTGCCTCTTTTGGGTCTATTTTACATAATATCCGGCCGCTGTACGGCTCTATTATGCCGTATTTGATATCGCTTCCTCCCGGAATGGTAGAGTTTGCGTAGAACTTTTTCCAGGCTCTTAGGTTGTCAAAAATTAATTTCTGGGACGTTATGTTTGCCGATATAATGGACATGGTCGGCATCTCCCTGGCGGCCCAGTACACGGTTCCCTCTCCGCCGTCTGCTCCTTTTTTGGACGGGTCGGTGCTTTGCCCTCCTTTCCCGCCTGCAGCCGAAACTTTTCCGTATCCCCCTTTTGTGCTGTACGTTATAGCGATCCTTCCGCCGCTTCCGCTTCCTCCGCCTCCGTCGCTTTCCGATTTGCTGGATTGCTGGTCGTTTCCTCCGTTTCCTCCGTTTGCGGTTATTTCTCCGTTCAGTACGAGGGTTCTTGCGCTCAATTGTATGCTTCCGCCGCTTCCGCCTCCTCCGCCTGCGCTGCCGTCAGTTGTGGTTGAGTCTTCTCCGTTTCCTCCGTTTGCGGTTATGTAGCCATCCACTACGGCCCTGTCTGCGCGTATTATTATTGCGCTGCCTCCGTAGCCTCCGGTTCCGGGATAGCCGCTGCCTGATTCTGCACGTGTTCCGCCGCCGGCAGCTCCGTTTTCTCCGGGGCTTATCGGCTCTGTTTCCGATCCATAGGGTGTTCCGCCTTTTCCTCCTCGCATTGGCGGGTCGTCTCCGCCGTTTCCTCCGATGCCTCCATAGCCGCCGCCACCTCCTCCTGAAGCTGTTTCTCCAGAGGATTTATCGTATTCTTTTCCTGTATTATGCTGGTCCAATGTGCCGTCTGCCCTAATGCCGGAGCCGGGTTCTATCGTAAGCGTTCCCCGGACAACCAGGTTGAGTGTTCTCATGTGAGGCACTCTTATTTCCCCGCCTTTTCTTATGTATACGTCGTCGAATATCCGGGAGCCTTCAAGATACGTTGTCGTGTTCACGTCGAGTTTTCTTGCTTCAAGGAATGCGTATCCCTCGTCTTGGTTTAATCCTGCGCTTTCATGCGATTCGACGTAGCTCCAGTTGTAGAAATGGTCGATCCAGATCTCTTCTGGGGAATGGACTAGGTCCAGTGTTGCCCTGGTTATTTTTGCGTTGCGCGGGATAATTATTTCCGTGTCTGAGTTGAATCCTCCTTCGACGATGAATGATATGTTTTTTTGTTTTGAGCCGTCTGAGAAAGTGTTTATGATGCGATCTGAGCTGCTTATCTGCGCCTCCTTTTTACAGTCCAATGGAAGGATGCCGGCCTGTATTAGAAAATCCCAGAAGGGTATTGAAAGAATTGAAAAAATCAGCAGTACTATCGGGTATTTTATCATGGATTCCAGGTTGTCTTTTTTGATCGGGTCTGTTTCTTTTTTATATTTTATGACAAGGTATGCCAGGGAGAGAAGGGAGACTATGACAAGTGGGATCCACAGGTATATGATGATCGAACAAATGTTGTTCTCATACATAATAGTACTTTGTTAAGATTGCATTAATAATCGATTGGTTGGCGGTTTATTTTGCTTTAAATGTCTGTATTAACAGATGAATGTGTCTGTTGTACTTCCGACATACAATGAGCGTCAAAATGTTGGTGTCATCATACCCTGGATATTTCGCGTCTTTGGCGTTTGCGGGATAAGGGGGAAAGTAATAGTTGTGGATGATAATTCCCCGGACGGCACTTCTGAGGAGGTTGAGCGGCTCAGTTCTGAATATGATATATTATTGATAAAGAGGAAGGAAAAACTGGGTTTGGGTTCGGCTTATATTGCGGGGTTTCGCGAGGCGTTGAAGTGTTCTGACGTTGTTTTTGAGATGGATGCGGACCTTTCTCATAGTCCCGAAGAAATACCGAACTTTTTAGAGGCCCTCGCCGGGTGCGATGTAGTCCTTGGTTCAAGATATGTCCCTTTCGGTCGCATAGAGAATTGGAGTCTTGACCGGGTTGTTATAAGCCGGGCGGGTAATTTGATCGCGCAGCAGTTGTTGCGTCTAAGGATTAAAGACATAACGACCGGGTATCGGGCATATAAGACGCAGGTCCTTGAGGGAATAGACCTTGATTTGATTAATTCCAATGGATATGCTTTTCAGGCGGAGTTGTTGTATCATATCTCCGGTAAAGGGTTTCATATAACCGAGATTCCCATAGTTTTCAGGGACCGTAAATATGGGGAGTCAAAGCTTTCCAAGAAAGAGATCGCATCCTTTGTCGGGCTGTGTCTTTCGATTTTTTTTAGGGGCCTAAAAAGGTCTAGGTAATAGACGGGTGTTTTATTTTTTTCCGAGCAGTTCTTTGAGGCTTTCTGGGTGTAGCGTGGATTCGTATTTGATTATGTCGTATATCGGGTAGGTCTTCATCTGGTAGCTTTCGAGTTTGGCCAGGAATTCTTCTATTCCCTGGTTTTGTTTCTTTTCAGGTACTATGAAGTTTACGAGTATTTTTCCGTCGAAGGTTCTGTATACTTTTCTTGCTTCGTCCAGTTTTGCTATCTTTTTTGCTATCTCCTTTGACTCGGACGGCGGCGCGTCGACTACGACGTATCCCATCTGTAGGCCTACTTCGTGCGGGTGCAGTATTGCCGCGAATTTTTTGATTATGCCTTTTTTCATCAGCCTTTCGGCTCTGGTGAATATTGTTGTATGCGGTACGCCAAGGTTTTTTCCCATCTGTCTGAAACTCATTCGTGCGTCTTCCTGCAGGTATTTTATTATCTCTAAGTCGAGTTCGTCTATTTTCATTTTATGTCCCTTATAGGCTAAATGCTGTGTTTGTATTAAATATAGGATGATTAGGTTTATATATTGGTAAACAATATATAAAAAACAAAACAAAATTTGGTTATATATTTATGTAATTAGGGTCTTATAAATGAAAACAGAAGGAATTAGGTCTGAATGGTCTGAAATAGCATTTATAGCGCTTTACTTGCTTTCAGGGACTCCAGATCGCTTATATACAGGTCTCTTATATCCTTTAGGCCCAGCTTTAATGCAACTACCCGGTCCAGGCCAAGGCCCCATGCCAGCACTGGGCAGTCAAAGCCCAGTAGAGGCTCCACCACTTCCGGCCGAAGATGCCTGCTCCGCCTAGTTCTACCCATTCTCCGCGTTCTTCGAGGAATACTTCGGGCTCTACGCTCATCTCAGTATACGGGAAATATCCGGGCCTAAACCTAACCTTCGAACCCATGCGGTCATAGAATTCCTTCAATATGCCTAAAAGGTTTCGGAAATTTGCGTTCTCGTCCACGACGATCCCCTCCACCTGGTAGAATTCGGGAAGGTGCTTGTAGTCTACTGCTTCGTTCCGAAAGACCTTTCCCACGCAGAACACCTTGGAGGGGAGCTGCTCTCTTTTCAGGGTGGAAAGATACCTGCAAGTTACCGCAGTAGTATGCGTCCTTAGAACGACTTTCCTGGCTTCCTCCTCCCTCCACTTATAGCCCCAACCGGTAGAGCCGGTATCTCCTCCATTCTCATGCGCCTTTTTGACCGATTCCTTGTATTTGGCGTA
>JAHEXG010000014.1 GCA_023252215.1 Candidatus Altarchaeales archaeon
CCACCACCAATAATTCAAAAATGGAAGAAGGCTTATTAACGAAGGCATCGTCTTACATCCTCATCGTCCTAGTCTTCGGGGTGCTGATGCAGTTCACGCTGCACTTCACCCAGGTCCTAAGCTATGACCAAGGCCTCCATGCGGAACGCAACGCACAGATACGCGACGACCTGTCGAACACGGTGCCTCAGACGCCGCAGGATATCAGTACGCCCCTGCTGCCAAGCGGCTACCCAGTGGAAGCGAAAGCCGGAACCGGGAGCACAACCGCTCAAATCTCATTCTTGAACAGGCCGGTATGCAAAAACAATTTCTGGTGCGAAATGATACTGGGCGTTAATCCCTGGGGAGGCGGAACAGTAAGGCTGTGGGAGGTTCCTCTAAGCCTGGGATTATGGCTTCTTACTCTGCTGGGCGGCGCAGGATTATATGTGCGAGCAGGTTTGTGGGGTGGCAGGCTTGCATTGTTGGCGGAAAGACTCCCCGTTCTTGCCCGCGCTTTTGAATATGGCTCAAGGTTCCTTGTCTGGGCTAAGGAACTGCCGGCAGTTGCCAGATCGCTCGAGTTACTGAAAAGCATCAAGCCCGCGATGCTAGAGCAGATTCCTGGAATAGGAAAGCTTTTCGATTTATTTAAGGCGAAACAAGGCTTTAGGCTCGGCGACTCCCTTCTGAAGTCGGAAGCGACCAGCGCCCTATTCACTTCCCGAAGCGAGATATGGGGGACATATAACGGCATAAAACCCGGAGGATGGAAATCTTATTTCCAATGGTGGGGAGAGACTACGCCCTGGGGGATAGCGAATGGCGTATGGGAACATATAGTGAATCTTGCCTTTAACTCCGGGGGAAAAGAGTTCTTTTTGGGCTTTAAGAAAGGGTTCGTCGGTTTGTTCCTTGAGAGGGGAGCGGTTCTTGGATGGATCAGAAAAACCCTTACACTTGAAAGTTTGCTTACAGGGATAAAAGGCCTTCCAGAGGGTGCGGTATCCGGTTTTAGAAATGCGTGGCGTGCGTTCCTGCTCAGGGACATTAAAGCATTGTCCCTTGAAGAAACCCTTGTAATGAGCAGAACCTATGCTACGAGCTTCACGGACCCTATTATGTTCCAGGAAAAGCTCGGAGCGATGGCCGTGAACAGTCATAAATTTGCATTGTTTTTGTTGCCCACCGAGATTCTGGATTTAAACAAGTCAACGATTCAATACGACATAAGCGAGATTCTCAGCGGCAGGTTTAGCGAGCTGCGGGGAATTGATCTATATATATCTGAATGGGGCGGCATGTACCGGAAGCTATACGGGGACGGCTTTAAAATGTTCTTGGAGCTCGGTCCTTTAATGGAGACGGGACTAGGCGTAGCTGCTCTGGAGCGGTTGCCTGTTCTGAGAAGAATGTCTTTGTTTGATGAGATGTTTCCGTTTCTTAAGGGATCCATGATAGGCTCAGAGGTTCTTGGGGGGATACGAGCGGAGGCTGCCGTATGGTACGTTACCTGGCCTGCGAAAAGCGCCATATGGTCTTATGTGTTGTACCCCCTGGATGAACTATCCGGAGGACAGCTTACTAGTATCGGCGCTGCAGGGCTGCTCGCAGGATTAGGCGGAGGGGGCAGAGGAAGCCCGATACATGAAGGCTTTTCAGAACGCGAGGGAAATTTCGGCAGTGAAAGATTCGTAGACATCCTGCCCGAGAAAGGGCCAAACGCCATCTGGTCTGCAGACCTGCTCAAAATAACGAATCCCGAATACGTCTGCAAGACCACGAAAATCATTGGGCTGGAGAACGTAAAGGCCCTCAGCTCCGAGATATCCCCTGAGCGTTATGCAATGCTATTATCTTTAGCAAGCCCTGAAAAAATCAGCTATGCTATAAAGGACTATGGGATAACCGCCGAATCTCTCGGAAGACTGGTCTCGATCGCAGGCCCTGAGATTGTGGCGGACGCTCTGCGCATAAACCCTTTGGCATCTGCCAATCTCATTGAAGGCATGCGGGTGGACGGAAAAATAGACGCCGTAGGCATCTATCTGAAGACTGCGGGCGCCGAAAACGCTCTGAGCGTTTACTCAAGGAATCCCTCAGAGCTTGTCTCGATGATCAAGACATTCGGCCCGGAGTATGTCGGATACGCAGCAAAAGCCATCGGGCCGGACCTTGCACTCAACCACGAAATATACCGGCCGGTGCTGTCGCGGCTAACGTCAAACCTAGGGCCTGACGCTGTTGAATACATAAAAATCGGAGGACTCGGGGCAATTGAGGCGCACGAAGCCAATCCCCTGGGAATTAAGTCATTGATCAAAGAGGCAGGCGTCGGCCTTACCTCCCAGGCGGCTCGCCTCTTCGGTTTAGACCTTGGAGTCAACATTAAAGAATATAAACCCGTTCTCAAACAGATGTCCAATGAACTGGGAGAATCCGCAGCAGTGCGGTTTCTTGATACCGGCGGCCTGAAGGCCTACGACGTCTACAGAGAGAATTCCGGCATGGCGGCGTTAATGATAAAATCCCTCGGCCCAGAACTTGCAGGATACAGTGCAAGCGCCGTCGGAAAAGACCTGGTCATCAATAACGAAATATACCGGCCGCTGTTGTTGAAGATGTCCAATGAGCTGGGAGCCAGCGCGGCAGCCGAATACGTAAAAATAGGAGGCCTCGGTGCAGTGCACGCATATCAGGAAAATCCTCAGATGATAAGGACCCTGTCATCTGAAGTAGGCATAGAACTTGTCGCAAACACTGCGAAGATCGCAGGCAGGGAATTGGTCTACCAGGCCGACTACTCATCTATCCTCCCTCAGATGGCTAAAGACCTGGGCGGTTACGCATCACATTTCGTCCAATACGGAGAAAGAAACGCGATCGCGGCGTATAAATCAAACCCGGCCCTTGTTTCAGAGATGGTAAAGACGATAGGGCCTGAGGCATTTGCGCATATACTAAAAGACTCGGGCCCGCTGATAGTCAGTAAGGATACTGCGCTTACACTCGCAGACATGTCTTCCAGGCTGGGACAACAGAAGACACAGGATTTCCTGACCTTGGGAGGATTCGATTCCCTGACAGCATACAAATCGAATGCCTTCGGCACCATGGAACTCGTGAACTCGCTCGGGGCAAAAGAAACGGGACAACTTATGAGAGAAATGTATTCACATAACCCTGGAATGGATCAAGCCGCATCCGGGCAGAAGATCGGCCTTATGAGCTCATTTTTCAAATCTGCGGGAAGCGAAAACGCAAGGATCCTTTTCAAAGAACTCGGACCAAAGGAATGTGCCCTGCTGACGGACATGAAGCCTCTGGCCCTGGAAAACGCAGCGTCATTCGTGAAAGAATACCGCCCGGAAGCCTTCTTGAAACTAAAAGACTCGATCGGGCTTCAGGCTACGTTAAAAGCCTTCGAGACAAATCCAAGCATCCTGATCCACATAAAAATCCTCGGCCTGGATTCCGTGATATCCGCATACAAAACCCCGCAAGCATATTTTGTAGAAAATGCTGCCCATACCTCCCCCAGAAACTTCGGAATAGAAGAAACCCTCGGCAACACAAAAGCCTTCTCAGACCTCCGGCAGGCCTTAGGGGAAAAATATGGGACATCCTACGTCGAAGCAAGCCTTGGCGAACTAAGCCGCGGCATGGGCATTGAAAACTTCAGGAACGCCATAACCAAAGACCCCGCCTCGCTGATCCATGCAATAAGAACCCTGGGAATAGATGCTGCGGCGTTGAAATATGGAGTCCTGCTCGATGGAAGCGCATACGACGCATCGCCGGTAAATGTCCGGCTGGAAAGCCTGGCCCGCTCCCGGATGGCAGAATTATTCAAAGAAACCCCCGGACAAAAAGGCGCGCATGCGCTCGACGTACTCACCGTCCTGTATAAGATCAGTCCCGACATGGTCCGAGAAGCGCATATCGCCTCCAAAACCGATTCCCTGCTTCTTTCAAAAGTGCAGGAAGCCGCGCAGTCGCTTATCAAAGCAGGCATCCCGGTTACCGAGGAGAACGCCTCGGCTGCAAGAGCGCTCTCAAAGTGCAGGATAGAAATAAACTCTGAATCCATCGCCAAGATCGACAAACTCAGCAGACTGGCAGGCATGCAGCACCAGGAAACCATAGACTCCCTAAGACCGGGCGATACGGCAAGGATCCTCAAAGCAGCGGCGTATTCTGAAGTTCAGGCATTAATAGAACAGACAGGTTTCGACAAATTCATCAAATTCAAAGAAAAAGTCGGCGGACTAGACCAAGCATTGCTCCTATTCGAGTCCAAGCCAAACCTTGCAAGCCAATTGAAAACCCCCGACGGATGGAACAAGGCGTTAACGGCCTACGGGATGGAAAGATACGGCACAATCAGCCACAATCTGGAAGAATACGACATGTCCCCGGGATCAGTAGGACAATTATCCAATGACGCAAAAAGCAGTTCACATATCCGCAACCCGGCGCAAACCAGCTTTGAGGATTACGGAAAAGACGGAAGATTCAAAGCCGAAACATCATCTGCTGTAGACAGATCATCCGTAAAATCGCCCGCGGAAACCAAGTCGGATCTACTGGCCATGTTCGGAGAAGAAAGGTTCAAACAATTCACAGCCCCGGCAGACGGGAAATCGGACATGAGCCGCGATTACGTGCGGCTCAAAGACGTCTCAACAGAGATAGGCCCCAAGAGCGCAGAAGCTTTGATGGATTCAATGGGCGTCCGGGAAGCGGTAAAATTCCTGACCACAAAGAACCTCGATACCCAAACCCTCGCACACATGTTCGCCGACCTGGGCACAAAGGATGCGACAAGGATCCTGAACACCCCCAAAGCCCATGATGCGATACACGCATATGCAGAAAACAGGGCCAAATACGTTTCCTCGATACTCGGAAGAACGCAGACAATACAGGAAGCGCCAAAACACGCTTCGAATAATCATTCGCTTGGAGAATACTTTTCAGGATTAGACCCCGCCGTTCATTTGGGAGAGGCGCAGAAAGCACATTCTCCTTTGATCACGGAATCTGAGATGAACCGTGCAATAGAATGGGTTAGCGGAGGGGACATAAAAAACCATGTTACCTGTTTTGGAGAACACGGCCAAAACATGGAAAGAGTTCTGAAAAGCATAAGAGCCGAAGTAGCCGGGGAACTGGAGCTGGAACTATCCAGGACAGACCTAAAGCTGTCTGACACAGATAAAAGAGCCGTAGCAGAACAACTCGCCCAGGTACGCATTGAGGATGCGATCATGCGCATCCTCAAGGACTCATACATAAGCAAAGACTTAAACCAGCTTAAGGAATTCAAGATAGTTCCAAAAGGCACGATAGGAAAAGGTACCGAGTTTGAGGCAAGATTACGGACTGCGCTAAGCAATGACCTGAACGGGATCATGAGAAAGTTTGAGGGCTCCCTTTCAAATCCCGAGGAGAAAATCGAATTCCGTCTCTGGCTAAAACAGGCAGGCGCCATAAAAGATCTTATCGAGTTCTCAAATACCGCATTTAATCTGGGAACCGGCTTAGGAAAGACGGCGGCCCTCCTCCCGCTCAGAGACATAATCGATATTACGCTCTTCCCATCCAAACCAAGGTCTATCGTGCAGTTCTCGGATGCGTCAAAGGTCGAGCAGGCGCTGGGCAACGCAGAAATATACGAGAAATTCGGGATCAAATTCGAACATTTAACGTCCCTTGACGGAGATATTGCGCAACTCGCCAAACGAATGGAAGAAGCCGACGTCATATACTACACAAGGGACGTAGCGCCGTTTTCGGCGCTGTTCGCCAAACAAAGAAACATGCCTCCGGAGGTCCGCCAAGCCTACCAGAGGATATACGACACCTTGTCAACGAACGTTCACATAGGAATCGACGAATCGCATCAATTACTCGATAAACTGAATTACACTGTTTCATTCGGAGAAGATGGAAAAGCTGTCGCATCTACCTCTGCGTCAGCCTTTGATGCCCCGGCGAGAAGCGAGGGCGGCGTCTCGGCAGAACCCGCGAGAAAGGCTTCCGATTACAAAGTTCTTTCCAACGGATTTATCGTCGATAAGTTCCTGCAGGGATACAAAGAGCAAACGGGAATAGGGAAAACAATAGAGGCGGAATTAAAATCCCTCATAGAAGTCCATGACCCCGACGGCGTAAAGAAAAAACCAGGCTACAAAGATTCCGTACTGGACGGCCTTGTCAAATTTCTGAACGAAAAAGACTACGCATATTTCAAAGACATGGAATGCTTCAAAGACGAGGCAGAGTACCATCAATTCATGCAGGCAATCGATAGAGACGGCCTATTCAACCACTCAGACAACATCAACATAAACTATCTGGAAGACGCCTTAAACTCAAGGGCATACGTACTCGCAGACATGTCCCAGGGAGTAGGCTACGGACGCATCGAAGGAGTAGGGGTACGTCCCGGGCACGGAGGCGAACTACAGAAGGGCATGAAATTCAGCAGCGGAGGAGTTGTAGTTGCCGCCGAAATCGTAAATTCCAGGATCGAAAACCACGATGCGGATTTTGGAAGCTCAAAAGAATTAGGGGACACCATCGGGTCCATAGAGACGAGTTCCGGGTCGATGTCAATGACCATGACCGATTACATAAACGAAGCCATAAATAAAGGAGCGGACATAGCCATGGTCTCAGGGACATTGGAAGGCGTAAAACGTCCCATGGAAGATTACTTCGGCGTAAAGGTCCGGCTCGGAGATATATCAACAGTGGTCGGAAAATACACGGATCCGGGCAGCGCAGCCCTTCTGAAAGCGGAGCAGATAACAGTCGTAAAAAATGCCGAAGAACTGATGAATCCTCTCGCGGACGCGGACTTCACCGGAAAAGGAGCGATCGTCGTCGTCGAACCGGAAAAATTAAACGAATACACAATCATAAAGCAGTTTATGGACGTCGCGAACTCGGATCCCAGGTTCGCAGGCAAGAGACTGATATCAGAGAACATAGGCAAAGGCGGATTCGACCTATACTCTGAAAAACGCGATACAATTGAATTCTATTCATACGATCGGCTCGGAGAACTAAGCAAATTTATGAGAGACAATGAAACGATATTCTTCGGCTCAAGAAAATCCGCCACAGGGCTTGACCAGAAGGTCGGCGCAAACTACAAATACGTGCTTTTCACAGGCCGCGAGAGTCCGCTTGAAAGAGTCGTACAGCTTCTCGGAAGAGACCGGGGCGTATACGACTGGACAACCAAGAAATACCTCGAAGTCAACGGCCAAAAGGTCGCGCATGAACGGGTTGTCATCTACCTGGACGAGAAAGGATTAACCAAAGGAAACGAAGTCAAAGAATTCTTCAATAACGCCCGCGTGAACCAGGAACACCTTGAAAAAGAACGCATATTCGACGGCGCACTCCAGTCCATGAACCGCGTCATGGAAAAGCCTTTAAGAGACATCGAAAAGAAAGCGACAAACGAGCTACTCCTAAACAAGATAACAGAAAAACTGGACGAATACCAGCAGAAAATAGGCCTAGATACCGACCGAGGCATACGCGCGGAAAACGCAGCCGACGTCCTGAACTCCAGATACAACAAAAGACTGATCCAGCTTGAGAGAACCGTCGAAACCTTAATGAACGACAGAGAATTCATGTCATCAATCAAGTCCGATCCGAACGGAAAAGAGATAATCGGAATATTGGAAAACGCAAAAAACATGAGAAGCAGACTGCCGCAGTCCGAAGGATCGGTAGAACTAAAATACGCAGAGAAACGAGGAGAGGTCGGCAAATCCATAAATCTTGCAAAAGACGCGGTCGAATGGCACGAGCTCTTCAGTAAATACATACCAAGAAACGATCTCCCCCAGTATGCGGACCATCACAACTCCGCGGGAATCGACGTAGTTAAGAAAATCGATCTGGCAAATACTCCTGCAAAAGAACTACGTGCAGAAGACATTCCGGCAAGCACGCAGGGCATAGACTATGTTTTCAGGATGACTCAGGGCGTCGGAGCTCAGAACATAAAAGCCATGAGCGAGCATGCAAGTCCCGGAGCAATAATAAGCTTTATAAAACTCGCTTCTCCCGAATTAACCGGCAGCCTGATAACCAAGATGGGCGTGAGACCCGACGTCCTGGCAAAGAACATAGCTTCTGCGACCCCAAAAATAATGGCCCAAGCATTCAAGATAGACACGCAGGCCACGGCCTCGATGCTCGACTCCATGAAAGCCACAGGCAGCGACGCAATCGGCATATACTTGAAATTCGCAACGCCTGAGATAGGCATATCGGCATACAACGCCAAACCCAACGGAGTGGTAAATGTAATAAAACAGTTCGGGCCGGAATTCACAGGACAGGCCACCCGCATATTAGGAGTCGCCGTCACGGAACCGGAAATACAAACAACCCTTGCAAAAATGCGCTCGGATATCGGCCCCATGAATGCGATAACACTCCTCTCCGAAGGGAACATGAGTGCTGTAGGCTTCTACAAATCAAATCCGGCAGCAGCGGAGTTCGTGAATTTCTTCGGCCCAAAGAACGCAGGAAGCCTGATAAATGCCTCCGAAGGGCTGTTGCATCCAGAGACGACACAATCCCTCAACGTTTTCGCAAAGAACATAGGCGCAGAGAATGCGGCAAAGCTGGTGGAGACCATAGGCCCAAAAAACGCCCTGAGATTGATGTATTCGCCGGTCGCGCAGAACGCGGCGCAATACATAAACAAATTTGGAGTCCTGGAATTCGGAATAGTCGTGCAATCGACCGGGATAGAGAATGTTATGCAGATGCTTGGAACACAGTATAACGCGGATACTGGCAGTCTTTCAAGCACGGTCTTTGCACGGATATCCGCGGACGTTACGGCTCCCAAGGCAAGGGCCTTCTTCTCAGCAGGCGGGACTGCGGCCTTCTACAATGCAAACCCGCAGACAGCGGAATTGATAAACAATTTCGGAGGAACAAAAGCCGGACAAATAGCCAGCACACTTACTAAAATGAGCGAAGCCGGCATAATCAGCCTCACGCCTGGAGCCATTTCCAGCCTGAACAATTTCGCAAAAAACATAGGGCAGGCGGACGCAATAAAACTCGCAGACAACCTGGGCCTGGAGAACGCAGTCAAGCTAATGTCCTCGGAAGCCGCATCCCAGGTATCCGGTATCCTAGGCAAATACGGGCTGGGTAATTTCATAAAATTCACAAATGCCGTCGGAGGCGCAGACTCCGCTATAAACATACTGGGCTCGGAGGATAACAACGTGTTGGCCCAGATGAGGATGAACGGCGTAGATGCGGTAATCGCAAAATACGCATCTTTCGCGTCCGCATCCCCTATGCCTCATCCGGAGAACGTACCTGCGGAGAATCTCACCCACCTCCAGGTAAAAGCGCTATTCAACAAAGTAGCGCCCGGCATAGCAGGCAATGAAAACTTTAACAGCGAAGCATTTGGCACATTAGTCAAAGTCTACAAAATAAGCCAGTCCGCAAACAACGCAAACCTGATAAGCGAAGCATTCACATCGTCCGGGGTGGACGCTTCGGTATTCAATCAAATAAAGGGCACAGCCGAAGCCTTAAAATCGAAAAACATACCGGTATCATTCGAAAACACCTCGGCTCTCAGAGCCATCATCGTCAGCGGAATAACAGACTATGACCTAAAAACCATAGACGGCCTAAACACCCTGAGCACAGCCGCCGGAGTGGATGCAAAAACATTCATAAACCAGTTGACCGTAAAAGACGCGGCAAAGATAATGCGATCCCCGGCAATAGACCGGATAGCGCAGACAATAACCCGCACGGGCTTCGGCGTATTCATCCAGTTCAAAAATACGGTCGGCATGGATAATGCGCTCCATGCAATAACCTCAATCCCCAACCTAGCAGACCAGTTGAAAATGCCCGGCGGACTAGACGCGGTGGCCGCAGCATACGTGGGCCCGGGAGAGGCGGACAAGAGCGTATACAAAGGCGTGCCTATGTCTTTCACAGCCTCAAAACACGTTCCCACAGCAGCGATAGCATCCGTTCAGGCGGCAGGCGACGTGCGCCGTCTGACCATAATCCTTTCGGAAAATAATCTGCCTGCAACCAAAAGCAACCTTGAAGCCGCGGGAATCCTCACAAAAAACGGCGTAGTCCCAAACAAGGAATCAGTCCGGGATACAAGCGCCTTGCTTGCAAAATTAGGCGCGGAAGATACGAATAAACTGATGTCCTCCTCGCTCAAGGAATTAACCGCATTCCTTGACAAATGCGCAGTAAACACATTGATCGAATTCGCCCAAGGCGCAGGCCTGGATAACACGATCGCTGCGCTGAAGACCAACCTGGATCTTGCGGCGCATGCAAAGACAGACCTGCAAGCAGTCATAGCCGCATATACGGGAGCGGATAACCCGGCGCATAGTCCTGCCCGGCGCATATCGGTCACAACGGACGGAAGAGCGGAGCCTGAATCGCAAATCAACTACAAACGGATTACCCGCAGCCACAGCAGGCCCGTAAGTTCCCTGGACTACCTTTCGCAGGGCTACATCGGTAGACTCGGCATGAGCCTTGATCAGTTGTCGCCCAAGCAACTTGTAAGGTTTATGAAGATGATGAGGCATATGGATGTGGATGTGAAGATAGGGATCCGGGTAAAGGAAGGAAGCGAGGTAAGAAGTTTCTTCTCCGACGAAGTGGCGCTGGTCTCGCACGATGAATCCTCCGAGCGTCCTACTATGGTAGTATTCAATAGCCGCATGCCCCTCATCCTGTCTCTGTTAGCCGCTCCAGAGGAAACCGACCATGTCATGCGCAGACATCTCTGGGAACGCCTGGAGGGCAAATACGGCGGCATCACAGCAGAAGAATTCGAAGCCGCGACCATCGGGAACAACTGCTACATCCCCCTGATGCTCAACGTGATATGTTACCGGCTCAGCGCGATAAATCCCGAAATGGCCCTGGCGTTCAGCACCTATGCCCAGGACGAACTAGACCGCTTCCAGGACAATTTCGGAAAAAACGGCGCCAAAACCGGCATAAAAGACCTCAACCAGCTTACAGAGGCACTCCTATCCGGTTCGGATCAATTCAGCTCCCTGTTCGCTGACTACCTGGACGGGGTGATAGGCTACAAAACCGTGGACAGTAATAAGATCCGGGAAATCGGCGACGTCTTCTATAGCGCCCTCAATGGTAAACTGACAGACCTTTCCAGGGAGAATTCAGAGGAGAAAGTCTATGAGGCCGTGTTTTCAGCAGTCGAAGCAGACATAAAGCTGCGGCATAAGTGGATATATGACATAATCGAAAGAAACGATTCACTGAAAAATGCCCTGCAGGAAGCCCGGCTCAGCGATGAAACCATCCAAGCAAACATGCACGCATTTGACAAAATGTCCCGGGCACTCTTCGGAGGAAACATGGAGCCTGCGGAGTTCTTCCTGAAAGAATGCGGAGTAGACATTCTTGTCGCATATGAACAAGACAGCGAGTCCTTCAAGAAACTATTCAAAAACCTCGGACCAGACAATTTCGAAACATCAATACTGATAATAAAAGAGCTTGTAAGCCTTTCGAGAGAGACCCCAAAGATCGCGGACGGCCTGCTCAAGGTAAACGCCTTATTTGAAAAAGACTACGCATCCAAAGGAGCATCTGCCGCAGAAGAATTTGTGGCAATGCTGCTCAACTCAAAAATACCTCTTATCCGGTTGATAAAGAACATCATAGGCGTCGGCCCGGCGCAGGCATCTGATCCCGGTTTAAATGACAACGATGCCTTGCACCAACGTAGCATGGCTTTGGAGATGCAACTAGAAGAGGCGGAAACATATCTGGAAAGCCTGAATGCAAAAGCCCCGGACGTATCATCCGTCGATTATGCGAACACTTTGAACGAGATCGGTTCCCTATGCGAGGGATTAGCTTCGCTTACAGAGGAATGGAGCGAGGGTCTCCTACGCCAGCCGCAAGATACGCTGAATGCTTACACGAATGCCTACGCATATTACACGAATGCATGGGCTGCGTACCGGGAATCCTCCGGCAGATATGCGGAGGCCTTAAATGCTCCCGACGCCTTGGTGCCTGAATATCTTTCCGCTAATACACGAGTCATCTACCGTTCCGGGCACGTCGCCCAAAGAATAGAATATCTTAAAAAGAAGATAACAGAACTAGGCGGAACCGTTCCGCAGTCAAATGACGAATCCCTTGACCGAACACTGGACGGATCAAAAGATTATCCCGCACATGAATCGTTTGAGACACACGAAAAGATACTGGAAAACATCATACCCCCTGAATGCTGGGGCCGTCTCGTCGAAGAAGAAAGATCAATTGCCGAACAATCAGTGCAAGAAGCCCTGGATACCTTACCTGCAACGAAGCAGTCTCCCGGCGTGTTCTCATTCAATCCATCAACAGGAGACGGCGCCCAGATGAGCGCATTCATCGTGCAGAACGTAGTCCCTGTCCTTGCAAGATTACTCTGCCTTTCCGAGGCAGATGTGCGGGAGCTTTCAGTCATCGCCCAGAATGCAGAATTCTCGGAAGGCACATGGCGCGTTTTATTGGACGGGCAGAGATTTTCCCACTACTCCCGTACGGTCTCTTCGCAGACGGACGAGAACGCAGCCAGGCTCATGCAGGGATACGCCGAGCTCCACGAAATATCCGGCCACCTGGTCGAACGATTCCTGTCCGAAAAATCAAATAAAAATCCCTTGGAATCAAGCGTCATCTCAGGACTCACTGCATACACTGAAGCACTGTCAATGGTGCTGCCAAAGATAATAGCATGGAACCTATGCCAGAACGCAGAGACCGACGCGGATATCTCATGGTATAAGGCCCTGGGCATGCTATACTACGGCGGGGAAAACTGGGAAGACGCGCAAGAACTCTGGAACACGCACGCTTCAGCAGGCGAATACGCGGAAAAATACGTAAAACTCCTCAAAACCGACATAGTCCCACACATAAGCTTCCTGCAAGAAGACTACGGCATGGGGACTGTTTCCGAAGACTACTACTCCCAGATAATAGCCCTGCAACAGCTATTGGAAATACACGGATATCGCCTCGACACCCTGGCAAAAAATCTCCTAAACGCAGAACCGCTGATAACCCCCATCAGGCCGAAAGACGCAATACCTCTCGAAAGGATATCAGACATAAAATCCACGGGCGCGTCCCTGGAAAAGGCATGGAACGCTCTCGTGGCCGGAGAATACACAGAAAACGAAGTGATGCATCTATACTCGGAACCCGGACAGGACATAAAAATAGAGCTCCTAAGAGACATGGCCCGCCTCTCCGCAACAGTACTATACCAAGACAACGAAACACTCAGAGAAGCTGCAAAAAGACAATGCAGCAAGATAAGAGAGACGATAAAACAGGTTAATACCGAACTATCAGACGAATACTGGGGTGCTGTCCTGGAAGCGGCAAAGACAGTAAAATACCTATCGCCGGGAGTAGGAGAGACCGACAAAGAAGGCTTCTTCTCCAAGGCAAAAACAAAAAAAACCAAAAGCCCGGAAACAAAAAAGACACTAGGCCGAGTGGGAAGGATCCTGCAGGAAAAAGCCACGCCCAAAAACGAATCAACAGAACCAATTTCCCTGACAGACCTGCTCAGAACAGTCGCCTCAGGAAGCGACCACACCGGAGCGGCTCTAGGCGCCGTTGCCGAAAGATACGGCAAAAATAAAGACGAGGCCCTGGGAGTCTCCCTGGAAGGCCGGGAACAAACGGCGAACCAGATCATAATATCGATCGGGCAGATAATGGCCAAATACGGGAAAGAAACAGGCCTGCAAAAAATAAAGGAGATCGGCCTCGCAAACAAAGGCGACGCAGAAGGAATACTCAAAGCATTCGACGCCCTAAGAAAAACAGTATCCGAACCGGGACACGCAGGCAGAGAAAACACAAATGGGAAAGAAAAAGACCCAGGTCAGACCGCTTTTGTTCCAAGCCAGGAAGTCCTGTTCAAATATTTCGTGAATAGTTTTGGCACTATTACAAATGGAATATTGGCGGATGCTGAGAATTTTACCGATACTAAACGAGACAAACACTTCGCAGAGGCCTTAAGGCACATATCCTTTTCAATGTCACGTTTAGAGCTTAAATACAATTATGTGCCCTCAGAAATAGACGGGCAGGTCTATAAACCTTTCGTCCGCGTTAAGCAATTGATCAAAGAACTGAGGAATAATGTAAACCAGTTGAATACGGATTCGGATTATGCCCAACGGACAAAGCTCTTCGAGGCGATCAATAGAATAATCAGTGATATCTGGACTACCTCAGAAGAGTATCAAAGGAATGTCGGAGGCTATGAAAATCCAAACCTCGGCAACTATACTTTGAGGACTTTGTCGGAATACGACTCGCCCGAAAAAGTCAGAAAAGAATTACAACTCTATAATGAATACGCAGAGAAACCCATCGGGCATCTGCTCGAGGCAGCGAACCACTACGGAATACCGGTTTCTCCTGAAACAAACGAAAACTTCTACCTGAACCGGGGGATCACCCCGGACGAGATAGACAAGGCGGCACGGGGAACAATCAACCGGGTAAAAGAACTACTCGGAAGAGGATCGAAAAAACAGGAAGGATCGCTCGAAAATCAAGTCGAAGTAGACAAAAAACAGATCACATTATCCCCCCTGGAAAGACGCTCCCTTGGCAGGGCTTTTTCCGCGGTCGAGGTAATGGAAGGACATAAGGGGACGAAAATATCCTGCAGAAGGGAAGACCTCGAAATTCCGAACATAATATTGGAAGAAAAACTGACATATGACGCGTTCCCGATAAAGGACCTAAAGCTTACTGATATCTATCTGACTGAAAGAGGACTAAATCTGGCAAAAATGCAGATAAAAGAAAAAGATGCCGAATTAACAATCCTTAGAACCCCCAGTGAAGATATCGTAATGATCGGAAACTCTCTGATAGCCGCTGCCTCCGATTCCCATAATCCGGTTGCTGGCCTAAGAGCCACAGTTTATGTTACCGGGGAAGACGTTACCCTGCCAAAAGAAATCAGAGGCAAAACCGCAAAAGACCTGAGGATAGGCCTCGAACACGGCGAAACGGTAAGTCTGGACGAATACTATGAAACAAAAGCAAACATCCTCGGAGGAGAATCCCCTGCAAGCCTTGCAAGCAAGATCATGCAGGCCTTTTCAGTAGACGACGCGAAGGCCGGAAGGATAGCGTTGGAGATCGTTCCAGAACTCAGAGCTTCAGGGATCGATGAAAAAGAATGGCCCATAGTCCTGGAAATACTTTCAAAAAAGCTGCTGACCGAGATCGAGCTTATCGGCTGGGGTAAAGCCGTTTCGTATGCCGTTTCCCAGTACAGGAAAGAAATAGAGCACGTTTCCCTTGTCAGCAGAATAACCAGTTCCTTTAAAAGGAATAAAGATGAGGTACCCGGGCCTACAAAAGAAGATATTGCTAAAATAGAGCCCTCTCTAGAAGATTATTATAACTCGGAGATCATGCCCCGCATCGAAGAAAAATACTCGCTGGATGCAGAGCATCTTAAAAGACTGATAGACCTCCTGGAAGTTTTCATCCTAGACTGCAAGAGCCGGGGTAAAAGCGACCTTGGATTTAAATGCGAAATAGCGCTGAGAGATTGCAAACAAATGTTGATGAACAAAAATGAGGATTTTGTTTATCAGCTTTTCAGGAATCTGGAGGAAGATATAAACAGTGCCGCTGACGAGAAAAGCGTCAGGCGAATCTTCGAGGAACTTGGATACACCCTTGATTTGTTCTCGACAGATTACGGGCGAATAGGGGCTATACAGCAATTATACTACGGGCTGGGCAAAAAGGCCTCGGATCTAAGAGCACAGGGGATATGCGACGATGCATTAGAGAAAGCATGCAATGACTGGATGCTGCGCTGCGCCAATCGCATGAACGAGCTAAAGAAAGCGCCGGCAAAAAAGCCGCAAAGCGAGGCAGCCAAGCCGGAAAAACTCGGCGTGGAAACCGGAAGAATACTGCCTGACGGAACACGGGAGATTAAATATTATGGCAGCCTGATCGGTCCGGCGGGGCCGATGATAACCGATAAACTATCCCTATTGAAGGAACAAATACTAAAGAGATTATCCGATAGAAAAGAAGAAACTGGAAATGATGAACCTGCGATGGAGGACCTCGTTTCCAAAGGACGGGAAAAACTGGAAAAAGGATTTAACGAGATAGCCCTCGCACATGCGGACGAGGCTATCCGGAAAAAAGAAAAACGCGGAGAAGAGAAAAGCCCAGCCCTTTCGAAAGCCTATAAACTAAGAGGCGATGCATTCATCGCAATGGCAGGAGTAAACGACCAGTTCATGCTCAAAAAAGCATTGCAATGCTACGAAAAATCATTCGAGCAAGAGCCGACACCTGAGACGCTGAAAGCGATAGAGGAATCCCTTGCCCGGAACGAAAAAATTCCCAAGAGCCGCCGGGAGGAATGGGTCTTCGCCTTTGTACTGAAGGCATCTAATCTGACCCAACACGGCAAATACGAAAAAAACGTAGACCCCTTCATAGAACAAGAATTATCCTCCAAGGAGAACGCGATAGTCCTGGACGTAGGAATTGCCGGAGGACCGATAATGGGCGGCCTGTTCTCTCCTGGAAGCGCCTTATCCCGGAAAACTAAAATAGAGCCTGCGGCCTCCACCATAGACCTTGCCAAAAGACTGAACGGAAAAGCCAGGGTCGTCGGACTGGACATAAACCTTGAAGGAGTCAAGAAAGGCCTGGAAAAAGAGCTCAGCTCCTACAAACAAGACAATCTTGATTACGTGCAGGCGGACATAAAAAAGAAATGGGCCCTCAAACCAGATTCCGCAGACATTGTAAAGATCGCGGACACGCTGCTCTGGCTGGACCTGGAATCTGCCGAAAATGCCCTTAGAGGGGCGCATATTTGCGCAAGGGAGGGAGGAACTGTTGTAATAACTTCGTTCGGGAACGCCACAGCGTACCGAAAAGAAGGGAATAAACTAAAGTTCCTGGGAGAAATAATCAAAGGCCGTTTGACTGAAGAAGTACAGGGCGAGGACATAGTGATAGAACCAGAATACACGGCCGAAGAGGCGCTGGCCTATCTGACCCGCATGCTGAAAGACAAGATAGCCGCGAAAAGGATAGTCCTGGGCCTGGAACATAACCTGGAATACCTCACCCAAAGAAAACTGGATGACCTGATAAGCAACAATAGTCCATCCTCCGACGCAAAAGGCACGGATCATAAGGCAAGGGCGCAGCGGCTCGCCTTACTTGTCGGAGAGAACGGCATATTAGACGATACGCTGATCTCAAAGATAGCAGAATACGTGCACAAAGGATTAGACCTTGAAGTCATGGGAGTAGACAATGTAAGAGCGCTCTCCGTAAAAAGAACCTCGGAAAATACCCCGAACAAAGGATCCGTCGAGAAAAAAGACGATTGCTGCGAGTTAGTAGCAAAGTCGAAAGCGCAGGATGTCGAGGAAACAGATTTCTCTACCCAACTAGGCCGGGAAGACCTCTTCTCCCTGCTCGTTCCGGTATCGATGGAAAGCAACAAATTCGACTCAGTCAAAGACATGGCAGAATACGCAGCCTTCAGAAACCTTGCCATGGAGGCCGCAGAATACGTTCCAGTGAACGTCGTAGTCCGATACTCGGCCCAGGCGAAAACAGCGACCACACAATTATACGATCTGCGGCAGATGGACAAAATCCTCGCGGAAAAAGCCGGGACTAAATGGAAAGAAGGCACGGATTACCGGCTGGCGGACGGAGTATATTATGTAAAGAGACAACTATTCAGGGAATACCTGGAATCCAGTGGAAAGAAATGGGGGGTTGGAGAATACAAAGACGAGAAGAAAGAAGAAAATAATGGCGAGACGAAACAGAATGTCCTTGAAAAAGAGCGGGCAGAGACCAACTTCTCAGGAGACGTATCTGAAAGAATAAGCCTTGGGCCGGTCGAAGACTACCTAAAGACGGAACTTACTTTGCAGGAGCGTGCCGCTGCGATCGAAGAACAATTCAAGGCAAGCGGAAAGGAGATGATCGTGGTAGACATCCGTTCCCCCTCATCAGAACTAGAAGCGAAAGTGGGCAAAGGAAAGGATCTGGTTATCAAATTGGATCTTCGATCCATGTCCGGAGAATTTCTGGGTTATCAAAACCAGTACATAGAGGAATTTTCAAACAAATTAAGGGACGTATACAACCAGGCCAGATCAACGCCCTCTTTCGGTTTTATCGTGGCAGAAATCATTCGAGACGCTTTCCTTTACGGAAACAAGCTTGATACAAGTCTGCCGGTTTACTTCCATTTCGACGCAACTATGGGAGAAATAGAAGTATGCGATATCGCAAGCGAAAAAACGTTAACCCCCGGGCAGCTTAAAAAAGCCGTAGACGAGGGAATAAGCGGCTCTTATCTTTTCCTGACATATCTGGAACAGAAAGGATGGGGCCATTCGTTAGAAGATTTTGTCAACGGCCAAAATCAGAAGATCGGAACGAAGGCGACATTGAAGCTGCCGGAAACAAAAGCCAGGGAGAACATTGTGCCAGTAGACGTATCTACCCGGATAAGCCTCGGGCCAATCGATGGATTATCTAACGGGATGGATAATGGAAAGGATGTCGTCCTCACAGTCTCGTCGGCTGTTTCTTTGATAAAGCGCGTGGGCCGTTTAAGCGATAAGGCCTACTCTAAGAGTCTTGTTCTCGTGAACGGGATACTTTCCAATCCTGAGAATTTGAGGATATTATCCGATGTCTTATTTGGCGATGAGGCCGCACAGGGGCTTTTGATGAAGAAAAGCGGGGAAAGATGGGTCTATGAGAGAGCATTCCAGAGATTTTTCAACCATGGGAAAATCAATGAAGCCAATACTACAAAGAGCGCTGGAGAAAATGACCAAGTAACGTCTTTATCCCTGTCAAAGAAGACATTCATTGACGTAATGAGCGGGAAGGCTTCGCCTGAAGATTTCCAGTTGACTGCCCCCTTGGCCAGGTTCATTGTACGGTACCTTGGCTCGGAAAAAACGAAACTCGGAGAAAAAGAGTACGGGATATTATACAATTTCATCGGAAACAATAGCAACCAACAAGTCTTGTTCGATGCATTCTTCGGAACAAAAAACGCGCCCGGAGCCTTGATCGAGCAAGGATTCAAGAGAAAAGGCAGCGGTATCACGGATGCGGAGCGGGCGTTCAGGAGGCTTTTCAGGTCGGGGATACTGACAAGGGATTATCGTTCAAAACGCCTGCAATACGAGAAGCTAAGGAACGGCCTGATGATCCTGGAAAAAGAACTGGTTCAGGCGCGCAAGAGAGACGATCAGGTATTTATTGAAGCTCTCGAGGGCGTTAAATCAAGAATGTCGGACATGACCGGCATGAGACTGGACTATACGGGGGTAGAAGCAGACCGTTTGACAGGTCCGAAAATAACTCACTGGGAAAAAGAAGAATATGACTATTACATGGATGAAACAGGCAGGAAAATATCCGACAATCCCGAATTACAAAAAGTTCATGACTATTTCAAGAACGATCCCTGGGTACTGTACCTGCTCGAAGGAAGATATTCAGTTGTTCTGAAAGAGAGATCCAAGAGAACTCCAATCCATGAGTTTATATGGGAGGACTCTGCGATTTTAGACATACAGACCGGGCTTGAGGTAGACTACAGGTGCATATGGGATTACCTTGCCGCCTTCGAGAAAGAAAAACTTGCAGAAAAGGCGTTGCTTGAACTGTCAAGACCGCACGCAGACGAAGAAACGCTGAACGTCGAACCCTTCCTGCATAGGATGAGCGTGGGGAAGATAACGGATAAAGGCATTTCAGAGGATTTGAAGGCAGAGGGCATAGCCGAATATAGGACGCCGCTATCGCCTGAATTAAGAGACTTCCTTCGGAAAAACCGGATTAGTACAAGATTCGAGAACGGCATATACTACGCGCCAAAGGGGACCAAAGCAAGATACGAAGGAAGGGAAGAAAACGGTGCGGGGCGGAAGAAAACAAAAAAACCCGCGTATGGTCCCGACTTCTTGACCCGATTCGGCGGAATGCCCGCGGTCGATGCCTCTAAAAGATCCGGAGAAACGCGCGATGCCGCACAAAGAGAGCTGTCCGACAAACTAACCCAGGCATTGAGTGAGAAAAAGATAACACAGCTTACTGACGGCATGAAGCAGGTAGTCCTGGACAACGCCCTGCTGGTTTACGATAGTGCGGGTCTGCATGCAGGCATAGAATACTTAAATAGTATATGCGACATCTGCAGGATACACAAAGAAATCCCCATGCAGCCGTATTTCAACATCATCTGCCGCTATTCCAGAAAGATAGGACTAAAAAAGAACCCACAAACCGGATCAACCTGCTTTGAGCCCCAAGCCGTAACAGGATACATCTACCGGATGCCCAACCTGAAAGATGAAACAGACTCAGCCGATAAACCTTTGACCGGCGACGCCCTGCTGGCCAAAAGAAGAGTAGACCGGCACGGTTTCGAGACAGCTTCAAGGGCCTACATGCAGATCGGATCCTATGACGGCACCGCAGCAGACCTTTACGCCGACATGATCGTAGACTGCCCGGTTTTTATAAATGATATGATGCTCGAAGCAATAGTGGACGGTGCAAGGATCCTTAGGACGTGGGATGTTCCCCCGGAAATGAACAAGGATGATGAGGCGGCATTTATCGAGCAACGCCTGGAGTGCGCTCGCAGATTCTTTTACGGCATGCGCGAAAACCCGGATTATTTCAAGACACCGCAGGACATCCGCAGCCATGCGCGGGCGATATATGAAATAGTTACAAAGAAAAAGCTTCCTGATGAGGCTTGGCCAAAGGAAGGCGAAGACGGAAAAAAACAAAAAACCGGCGGACGCGAAACGAAATGGACCAGGGATCGTTTGCGCGAGGCTATACTGGAGGTTTCCGTTGGAGGATATGTCAAGTTGGATGATTTGAAGAAAGAATATCCTTTGGCAGTTACTGCTTTGTATAATCTTCTAAGGTCCGGCTACCTCAACATCGGAGACGCAGTATATGATATTTCCGGCGTTATGCTTTTGGCAAAAGAAAGCAAAGGTTCGACCGTAGAATCATTGAGGAGCGACATTTTGGACTCTGCTTCCGGTAACAGGGTCTTTCTCAAGGAACTGGGCGACAAACACCCCCTGGCAGTAAAAGCGTTGTACAGAATAGCTGCGAGTGAAAAGACGCTTATTGAAGATGTCGTTAAGGCGATCGCGGGTTTGGAGCTGATAATAGGCGCTGACGAATCCAAACAGTCCGGGACGGATTCGCGCAAGGACTCCCTTCCAAGCGTTGTCGTCTACGACGAATCCGTCCGAGAACTGGTCCGGGCTCTTCCAAAGGATCACCCGGCCAAGGCGCTTTTGTGGACTCACGGCGGGAAGGGGATAGAATTCCTGGAGAGATGCGGGAAATTAGGCATCCCCCTGCGATGGGAATCGCATGATAAAATAAAAGACCGTACAGACCTAAGAGACCTCCCGGGAGAGAAAAACATCGCGGAAGAGAATGACGCTAAAGGCAAGAGAGGCTTCGTGTCCAGGGCGCATGATGCTATCACTTTGTCTGATAGCGCCCCGGCATATCTTATCTATAATCGGCTTAGACGGGAAACCGATCTTATATCTGCGGGCATCCTATATCCGGAACTCTCCGGGCCGCAGAGGGAAAAGATAGCGTATGTTTCAGACGCCTGCGCGATAATAGAATATAATGCACTTGCAAAGAATATCCGGAAAAGAGCCCCCCGAACGGCAGAGGTATTCGATGCGGTGGCGCGGCAGGAGTATGTCACTCTTGCGAGAAAGGCGGGCATCGACTTGGATTACGAGAAATTCGTTTCGAACTATGGCGGAGAAAACATAAGATTACTGCCTGCGTCCTTGAAAGTCCCGGAGCAGGCTTTTGATTACGTTGCCGTTCTGGAAGAAGACCACCTCTATAATATTTCCTCTATTCTTGCAAGGCTTAGAAAGGCATTGCCCAGGGGGGCATTGGAGACAGAAGCCGTCAAGACTCTTAGCGACTGGGCTTACTCTGGAATGAAGGCGCGCAGGGATTATGTGACCGGTCCCGGAAGGCTTTCCGCTCCGCTGAATCCGGGGGTCGTGAGGGATGCGAGAAATGCAAAGGCTCTCAGAGCGGAAAAGAAAGGCGATAAGTATATTAAAAACGGGTCTGTGGCTGATGCTGCTCAACTCTATCATGAAGCATTCCTGGATTACACAAGCCTGAAAAACGGTTCAGGACTAGACCGGGTAGCTCCCAAGCTTGCGGAAAGCGCTTTGAATGCCGCCCTGGACTATATGGATGAATATGAGCAAAGAATAGATGCCGGCGACAAATACTATCTGTCCCTCTCCAATGCATATCTGGCATTGGAAGGGATTGCATCGACCGTCAACCGGATGCATAAGCCGTCCTTAGACGAATTATCCGACAAACTGTCCTTATTCGGCGAAATAGCGCAAACGATACAGACTATAACGAAAAATATAGACAAAGCATATACTATCGAAAGCGACCCGGCCCACAAGGCTGTAGAACTAGGGTTCATAGAACTAGTGTCCTTGCTGACCGACTCATCCAAGAGGCTGAATGCTATTGTTCCTGCGCTCGAAAAACATACGCCTTCACTTAGCCTGGCCTGGCAGACAATCGACCTGATCGACGCTTCAGTTATAGTCAAAGACAACGCAATCGAACAGGTCATGGAACCCCTGCGGGAACGGAGGTATACGATCCGGCCCGGCCAGACCATCCAGGAACTATACGAAGAATTGATCGCAAAGTATCCTCCAAGAATGGTTCCCTTGAACGTCGCTTATATGCTCGACGAAGAAGATGTGGTGGCGCAGCTGGTCTACTCTTATAAAGACCTGCCTGTCGAGGTTCGTAAATGGGTCCGGGAGAACAAGGTAGCAACGGTAACGGTAAATGAAATAATATATGTTTCAGAGGAAGACGCTCAACGATTCAAGAACATAGGCCCCTTCAAGGATGCAAATCAGGGCATAGATGCGGGCAAGACCCTCGCGTCCGTAAGAACGGAAGCGATAAACCAGCTGGAAAAACTTGGGATTGCCCCCGCAGAAGAGAAGATAGCATCAGGCATTGTGCTGTTGGATCACGGCATCGAGATCACTTCTGAAAACGTCAAACTGTCTCCCGAGGAAATAGCGAGCAGGGCTGAGATGATCGCCAAATACGGTGTCGCCCCGGACGAGGAAAACATTTTATGGGAATGGGACCGGCGATCAAGTTATCGGCTTGTGGAATACGGGCCAAAAAGCGATGAATTCGACGACCTGCCGGTGCTTAGTGAAGAAGTTGCCGAGTCGTTCAGGGACGAAGAATACGGATACGCAGTGCTGCTGCCTGGTTGCATAATCCACCGATTGCAGGATCCAGGAAAGGCATTGGGCAGGTTCTACGGCCTTGTCCTGCCAAAGACGCCGCAGCACGGGGAGATGCTGTACGACCTGAAGGTAACACAAGACGATAAAATAACAAAACAGAGACAGACCTACATGGTAGTGAAGGAAGCAAAGGTCTACTACGGGCGGGTGGCTAAGGGAGAAGGTAAACAAATATACATTCCAAAGAACGTAAAACTGGACGAATCCTTGATGGCCGTAACGAAACGGGAAAAAGACGAGCTATGGGAAAGAAAAGAGAAAAACCGGGAAAAGCAATCCCTCGGCGAAGATATTGACCCACTCGGCGGTGAATCCTTTGACTCTCTCGTGCCCGGTCTGCTGAATGACGGCATCCCAAACTCTGTAGTGAATAATTTACGGGATGCTGCTCGCAGCCTTCCGGATACAGTTATCCCCTACATCGGCAAACGTTTCAGTATTCTGTACAATGAAAAGGAAGTTGATCCCATAGCCCAGGTCGTAAAAGAGGCGCGCGGCCTGATCGACGTATTCTCGGAAACCGGTCTTCCGGTCGAGATGCGTGTGCCCGTCTCCTTGGCGTATGCGGAGAATCTAGAGTTAGGGTCCGCTATATTAGAGGATGTTCGTAACCATCAGGACTTCCTCCTCGGATGCGCATTTGCCAGGGCTGCGGACACAAGGAGCATTATAAAGCTTGTAGCCAAAAAACCCCACCTGGAAAATCAGTTGATCACATATCTGGAAGCCCTTACACAGCCGACCGACATCATTGAGAAAATCAGACTAATAAACACCGTGGCTGATTTCATGCAGGAAACTCGTTGCGAGACCTTCATGCTCGAAGGCGCGATGAGCGTAAGCGGATACTCTGCGTTGGCCGAGATGGGAGTCTACGACGTGCGCCTGAAGGAATCTTCCGTTTCCGGCATGACATTGAAGAACCCGGAGTCGTTCATAAGGAGCATTAACAAATATCTTTCTTCCTCGAAGGCCGGGCAATCCCGTCCAGAAGACATAATAGTACTACTGGATCAGTCCTCGCCCGGCAAGAGATGGTGCCTTAAAGGAAACAAGCGCATCTTAGGCAATGCGATAAATTCGCTTTCCGCCGGGGAAAAGGAAGGCAAAACGCGCTCAGAGATATTGTCCCATGCGGCGAAGGAAGGATCATTCAATTCAATAGTGGTCGCAGGAGACAATATACGAATAAAGGCCTGGACAGATGAATCAGAACTCCTTGCACAATACGTCCAGAGACAAACGACGCCAGGTGAATTGGTAACGAGCACATTAGCCGAATACCAAAAGGATGCTAGAATGCTGGGCGAGTATCTCGTCGAGCATCCTTCAATGCTTGTCCCTGGCGCAACATTTGGCGTAGTACAAATAAACGGAATCCCCTGCACGATAAGAAGCGAACAAACAGCAAGCGGCGGATACAGCGACATCTACCTTGTTTCTCTTGTAAACGATTACTCCGGAGAAGGATACAAGTTTGCAGTAAAATCGTTCAAAATAGGAAAAATCGACATCGACGATCTGGGCGTCTCGGAACAGGCGAAAGTGCAGGAAGAGGTTTCCTCTCTAGGCCTTGCTCCAAAGGTATTCGCATATTCCGACGAAAAAGAAAAGATCGTGATGGAGCTACTCAGTGAAGAATGGAAGAATCTTGACGAATCAATGCTCTCCGACTCCGCGATCTTATCGGAGATGGGGATCGCATTATTAAAAATGCATTCCTCAGGTGTTGTTCATGGTGATCCGCATTTGAAGAATGTCTGGGTCTCTGATAAGAAAAAAATAAATTTCACAGACTATGGAAGAAGCAAGATAAACAAGGATAATCCCGACTCGTTAATGCATCTACAGGTCGAGGAATTGATAAATAATCTCCTTGAGGGTTTCACGATAGAATTTGAAAAGAATTCCAGCGCCCGGAAAATAAAAGAGGCTCATCTAATAGTCGTCGATGCGTACATGCATGCGGGAGGAGTGAAAAGGATAGCCGAATACGTGAAAAACAACTCTGAATCCAGTCTTATCCTATATCGACTGCCTGAAAAATACCGAAACGAAGTGATCGAAGCAATCGCAGATGACGCAGGACAAGAACCGGAAAATCATGGAGAACCTGAAAATGTATCAGTTCAGATATTCGCCGCCGAAATGGACGAGCTTTCCATCAAAGCAGTCCTGAACTCGCTCGAACACATTAACCCGGAAAAGAAGCCTCCGCTCTATTCCCACGATCCTCTTTCAACAGGATTCTTTGACATCGCGAACAACGGCCTTTTGCACGAGGCAAGGGACATATTGGGCGTGGAGGAATTTTCTCGACAAGTGTTTTTCGAATCCGGGCAGGGCAGGGCATACCATGGCCGGAACGACGGCAACGTCCATGCAACAGTCGACGACGCCCTGGCAGTCGAGTCGATAATCTCGAAACTTACCGGAGGAAAGACGATCACCGTAGAACAGAGAGAAATCCTGAGGCAGGCCGTGCGTGTTTGTATCGCAGTCGAGGAGGGCTTGGTCCACGGCCTGATGAGGGCGCACAGCAATTCGATGCTGCCCGGTGCGAAGGGCCAGGTCGTAACTGCGGCGGACAAATACATCGAAGGATTCGCATATCATGCAAGGATCGAATTATTCGAAAGACTCAGAGAAAAGGAGACCGGCTTGGGCAGGCTCGCCTACTACGACCTCCTCATAGACGTTTCGAAGAAACTCGATCTAATGCTTCCGATGTTCTCAGTGGGCGAGCAGAGCCAGAAGTACAGGGAACAGATACAAAAAATTTCTGCGTGGAAGATCGGCTCCTCTCTCTCGGAACTGTTGAAAAATTTGTCCCAGCAGGAAGTTTCTGACACCTGGATAACGGATGAAGACCTTAAACCCCTTGGAAAAGACGAGGTGAATGTACTGGCAAATGAGATAAAAGACTATGTCCTGAAGCGGGATTTATATCCCGAACGCATGGTGGCCCGTCTGGCAGTCACTGCGGCATACGCCGATGTAAAAGGCGTAAGGGACCTGGCCGATCAATTGTTGCTCGAGCTTTGCGCAGGCAAAAAAATAGGATCTGAAAAATATCTTGCCCCGCAGAGGGTGGTCGAAACCCTGGAAAAACTGGCATGCATACTTCCGGGATAATATTTTCTCCTTTTAAATGCGTTAAAAAAGGTTTATAGGCCGTATAAATGGGTTTTACCCATATATATTGCTGTTTAACCAAATAATATAATAATTAAACATTATTTATCTTTTAATTTCTTTATCAGACTATTTCAGGAAATGAAGCCCAAACAAAGAAAGAAATTTTACCTGGCGATCAGGAGAGCAAGGAAAGCCGGAAGAAAATACATCCACCCGCCCAGCATAGGGAACGAAAAAAAATACTCATACCTGCGCCCTGCCAAAATGAAGGGATGGCAGAACGCCCGATACCTGGACGAAACAACCAAAAGAGCCAAACAAATAATCCCCGGAGTCAACGACAAATTCGGAGAAACAATAAAAAAGATCGAAGCACTGGGAAATAAGGGGATGCTGGCATCGAATCTGAAAGGGATCACTGCTTCTGAAAATAAAGGGACCTCCCTCGGAAGACCAAGGCTAGAACACGCCTACGCCGAGACGCTCGTGGAGTCGGATTTGTCAAAGAACGAGGACATAATAGACAGCCCTCTGCTTGTAGGCGTCGGAAAAAAGAGCACCTACCGGCTCGCCGGCATACGTCCGGATGCCGGAGGAGTGAAGAGGGCGACGATCGTGAACGAATACACGAATGAACCGATCGACGTTATAGTCAAGACGGTAAACGCATCCCTGAACGCGGTAAAGAACGAGTTCGAACTACAAACCCTTTCGGCATCCGAGGGACTATCCCCCAGGTCTATAGCCTATGATAGCCGAGTAGGCGAAAAAAGCAGCAAAAGGATTATAGTAATGGAGGACCCGGGGCCCGGATGGAATACTGTAGACCAGATCCCTGGAACGGTCGAGAAGCCGGAATTCTGGGCTCAGATCGGAGAAAAGCTAAACCGTCTACACGCCTTGGGGATAATACACGGAGACTTAGCTGATAGGAATATCCTACTGTCTCAGGACGGAGAAGTAGCATTCATAGACTTCGGTCTGGCAAAAAAGATGACGCCTATTCACGCACTTGCCGGCCAGCTTATGGAACTGCGCCTGGACAAGCTGTATTTCTTATTGACTAGTCCGGTATCCAAGAAGAGTGCGGCATACGAAGAAGCCAGAAAAAGGATATCGCAAGCATACATGGAATCCGGAGGATTTAATCGGATAGCTGCGACACTAAAAGAAGGCCTGGACGGCGAGGTATTCGAGAACATCGAGGCGATAAACCGCTACCTGGACCAAGGGAAAGCGCTTCAGGGAGGAATATATGGGAAAGCATCGGCCTATATCAAAACACACCGTAACATGCCGTCCGAATATCAAAAGAAGCTTCTGATAACAACCCTCCTCATGAAGCACGGGATGCAGCCGGGAGAAATAGAACTGCCGCTGTACGCGAATGCGCCTTATGAAACGCTGGCAAAGAACGCCGAAGAACTAACAAAAAAAGAGGGCTGGAAAGACATGCTCAGA
Organism: Candidatus Altarchaeales archaeon; assembly: GCA_023252215.1. Classification (GTDB taxonomy): domain Archaea; phylum Altiarchaeota; class Altiarchaeia; order IMC4; family QMZM01; genus CAIYYO01. The sequence continues at coordinate 28,119 of JAHEXG010000014.1, forward strand.
AAGGATCCAGGACTGCTTGCGGGAAAGACCGCGCTTACAAACACTTCTCCGGCGGCAGAACATATCTCCTGCCTCGCAGGAAAAGAAATAACGCCGTCGGACGTTGCAAAAACCGTCCAAGTCTTGTTCGCCTCAGGCGTGCGATACGAAAAAGACGGCGTGTTACCTAAGGAGATCGGACTGCCATATGACGCCCAAGGCAAGTCGGTAATCACCTTAAAAAACGTTGCAGAAAAACTTAACATAACTCCGAAAAGCATCCGGCAAATGCATTACGGCCTACAGGAATTCCGACAGGATGAATTCCTATCCAAAGGAGCCTCGGATGAAGGATACACGTATGCCGCAAGCGACGGGCATCTCTTACAGTTGAGGTATTCCATCGACAAGGACGCAGGTTCCTTCAAAGTCTCGATACACGATCCCTCCCTCGAGGAAACCAAAGGCTACACAGAGATCGCGCATCTTACCTGCTCATTGAAAGGAGGCTCCAGGGACCCGTACATCTCGGACTTCGAATATTCCGACCAGGAGACCCGCAAAGAATACAGTACATTCATGGGCGGAAAATACCGGGGCATAGGGACAACGCTTATAAACATGATGAAGCTAGTCCTCCTGGAAAAAGGATACCAAAAAATGAGCCTGTGGAAGACCCTTCCAAGAGCAATACCCTTCTATGAAAAAACCGGGACAGTAGAAAAAGACGGGGAAGCATACTACGATCTAAAAAGTATCGATGCGGAAAATCAGGTGCCGGCGGCGGGGATAATCAACATGCCCCTAGAGCAGAAGATCCTTGATGGAATACTCCAGGCTAACCCGTACTGGGGGGGACCTAGTCTTTACTGGACAAATGAAAGACTTGCGGCCTTCATTCAACAGCATGCCTTGGATGGGAGGGTAGAACTGAGCGTTTTGAATACGGAGAATCATAGTGCTGTAACGGTTCTGCGTAAGCATGCTGTTCGTGAGGGTAAGGATATTTCTGACGTGGTGACTGAGATTGCAGGTGTGGAGTTGGTTAAGCAGATTCATGCAGAGTGGTCTGATGTTGCTTTGAGGGATTTTATTTTGTCTCATGCTTTGGATGGAAGAGTAGAACTGAGCGTTTTGAATACGGAGAATCATAGTGCTGTAACGGCTTTGTATCGTCGTGCTGTTCGTGAAGGTAAGAACATTTCTGATGTGGTGACTGAGCTTGCGGGTGCGGAGTTGGTTAGGGAAGAGCATGAGTTTTGGTCTGATGTTGCTTTGAAGGATTTTATTTTGTCTCATGCCTTGGATGGATGGGTCGAACTGAGCGTTTTGAATGCTGAGAATAATAATGCTGTAACGGCTTTGTATTATCGTGCTGTTCGTGAGGGTAAGGATATTTCTGATGTGGTGACTGAGCTTGCGGGTGCGGAGTTGGTTAGGGAAGAGCATGAGTTTTGGTCTGATGTTGCTTTGAGGGATTTTA
>JAHEXG010000015.1 GCA_023252215.1 Candidatus Altarchaeales archaeon
TACTTCTTCTGAGTCTCGGTTGTCGTGCAAAGGGTGAGAAAGTTTTCCCTGCACAGCTCGAATACCTGGCTTTCTACCAGCGCCTCAGGAACGTTTTTATCCTTGGAATAAAGCCTGATCTCGAAATTTCCCCCCATATTCGTTATGTCCCATCCCAGGTACGTATCCAAAGACAAGAACTGCTGCACTCCCATCGAGGAAAAAGTCGTCCTGAAGACTTCTCCCTCAGCGCGCGGCGACCACTCGTTGGTCAACCCCTCGCCGCATTTGATCCTCCCGCCGGATGAATTATAAAGACAGACCATGTATTCGCAGCCGTCGCCGTAGCTGCCGGTATCGTTCGCATTGCTCGTGGAGTCCGCCCACACGGTTATGTCCTGGCCGACTATCTCCCAGTCCACGTTGGTTATCGCCCCGTCGCAGGCCAGGCCAAGTTTCCTCTTCCTCTCCTTTTCGCTGTCATAGGGGCTTCCGAAGATGTCTTTTCCAACGTCTTTGACGGTCTTTACAGAACCTGCGCAGACCGGTATGTCTATCTTCTGATAATTTTCGTCTGCAAGGTCCCCGCCGGTTTTTTTGCAATTATCTGCCTGGTCTATTTCTATCGTCTGAGTATATTTGCATTCATTTGGCTCCTTTACCTCGGGGCTGTTCGTGGTCTCATCCTTTACGCTCATAACCTCATAATACGGTTTGCAGACCGACGCAGGAGGAGTCGGTTTGACCGCTTCATGCGCAGTCGCCGAAGATACGCATTTTTTACAGCACTTTCCCGTAGACCCGCAGCCTTTTATGCTCGCATCTTCCTGCTCGCATGTCTTCCCGCTTGGACAGCCGCATGAATAGCCCTGCTCTGTACACGTCTTCTCAGTCGGGGGCTCTTTTGGTTCTGGTCCTATAGTGCAGCAGGCGTTTAAAGTGGCCGTTTTTTTAGAAGAGTCAAGCGACTTAATGCTCACAGTGTACGTCGTCCTGTCGACAAGCTTACTCCACTCGTTTCCAACATCGATCCTCTCAGACGTGCTCTGGTCCGTGTAGTCTATTTTGACCCCGACATCCACGTCGTTTACGACAACCAAGGAAACTTTCATGTCGCAACCCGAATCCGTACCGTCCAGAATCGACTCCGCTCCGGGATTATCCGGGTCTGATGCGGCCGTGAGTTCCTGGTCCTTGCAGAACTCCTTGGGTTCGTTTCCCTTGCATTTCCCGGTCAATGCGTCGCACCCATACTGGCAGAATTCCCATTTGCCGGCATCAGAGTTCCCGCAGGAATAATCAGAAACACACGCGCAGCCGACGTCGCGGTCGCACGCATACCATTTCCCATCAGGCGAACATAGTATGTCGTATTTGGGCTTGAACATTTTCTTCGAGGAATCGGATTCCGACGCAGCCGCAAAATCGGTGTTCGATCCGGTGTCCGAGACTTCTCCGTAGTTTTGTCCGAAGACCAGGTCTCCTCCGGCAGCGCCTGCCGAAACGTCGTCTGCTATCCACGTAGTGTATCTGCATCTGTCGTTCTGGCATGCGGCGCGATGCTCGGCGCTGGTGCAGTCTTCGTCGCTGCATATCTGGTAGTGGCCGCTTAGGTCGCTCTGCAAGCTGCTCCCGTCTTTTTTGACGATTCCGCCCGGCGAGGACCAGATGATAGACTTGCCGTCTCCCCATAAGCTTATTTCGGTGTGGACGAAAAGCCCGCAGATATGGGTGCTGTCATATGTTTCCGTAGGATTGAATTCGTCATAGTTGCCCTGTACTCCGTGGAACTCGTGCAGGCTTGCGCCGCTGAGGAGCTTTGCAGGATTGAGGTTGACGTGTACGTATTTATATGAAGAGCAGGTTTCCAGAGCTTCCGCAGAATACAGTGATAGAAGGAATATAAGTGATATCAGGAGTGCGCGTTTTTCCCGGTTCATAGTCGATGTTCCGCCTAAAGACACATTTACTAATAAGGTATAAGTAATATATAATGTTTTATATATGTTTACCATACGATGAAAAATAATGCAGCCCTTATCGCAGTTATCCTGTTTGCCCTGGCGTCGTTCTCATACGCCGCCGGATACCTGGAGCGCCTCAGGGGAATCGACCAGACCATAATCTGTTTCGTCTTGTGGTTTACGCCGGCGCTGACTGTGCTGCTTTTTGCATTGGGCGGCTTCCTTTACTCTACCGGCAATCCCACTAACAGGGGGCTTGGGAAAAACCTGATGTTGAACTCCATCGCCGGCCTTTTCTTAGTGGTTGCGTTTCTGGGGCTTGCAGTTGCGTTGGTCCCGGATCTCAAGATCGATACCTGCGTTAGCGGCCCGTCGCAGGAAAAGAAATGCGCCGATGCCGGGGGACAATGCGGATGCCCGGGCGGGAAAGTCTGCGAAGCGGGAAGCGAAATAACCGGCGTCGCAGACTGCGCTTCGGATACCTGCTGCAAGAAATGCGTGGACAAACCCGTTACCGAGAAGACCTGCACAGAGCAGGGCTTTACCTGCGGCTGCCCCGAGGGCCAGGAATGCTCGGATGAAGATTCCAGCATAACGGGATGCGACTCAGGCAAGACCTGCTGCAAGAAATGCGTTGACATACCCTGCTGCCAGACCCCGGCTGCTCAGTCGGCATGCTCGCAATGCGAGAATCCGTCGAATGCGCTGTGTTTTGCCAGCAACTGTGTTCTCCCCTATTGCAAGAACTGTCACGACATTGCAGGCTGCCATTACATCGGCGAATGGAGCGGAGGATCGGGCTGGTGGTGGAGGTGTATGTCCTGCTGTTCGGGAGACTACAAGGCGGATTCGTGCGAGAAATATGTGACAAAGGCCGCCTGCGAAGAAAACCCCTGCCAGTTATCCAAAGGCGGCTGCGTCAAAACAGGATGTAAATGGAGCTGCGGCAGCGGGGACCAGAAGTCCGGCTGCTGCTCGCCTGCATAAAAGCGGTTTTTTTGCGCTATTTATACTTATTCCCATTAATTAATGATGCTTCATACGTTTACTGAGATGGTCTATATGTCCTGGAATAGTCTTTTTAAGTGGTCCGGCCGGCTGCGAATTGCTGCAGCATGCTTCCTGTCCTTTTTCCTGATAGAACCCGCTTTTGCGTATGATTTCGGATCCGGAGGCATTGAAGACTATGTCATATACATGACGTTCATCGTGCTTGTTCTCACATTCGCCCTGGCCTTCATAAATTTCCGCAACATCCGATATGAGAAAAAACTCATGGACGAGGAACGAAACGAGCTTATAAAACAGAGGCTGCGCCTGGACGAAGACCTGGACAAAGAAAAAGAGGAGATAAGTCTCCAGAAGAAGAACCTGGAAAAGGAGATTACGACAGTCAACAAGAAATGGGAAGAGATAAAATCCAAGGAAGTACTCTGGGAAGAACAGGGAAGAAAGATACAGGAAATACGCCCGGAAGATTTAGAAGAGACTAAGCGCGGTATAGAAGCCGGCAGAAGGCAGCTGGACGAAGACAGAACAAGGCTGGAACGAGATATGAGGATCATAGCCGACCAGCTTAAGGAACTCGAAGAAATAAAGAGACAGAGATCGGTGGACATGGATAAGATCGAGGACGACAAGAAGAGGATAGAAGAGGAATGGCGCGAGCTGGAGAAGCAGAAGGCGTATCTGTCCGGCAGCGTCGGAAAAGTCGAAGACCAGTGGGACGACATAAAGGGCACAGAACAGAAGCTCGAAGACTACAAGACCAAGATAGGAGAAGACCAGAGAAGGATAGAGATAGAAAGGCTGCGCATACAAAAAGAGGAAAAACGTATAGAAGAAGACCGAAAGAAGATGGACGCAGACCTAAAAGAGATCGAGAGCATGTGGATAGACGTTGAGAATGCCATGAAGCGAATAGAGGAAGAGCGCAAGAAACTTAGGTGAAACTCTAAGATTTCTTCGGAAGGCCGTTCTCGTCAAGGTTCAAAAGGTCGTCTTCCACGGAATAGGGATGTCCTCCGCCTAAAAGATACCTGAATAATACGATTATCGCCGAAGGCACCGTAAAAAAGAGGGCAGAGAACTCCATGCCTGCGCCGAGCAGATACCACAAGGCTGCCAGGAAAAAGAAGACAAAAATCTCTGTATAAGGAAAACCCGTTGATACTGTTTCTTCCCTCTCCCGCTCTATTGCAACCGAGCCTGTGTAGCCGCAGGCACTGCAGGTGTATCTCTGGTCTGTTGCATCATATGCGTCGTCCAGGGTCGTGCTCCGGGTGTAGCCTATCTCATTGCTGCCGCAGTTGGGGCAGATTAGCGCCATTGTATATAATTTATTCACGTCATCCTTAAAGTTTAAGTGCAATGAGAATCCTTCTGATACATTCGGACTACATAAGGTTCGAGGCCCGGAAAAAGGCCATAAAAGACGCCGAAGAATTGACCGGCTCACAGGGCTCTGCCGAGAACGTTCTCGTAGCCTTCGTCGCAGTGGAGAAAGCCGACGAAGAAGGCGTTGAATCCGTGACAAAACAACTGGTCGCTGAAGTAAAGAAGACCTCAAAAGAAGTGGGCGCACAATCCATAGCATTGTATCCCTACGCTCACCTGTCCAATTCCCTTTCCAACCCCAAGACTGCAAAAAAAGTCCTTGACGAAGCCTACGAGGCGCTGAAACAAGAAGGCGCAAACGTCATAAAAGCCCCGTTCGGCTGGTACAAGGGATTCGAGATAAAATGCAAGGGACACCCGTTGTCTGAATTGTCCCGAACCCTTCTCCCGGAAGGAAAAACAGCAGAAGAAAAGACAGAAAAGAAGGAAGCTGTCGTATCGCACGTATCCGAGGCATTGAAGACCGAAGATGCGCTGAAATCCGAGTGGTACGTTCTGGATACGCACGGAAAACTGACGAACGCAAAGGATTACAAATACGCAAAAGAGACCGAAGGCCTGCGCAAATTCTCGCAGTACGAGATGGCAAAGGTCAGAAGCGTAGACCAGGAGCCTCCTCACGTAAAATACATGCGCGCCCACGAAATAGCAGACTACGAGCCGGGGTCAGATCAGGGCAACATGCGCTGGTATCCAAAAGGCTCCCTGATAAAGCGGCTACTTGAAGAACGCGTCTCAAACATCGTTGCAGGCCTGGGCGGAATGCAGGTAGAAACGCCCATAATGTACGACATATCCCACCCGTGCCTCTCGAAATACCTGGATCGCTTCCCGGCCCGACAATACCGCCTAATGTCCGGGGACAAAGAATACTTCCTCAGATTCGCGGCATGCTTCGGCCAATACCTGATGAAGCACGACATGACGATCTCCTACAAGAACCTGCCCCTGCGCCTATACGAGTTGTCGCATTACAGCTTCCGCTACGAAAAGAGCGGAGAACTCGTCGGCCTGCGCCGCCTGAGAGCATTCACGATGCCCGACATGCACACTTTGACAAGGGACATGGACGGCGCAAAAGCAGAATTCCTAAAACAATTCAAGCTCTCGCTTAAATGGATGAGCGACCTCGGACTCGAATACGAAATAGGCATAAGATTCGTACGCGAATTCTACGAGGCAAACAAGGAATTCGCAGACGAACTGGCGAAACTCGCCGGACGCCCGGTGCTCATAGAGATGTGGAACTCGCGCCCCTTCTATTTCGTCATGAAATTCGAATTCAACTTCGTCGACGCATTAAACAAGGCCTCTGCGCTCTCGACCGTGCAGATAGACATCGAGAACACGGAACGCTTCGACATAAAATACGTAGATGAGGAAGGAAAACAAAAACACCCCATAATGCTGCACGCAAGCATCTCCGGAAGCATAGACAGGAACGTATACGCCCTACTGGAGATGGCATACCTGAATACTCAGAAAGGCAAAAAAGCAATGCTCCCCCTGTGGCTGTCGCCCACGCAGGTAAGGCTCGCGCCTCTCAACGCAGAATACCTGGATTACACAAAAAAGATAGCGGAAGAAATAGACCAAAACAAGATACGCGTGGACATAGACGACAGGAACGAGACCGTGGGAAAGAAGATAAGGGAAGCCGAGACCGAATGGATACCCTACACCCTGGTGTTAGGAGAGAACGAAAAAAGCAGCGGAAAATACATAGTTCGGATAAGAGAAACCGGCGAACAAAAAGAAATGACGCTCCCGCAGCTCATAACGGAAATAAAAACGCAAACAGCAGACCTCCCATACAAGCCGCTGCCCCTGCCAAGGAACGTATCCGAGAGACCCAGGTTCGTATAGCTGGCCGGTCTATTATTGATTGAATATAATATTTACTTAATAACAAAACGAGCCTGCAGGCTCAATTCTCAATGGGTGAAATAGCGCAGTTTTTACGTTTCGTCCGGGAACACCCCAGCGTAAGGGATCAGTTCTTTGATCCTGCGTTTTTATGCTCCGTGGGGCGTACCTTCGAGAAAAGAGGCTTCGACGAGGCCCGGCTCCACCTCTGGGACAGCCACCATCAGGGACGCCTGGAGAAACAGGCGGTCGCTCTCCTCCAAATAGTCGCAGAGATGGAAGAAATAGAAGCATTCCATAAAAATCCCGCACTAGGCGGACATATCATCAGAAGCATACACAAGGTGAACAAATGAATAATCCCGACGCCGAAAAATCGAAAAAAGCAGCAGGCGAAAAAGCCGCAGACTACGTCAGGGACGGGATGATACTGGGACTGGGCACAGGCAGCACCGTAAGATATTTTATTGAAAAACTCGCAAGCAGGATAAAAGCGCAACAACTGGACATAACAGCAATCCCCACGTCCGCGGCGTCTGAAAAGCTTGCCCGAAGCCTCGGAATAACGCTCACAACAGTCGGCGAACATCCTCAAATAGACCTGGACGTAGACGGCGCAGACGAAGTCGACCCCCAATTCAACCTAATAAAAGGAGGAGGAGGCGCCCACACAAGGGAAAAGATAATAGCTTCGGCTTCAAAAGAATTCATAGTCATAGTAGACAAATCCAAGATGGTTTCCCGGCTTGGAAATTTCCCGGTGCCGGTTGAGGTATTGTCCTTTTCGGAAAAATACGTATGGAACGAGATAGTCTCCCTCGGAGGCCTGCCGCGCAGACGCGAGGGCTTTTTGACCGACAGCGGAAACATCGTCTTGGACTGCAGATTCAACGTAATAGACCCCGAGAAACTGGAAACAGACCTCAAATGCATACCCGGCGTGGTCGAAGACGGCGTCTTTGCCAAAAGGAGGCCTGAGAAAGTCATAGTCGCAGACGGCAGGAACGTGAAAATATTGGAGCGTGTTTTGTAAATGGAAACAAAAGATCATAGAGAAGAATTGCAGTCTCTTATGGTAGAGGCCGAGCAATATAAGCGGCGGATGGATTCTATAAGAGCCCAGATGCAGATACTTGACACAACGCTGGAAGAATTGCGCAATTCTATAAGCGCGCTTGCGGTGCTGGAAGAAAACAAGGCCGGAACGGAAATACTGGTCTCAATAGGGTCCGGTTCATTCATACGGGCGCAGCTTAAAGACAACCAGAAAGTGATCGTAGGCGTAGGTTCTTCTCTTTCATTGGAAAAGAACATACCGGATGCCCGGAAGGTTTTTGAGGAGAGGATAAAAGAAGTAACCGAGGCGCAGGATAAGATGAGAAAAGCCGCGGCAGAGACTACGGAAGCAATACAGTCGCTTGACGACGAATACCGGCACATCGTTTCTCATATGCAGGACGAACAGAGTAAAAAGATAGGTAACGGGTAAAATGTTCAACTCGCTGAGAGACAAGATAAACAAATTCATAGGCAAGACCGAGGAATTAGCCGAAAAAGAATACCAGGAACTCTCGGAACAGGTAATAGGCGTGCGCGAGCCGGGCAGACCGATAGTCCGGGAGGCAGGAGATGATCCGTTCAAGGCCGGCAGCATGGTTGAGCCGCCGGAGACCGAAATAAAAGAGGAAAAAGCGATAAAAGAAACGCCTGCGGCTTCCGTAGAAGCTCCGAAAGCAGAGGTCCGGGAAATTCAGGACGCGCGGCTGGCCCGTGATAACCCGGTCCGGGATGCCGGCGACAAAGGAGTGCGCCTATCCGCTATCACCCAGATAAAGGGGATGTTCCGCAAGACCATAAGGCTCAACGAAAAAGACCTGGAAGGCGTCCTCTACGAACTACAGATGGACCTATTGGAAAACGACGTAGCCATGGAGACCTCGGAGACAATACTACAAGACCTCAGAAACCGGCTGCTAAACAGGGACATAGACAAAGACAGCCTAGACCACTACATCAGAGTATCCATCAAGAAGACATTGATAGACGTTCTCACCCCTGAAAGCGAAATAGACCTGATTGGTTCGATAAAAGAAGGAGAAAAACCCTACAAGATAGTGTTCTTCGGCGTCAACGGAACAGGCAAGACCACGACTATTGCAAAGATGGCCCGCATGCTCATGGACAACGGATTCTCAGTAGTGCTTGCCGCGGGAGACACCTTCCGAGCCGGCGCCATAGAACAGATAGAAAAACACGCAGATTCGGTTGGGGTAAAACTCATAAAGCACCAGAAAACAGGAGACTCCGCTGCCGTGTTGTACGACGCCGTAGCCCACGCCAAGGCCCGCAACGTAGACGTGGTGCTGGCAGATACCGCCGGACGGATGCAGACTAACGTGAACCTCATGGACGAGATGAAAAAAATCGTCAGAGTCAACCAGCCGGACCTGAAAATATTCGTCGGAGACTCGCTCACCGGAAACGACGCGCTGGACCAGGCAGAGAAATTCAACAACGAGATAGGAATAGACGCTATCATCCTCACGAAGATGGACGCAGACGCCAAAGGAGGCGCTGCGTTGTCGATATCCCATGTCACCAACAAGCCGGTGATATACGTAGGAGTCGGCCAAAAATACTCGGACCTGAAAAAATTCGACCGGGAATGGTTCGTGTCGCAGATGGTAGACTAAAACTATGCGCCCTCTTTTATTTTAAGGTATCCGTCGGATGACAGTTTTTCAATTATGTATTTTACGGCCGCAGGCGTTAGAGCCGTCTCATTGGACAATTCGTCGATGGTCTTTTTCCCGTCGACTTTTTCCATCACCTTCACTATCTGGGGATATTTGGCATACTTTAATTTGTCTATGAAACCAATCTTCTTCTTAAGCTCCGGTATCTCCGCCTTCGGGGGCTGTTCGGGCTGCGGCTGTGCTGCCTGAATTAATTCCTCCTTTTTGATGATTATCTCCCTTGGAACACTCTGCGCCTGCGCTACCTGCTGCGTCTGCTTCTTCAGTTCTTCCCGCAGCACTGTGCAACTAGTCGCAGGAGCTTTTGAATCGGGAGCCTGAGTTGTTGCATTATTTTCTCCCGGCTCATTCCCAGTCGTTTCATGCGGTTCAACGCCTTCTATACCCACGAATCGTTTCTTTCTCTTATCCCATCCCCAGTATACGTCTACGTTTTTATTTAGATCGCTTATCTCCGACGTGGTCTTATTTATCAATTCCTCAGAGGTTTTATCCCCGGTTTCTTCCGCAGTTGATACCCCAAAATCTGCTACCGGCTCTCCTGATGCCGTTTCTCCCGGAGCTACGGCGGTCTTTAGAGGAATTTCTTCCTCTGCATGCTCAGTTTCCTGGGTTCTCTCTGCACTTTGATCCAATATGTTTGAAGGCTCCGTTGCAGAAATCCCCCTTTTCTTTTTCAGCCTCTGGAGTGTTTCATTCGCTCTTGTCAGCCATTCATCAGGTGCGGCTTTAGGCGTTTGCGCATCGGAAGACCCCCCAGGCTTTACGGCCGGCTCAGAACCCGCCTCATGGGCTACTACGGCATTTGAAACAGGACGATGCTTACGCCCCATTATGGCATCCCGCACCCTTTCATTGAAATCGTCGGACAAAGTCCTCTCAGACGAAGCATTGGCTGCCTTCTCTTCTTCGGTGTCGCCTCCGTGAAAATCGCCCCGGAGCTCCCGCCGAAGCTCTACAGTCTCCTCAGACTCCCTATTCCTAGGAGCAGTCTCCTCCTTCTCCGATACCTCCTCAGCCGAAACGCTGCCGGACAAGGCTCCGGGTATCCTCTCCCACGGATCCTCTCGGAGGATCATCTCATCAAGGTTTTTTTCTTCCGCGGCATTTTCTCCGCTGCTGGAAGGCGTAATATAAGTCCCCTCCGAGTCCGAACTCTCAGACTTGGGATTTTCAGCGGTTACTGGCGGCATAGCCCCCTCAGAAGACGGCATCGCTTCCTTCTCTGCTTTCTGCGCGCCAGGACTGGTTGCCTCCGGGACACCCTCATGTTCCAAAGTATCGTCCTCTTCCCGGAATCTATCCTCTGAAGGCTCTTTTAAGAGAGGCTCCCCGGCGCCGCCTTTGCTATAGGAACGATCCCTGAAGTCTTCTCTTAATATCATCTCCAAATAAGGCTTCTCCTTTTCCTCGAACTGCTTCCACTTGCTTTCAAGCTCCTTCCACTGTGCCTCAAGGTCTAAGAGGCCGTCTTTGCGGATATCAACGTCAAATCTTCCCATATCCTCAAGGGTTTTTCCAAGGTCCCTCACAAGCTCAAGAAGGGCTGCGTCGTTCCCGCTTACATAACGCTTGAATTCCTCATCGGAAAGCTCATAGGCAACAACATCGCCGGATGACTCTTTTACATACCTCAATATAGCCTGAAAAGCCTTTTCTCCGAATACCCGCATCCCCTCCGAAGGACCTTTCAAGGACGCAGCTATTATGAAATTATTCTGTAGTATGAATTCGGCATCATAGACCGGCCCTCCGCGGACGATCTTCATCCGAACCACTCCCTTGAAACCCTCAGACAGCTCCCTTAGTAGAGAACCCGCATTCTTAAGGTCTCCCACCACCTTCCTCCTCTCAGGTGAAAAATCCATTTTAGGATCCACAATACGTACCACATTCGATGCAAAACAAAAGCGATGCTTATTAAATTTTACACCTATGAGAATATATACGTCCGAACCGAACCGCAGGGGTTAGCGCCCCTCCAGTTCTTGGTATGAAAGCGAAGCTTTCATGTGCCTAATTGGCATGCCCATTGAGGGCACCTTCGGGCACCTGACCCCTCCGTTGTAGTGTCTTCATCGCCATTGTTTTGGGCGGGTGCTTAATCTAATCCCAGAGTAAAGCTTCAAAAATAATATAGAAATTTGAGTAACCCTGGGGGGTCTTCAGACCCTCCTTTGCAGGCGCAGCCCCCCGCCTTAAGGCTTTGCACCCCTGGGTGCATGCCTTTCAGGCATCTTTATTTTTGCCGGCTTTGTGCCGGCATGTCCAACTGCGTCGGGCACTTTAGAAGAAGAAATGTCGGATTATGTCCGACATGCCGACTGTGTCGGCAAAAAGGCTTAGCTGGGGAAGAGATTTGAACTCCTGTGGGGTCGCTCTGCAGGCGACTGCCTGACCGGGCTAGGCTACCCCAGCATTCCTTTTTGTTTGTTTTTATTTATTTTGTCCTGTCTTGTTTTGGCGTTTCTTTTGGGAATAAAAACACTTTTCTTTTTAAAGAAAAGGGTTTTTTGCCGACCGGGCTAGGCTACCCCAGCGTCTTTTTTGTTTGTTTTTTTCTTGTTAGAAAGAGCCTCTAATTATCTTTTCGTTTTTGTCTTTAAATCCTGTGCGATATGGGTTTTTAGGGCTTTTTTAGGCTGTAATCACATATATTTTTCGTATTATACATAGTATCTTTTTAGTACTATTTTAAAGTATATAAGAGGCTTTTAAAAGATGGTCAACGTGGATAAGGATCCGGATGTGGATGATGTAGTTTCTGATGAAACCTCTGCTGTTGCTGCAGCCCCCGATGCCGCAGCGGGCGAGGAAGTAATAGACGAGAGCAAATATGCCTTTGCCATGGCGCCTGTCGTCAGGCTCATGAAGGACGAACTGGACAAGGACAAAATGATCCGCGGCCGCGTGAAGGTGGAGATGAATCTATGGCTTGAGAAAGTATGCCGTAAGATCTCCAAGCAGATGAACCGCTCGGATTATACCATGGTCGAAGTAGACGACTTCAAGACCGCGATCGAGCCCTACGAGATGATAGACGACGTGGAGCAGGAGCGGATGAGGATCGTCGCCAACCTGGAGAAAATAAAGCAGGACTGCGATTCGCTTATCAGGGACGTGAACCGGAAGTTTATCACGCCTAATTACGTGCAGGAGACCCGTTTCGACAAGGGCGCAGTAAAGGAAGAGCCTAAGGATGGAATATAATTACGTTAAGCTTTTGGACCGGGCATGGGAGCATCTGCCGGAAGGCTTGAAGAGCCATGATCGTTTCAGTATTCCCCAGGCTAATACCTTTATCGAGGGCAATCAGACCATTATCAAGAATTTTTCTGAGATAGCCGACCTATTGGGCCGGGACCCAAAGCACGTTTTTACGTTCCTTCTAAAGGAGCTTGCAGCTCCTGGAACCCTTGACGGGAGCCGCGTGGTCATCCAGAGGGCTTTGCGCAAGCACGTCATCGATCAGAAGATAGAGGCCTACGCTGTAGAGTATGTCTTGTGCCAGGAGTGTAAGAAGCCGGATACCAAGTTCACGGAGCTTGAAGGCCAGAGGATCATCAAGTGCGCGGCCTGCGGCGGATGGAGGCCTCTGCGTAAGATCAAATAGGTCTTTTTTTTTCGTTCTTTTTTTTTTATGTTCTGTTATAATATCCATACGTCGGGGGATGAGGTGCTTGTTGCGGCCTGTGATATGGATATCCTGGGTAAGACTTTCTTTGCGGGCGAGTTGCAGCTTGAAGTAAGAGAGTCTTTTTATAAGAGAAGTTCTGCGCCGTTGTCCGAGTTAAAAGAAGTATTGTCCGGTGCCACTATCGCTAATCTTGCGGGCAACCGGGTTGTGGATTCTGCTGTTTCTGCCGGTTTTATCGATGCCGGGTGCGTGCTTGTGATAGGCGGAGTGAAGCATGCCCAGTTCGCAGTGATGCGCTGATAGAAGAGCGCAAGGGCCTTATTCGACTACTTCTATTGCTCCCGCGGGGCAGGCGCTTTCGCAGGCTCTGCACATGACGCATTCGTCTTTGTCCCCGACTTTGGCTTTGCCGCCCGCCAGGCTGTATAAGCCCATCGGGCAGGTGTCTACGCATGTTCCGCATCCTGTGCACTTTTCTTTGTCTATTTTTATGTCAACCATTTTTTACGGCCACCTTTTTGGATTTATAATGATCTATCATTATGGTTTATGTATTTAAAATACGTAAACGCTCCCTGCCGAGTAGCTTTTCCCGTTTTGGAGGTCTTTTACCTTTACCTGGGCTGGTGCGAATATTCCTGGGTCTATTTTGTAGAAGTCGCCTCCTGCTTCTTTGAATATTTCTTTGAAGTTTTTCCCGTAGGCCTGCGAGGATTTTGAGACTGCTTTGTCGGTGAGCGCCGCATCCCATCCGTCCGCCTCTATCGATACCGTTCCCCGGTATATTATGGCGTCGTTTGACGTGTACATTATGTCTTTTCCAAGCGGCGGGATGGGAACAGTGCCTTCGGACCATACGACTTTTCTCGTGTCGTATCCTATGTTGTGCAGCCGGAACAATCCTACTTCGACTATCCTTGCCAGAACGTTTATGAGCCCTATGGAGGAGTCTTCTCTGAATGCCGCTATTATGAGGTCTTTTGCCTTGGTCTCTTCAAGTATCCTTTTACAGTCTTCCTCTCCTGGCAGGGTGCTTGTTTCCAGTATCAGGGCCGCTTTGTCAGAGGATTCAACGTAGCCTGCGGCGTCTATTATCTTCCCCGGCTTTCTTGCAAGGATCCTCGCGGGCCCGGAGCCCAGGCGCTTTTTTCCCGCTATTTCCACGGACCAGCCGGCAAACTGGCAGCCCAGCGTCGCTATGACCGGGTGCTTGGATATTTCTACTTTGAGCGTTCCTTCTTTGATGGTTGTTTTCCCCAGAAGGCCCATGGATGCGTCGGCTATTGAAAGCCCCAGTTTTTCCGCGGCCTTCCCGGTTGTCTGCGCGCTGATGCCAACGTCCAGGACAATCGCTTTTTTATCTCCCAGAACATATTCTGTGGAGGATACGCCCTTCGTTTTTCTGAGTTTTTCCAGGGCAGAGTACGTGTTCTGGTTCAGTTTCAGATCCATTTGCGTATGAGTTTGAGTTCGCCCGACGTCTTTTCTGCTTTTTTTCCGGGTTTTTTTAGGGGTTCGCGTTCTTTGCTGCCTCATAGATATAGGAGCCTTTTTCCCTATAAATCAGTTTCAGGCCCGGGCAGTCCTGCGCGTCCCCCGCTCTGGCGAATACGTAGTCTGCGCCGTATTTTTCCAGTACCTGGAGTTTTCCGTCGCAGTCTGTCATGAAGAATCTTCTGTTGTCTTCGAGGGCTTTTTGGTCTGCACTCAACTGGCTTGGGTTTATTGCGATTACGTAGTCTTTGGCTATTGGGTAGATCGCCGACGAGATTTCCGGCCTGGCCAGTACCACATGGTGTGTGCCGGTCTTTTCCAGGGCTTTTATTCCGGAGTATGTGTCGTCGTCTATTATCTTGTAGAGTCCTGGGCGGCTTAGGTAATATGGCGTAAAAAGAAGCCAGGCTAAGGCGCCGATGCAGAGCAGGGATGCCAGGAACCTATGGTTCATGTTTTGCGTCTTCTTGGTTACGTATTCTATGAGCGCGTAAAAGCCTATTGCCGAGAGGGGCACATATGACAGGAAGGCGTAGTACATTATTCTCTCGTATGGCGCAAGGACTGTTTTCCCGGTTACCTGGAATAGTGCTATTTCCGCGGCTATGAATGCGGCCCAGGCCAGGAATATCCTTTCAGGGCCTTTTTTCTTTTTTACGATGTAATAGGCTCCTGCCAGGGCGAGCAATAGCGGGATTATCCCATAAAATGAGACGATGTAGGCGGGGCTGGCGGCTTCGTTTACCGGTAGTCCCAGGCCGCTTATTAGGAAGTTTTCAGTAAAATATGGCCCTGTTTTTTCGAGCGTTCCCTGCCATACCACATTGATTATGTAATCCAGGGAGAGGAGGGGTATTACCATTATCCCTGCTATCAAATGGGCGTTCTTTTCCTTTAGGATGCCCGGCCTCAGGATAAGGTATAGTATTATTGCCGGGAACACTACTGCTGCGGACCAGGGATGTATCAGCGCCAGGGTGAGCAGGAACACCGAGGATAAGAGCAGCAGTCTTAGGCTGTATCTTTCTATGCCTGCCGAGAAAAGGTAAAGTATCGCGTATATGTATGCGAATCCCAGGGTCATGGGTACGAAAAACCACGGCCCGAGCACGCTTACGTTGCTGCGCAGAGCGGCATAGAAGAGCATTGCAAAGAGCCCTGTTCCATAGCTCCCGGAGGTCTTGTAGGTGTACGTGAATACTACCAATGCGGTCGCGGCTGCAAAGAGCGCAGGCAGTATCGCATAGATGCGTACCGGTTCCTGCCCGGTCAGCATGAAAAACTCCGCCAGGAACACGTGGAAGCCGTTCTCAAAAAAACCCAGCTCGATTCCACTTCCTCCGTCTCTATAGTACGGGTTATGTAAAACGATCCCTGCATTGTCTTGTACCTGTATGCCCTCCGCTATGTGCTGCCATTCGTCGAGCAGATACGGATAAGAATAATCCTGGTGCACGGAATATACCAGCAAAAAATTCGCAGCCAACAAAGCCAATACGCAGAACAGCCGCAGGAACTTCTGGAGCCCGTATTCATGGATCTCAAAATAGAACTCCGGCATCTTACGCGAGCGCAGAAAATATATTATAACGCATGCCAGGGTAACAAAGAGGGATGATGCGACGATGGTGTAATAATCGATCGGCGTCTTGAAAACATAGTTGAGCGTGAATATGGGCAGGATGCTTATGGTTATGCTGGATAATACTGCGATCGATATCTTTTCATATAGGTCCAGTCCTTTTTTGGGGAATAGTGCGAGGACGAGTGCGTATCCCGGGACGAAAAACAGGAGCAGCATCCCCAGCGATACGTTGAGTATGTCTGTTAGCATTTTTTTTGGGGCCTGTTTAATGAGACTTTACGTCTTCTTTTTGGTTTGCTCTTCTTCCAGTATCTTCAGGTCGTCTGCGCCGCCTGCGGTTTTCTTGAATGCTTCCTGTTTTTTATTCTTTGGGTTCGGAGGCTCTTCGTTTGGTTTTTCTTCCGCGTGCTTTCTTTCGATTTCTTTTATCTCGGCCCATTTGTCGTCTATTTTTTTCTGCTCGTCCATGAGCCTCCAGCGCTCTATTTCAAGGATCCTTTTCTCCTTGCGGAACTTTTCCTCGGACTGTTCCGCCGAGGTCTTAAGGCCTGAGGAGCCGAGTTCTTCCTCTCTTTTTTTCCTGTAGGAGTCCAGTTTTTCCTTCTGGGTTGTGTCCTGTTCCAGCATTCTCAGTTCCGCGGCTCTTTTTTCCAGCTGGTTTTTTTCTTCGTCTATTTTTTTCTTCTGTTCATTAAGGTTCTGTTTGGATTTCTCCATCAATTCTTTTTCTTCCAGGAATCTTTTCTCCGCCCACCTTACCTGCTTCTCGCGCAGTTCCAGCCTTTTCTGTTCGTCTGCGAGCTTCCAGCGGTCTTTTTCTATGGCCTCTATTTCTTCCCGCCTGGTCTGTTTCTGTTCCTCCGCCCTTTTCTCAAGTGCTGAGGGTTCCTGTCTTATATTATCGGTTTCTGATGATTCTGCCTTTTTTGCGCTTTTTTCATCCATTACATTCATGGCATTATTGGCGCTCTTTTTCTGTTCCTCGAGGCCTTTTCTTTCCTTCTCTATGGACTCCTTTTCCTCTGCGAGCCTGTTTTCCTCCTCTCTTATCCTGGCCCATTGGCTATCTATCCTTCTCTGTTCGTCTGCGAGTTTCCAGAGGTCTTTTTCCATGCTTTCGGCTTCTTCCCTTCTCCCGGTTCTTTCTTGCGGGGTCTGTCCGTGCAATTGCATGAGTTCTTCTTCTTTTTTCCTGAGCTCCTCTTCCTGGGCCGCTCTCTTTTTGGCGATCTCTTCTTCTGCGAGCTTTATCTCTGCCAGTTTTTTCTCCAGTACATGGCTTTGCTCGCCCACTTCTTTCTTCTCTTCGGAAAGCTTCTCCCTCTCTTTTTCTATCTGGGCTTTTTCTTCGCCGGCTCTCTGAGCCGCCTGCGCAACCTGGCTTTGGCGGAGTTCTATGTTCTTTGCTTCGTCCATGAGCCTCCAGCGCTCCATTTCTATGGCTCTTACCTCCTCTTTTCTTATCCTCTGCTGCTCTTCTATCCTCTTTGACAATCCTGCAAGTTCCAGTTTTCTTTTCTCTATGTCGTCTGGCTCTTCTACGTCTGTTCTCTCTTTGACGGACTCTCCCGAAGGAGTCTTTCCAAGTTTTTCTTCCAGGAGCGCAGCTCTTTCTTTTTCTATTCTGCGGCTTTCTTCCTCAAGCCTTTTTTCGGCATCCGATATCTGCGCCCATTTGGATTCGATCTTCTTTAATTCGTCGTCCAGTTTCAGGCGTTCCCGCTCTATGTCCTCAGTCTCCTCCATTCTTCCGGCGGCTTCGTCCTCCCTGTTCTTTTCGTATTGCCTGATCTCCCGCTCTTTTCTGCTTATTTCCTCGAGCGCCGCCTGCTGCTGCGCGTATTTCGCCTCTGCCTCGGCGGCATCGCGCATTTTATCTTCCAGTTCGCAGGCTTCGTCTTCTATCCTCTTTTTGAGGTCGTCCAGGTCTTTTCTTTCCTGCTCTGCGTTTTTCCTTTCTTCTTCCAGTTTTTTCTCGGCCTCTCTTATCTGCGCCCATTTAGCCTCTATCATGCCTTCCTGGGCGTCTTTTGCCTGCGGCGCGCAAGGCTCCGTTGCCTCGTCGTTTTGGAGTATGCTGTATTCTTTCTTTAGGTTCTGCTCGTCTTCTTCCAGTTTCCTCTTCTGTTCTTCTATGAACGATTTGTCCCTGGCGATGGATTCTCTGTCTTTTTCGTATCTTCTCTCTATTTCCCTGATCTGGGACCCGTTTTTTTCTGCTTTTTGCAGTTCGTCGTGTATCATCCAGCGTTCTTTTTCTATTTCTTCTATCAGGTCTCTCTGGCTTTTTTCTTTTTCCGTGATCTTTTTCAGGTTTTCTTCGGTTATGCGCTCTTTTTCGGCCGCTTCCTCCAGTTTCTTTTCTGTTCTCAGGGCGTCTAGTTCTATCTGAGCTATTTTGGCCTTTAGTTCTGTTTTTTCGTCTGCGAGCCGGGTTTTCTCATTTTCGAGTTTTGCGTATTCGCCTTCCCATCTGTTTTTCTGTTCTTCTTCCCAGAGCTTCAGGGATTCTTCGCTTTTCTTTTTGTTTTCTTCCAGGGCGTTTTTCTGCTCTTCTTCGAATGCGGCTTCTGCGTCCTTCAGCTCTTTTTCTTTTTTCTCCAGTTTTTCGAATTCTTCCTCTATGCTCTTTTTCTGTTCTTCTATTTCCGCGCGGGTTTCGTCGAGTATTATCTTTTCTTCTTCCTGTTTTTTCTCTATCTCCGAGAGCGTGGCCCAGTTGTTCTCCATCTTTTTCAGTTCGTCGTGGAGCATCCAGCGTTCTTTTTCCAGTTCCTGCAGCTCTTGTTTTCTCGTCCTCTGCTGCTCGCCGATCTTTCTTTCTGTTTCGCTTATCCTTTTCTCGGCCTCGGATACTTCCCCCCATCTTTCTTCGGATTTTTTGACGGCTTCCTCTGCCTTGAGTTTTTCTTCCCGTATGTTCCCGGCTTTTGCTATTAATTCGGAGGCTTTCTCGGCCTCGGCTTCTCTTGCAGCTACCTGTTTTTCTTTCTCGCCTATCCTGTTTTGTTCTTCCGCGTTCCTCTTCTGCGATTCTTCCGCCGCTTCCTCTCTTTTCAGGGCTTTCTCCAGTTGCTCGCCTGCTTCCAGTTTGAGTTTCTCTATTCCCTGTTTTTCGGACTCTATCCCTAGCTTTTCCTCGGCGAGGACGAGTTTCTGTGCTTCCAGGCTCTTTCCCCGTTCCTCAAGGCTGTTTTCGAGCTGTGCTTTTGATTCGGCCCATCTTTTTTCAAACGATGCCTTCTGCTCTTCTAAGGCTCTTTTCTGTTCCTCTACATATTTTTTCTTCTCTTCGATCTCTCTTTTGTCTTCTTCCAGCAGTCTGACGTTGCTCTCATGTAGTTTGCGCAGGTTCAGCGCTTCCTGTAGTTTCTTTTCTGCTTGCGCATTGTTCCTTAAGACTTCCGTTTTTTGTTCTTCCAGTTCCTCTTTTTCGGCGTTTATTTTACTTGCATGTTCTTCTGCTTCCGCCCGCAGAGCCTCAAGATCCTTTCTGCCTTCTTCTATCTCTGCCGAGGCATTCGTCCATTTTTTCTTTTGCTCGTCCTCCCAGTTCTTCCATAACGCCTCTTTTCTGGCGTTGTATTCTTCGAGCTTCTTCTTTTGAGCGTCTTCGAACGATATCTCCGCCTGCTTTATCCTGCCCCATTCCTCGGTTATGCGTTTCCTCTGTTTTGCGGTTTCTTCGGAGTCTTTTTCGAGTTTTTCGCGGTATCTGCGCAGGTCTTCTTTTTCTGTTTCTATCTTTGCTATTTCCCCGTCTACTCTATTTCTCTCTGTTTCCAGCATCTGCTGGCATTCTTTTTCCCTGGTTTCTATTTTTCTTTCCAGGAGTATTCTTTTGTTCTCTTCGAGCCTGCGTTTTTCTTCAAGGTCCTGGAACAATCGGTTGAGTCTATCGAATTCGGAAAGGACAGGGGCCGGGCCTATAGAGTAGGCGGGCGCGTTAGAAACAGGAGTTGTTGCAGCGGCTGCGGCAGAGGGCCGTATCTGCTGGCTCCTTTCAGGGGTCGGCGTTGCTGCCTGCGTTTTTTCTGTCTGGCTTATGCGCAGTTCCGGCACCTTTTCTGATATGCTGTTTATTCTTTCCTTGTCTGGAAAATCGCTTATGTTGAGTATCTTTGCCCCGTTCTCCACGGCAGTTTTCGCAGCGTCAGGGTCTCGTCCTATGGGCACGGCCACCGGTATCTGTACCGTGGAAGATACGGTTTTGAGGTCCTGGGGCCTTACGAATAGATAGTTTATTCCCAGGTCCTGGTATCTTTTCGCGTCTCTTGCCGGAAAAACGCTTGTGTATATGTCTGCCATCAATTCGATGTTGCTCTCTTTTGCAGCCTTCACGCACTCGCGCATCAAGTCGTCGTCGCTTTCGGAATAGAACATCATTATGTCTGCGCCGGCGTCCGCGGCCGCGGTAACTTCGCCCGGGGAGCGTATTATCTTCATGTCTGCAGTGATCCTTGCCTCAGGGTATTTTTTTCTTATCTCTGTTATGGCTGCTAGGCCTGCCGCTTTTATGAGTGTGCTGCCTACTTCTATCCAGGTTATTCCTTCGTTTGCGGCTTTTTGTGCTATGTTGAGCGCTTCCTGTAGGCTCAGGGAGTTGAGTGACACTTGGAGTACGGTTTTCATATATATTCAGAATATTGTTTAATATTAGGGCGTAAGTATTTAAATATTGTCCCTATTTAAGCATAAACTCAACGGACATAAAAACAGGCCCTTTCAGGGCGATCGGCTGGTTCTTTGCGCCTATGAATCTTCTGGCGGCGTCGGTTACGGATATGTTTATCTCTCCCGGGGTCTTTGCCATCTTGGCGGAGAATGTTCCTGTTGTCCTGCCTTCGGTTACTGCCCGTTCAATATCGGCTGCGAACAGGTTTGACAGGGCTTCAAGGAA
Organism: Candidatus Altarchaeales archaeon; assembly: GCA_023252215.1. Lineage (GTDB taxonomy): Archaea > Altiarchaeota > Altiarchaeia > IMC4 > QMZM01 > CAIYYO01. The sequence goes on from JAHEXG010000015.1 coordinate 20,579, forward strand.
TCCGAAGGAAGCTTTTACTCCTTTTTCCTTTACCTCAGATAGGTCTTTTTTCAGCGCGCTCATGTCGTCTGGCAGGCCGTAGATGCCTCCCCGGTATACGTATATGTTGTTGAGCGCCGCGGGGCCGAGTAATTTCGTTCCGTCTTCTTTTTCCACTACCGATACAACGATATTTTTTCCTAAGAACACTCCCTCGTATGCGCTGTACTTGCATGGAGACTGCGTCGTAGCATTTTTTCTGGCGACGTTCGCAATGCTTCGGGCGAGTGTTTTGCCTTCTTCGGTTGCCGGCAGCTTCTCGATAGCTACCTGTTCTACAAGCTCTTTGTCCGTGAAGGACACAGTCTTATAGAACTGGGGGTATAATAGTTCCCGCACGTCCGAAAGCTTTTTCTTTACCATTAGGATGCGCTCCAGGCCGAATCCTATATTGAATACCGGGTACTCTATCCCATAATTGGCGAGCGCCACAGGCGAATACATCCCGCAGTCTGCGACTTCTATATTGCCGGAGAATATCTCGTACTCCATTCCCGGGGCATAGTAATTGGCGGTTGCGTTCTTCAGAGCGAATCTGATGTCTTTGAAACCGAGCCGTTCGATCATCTTCTCTGAGACCTTCTTTCCTGCGTCAAGGCTTATCTCCGGGTCCATGATGACGCAGGATGCCCCGTAATGCGCGCGCAGGTGTGTTGCGTCCACTTTCTGTTCCCTGCGGAACCGCAGGCCGATGGAGAATAGGCGCACCGGCATCTCTTCTTTGTCCATGAGCGCCGCAAGGGTCGGGAACCAGGCAGCCGTCATATGCGATCTTAGCGTTGTCTTTTCCGAAACAGCCTTTAACTCACGGAACGCCGGGAAGATGTCGATTATCTTTGCAGCCTCTGCCGTAGATATGTCCAAGCCGCTGACCAACTCCTCCAGGAGGTTGTCGCCTTCGATACTTCCCTCCCGGTATCCCCTGAGAAGCTCTTTTACTTTTTCGATCTTTATGCCTTGTCGTATTGCGTGGATTTTTTCTATCTCCGTTTTCCCAAGGCCTATGTCCGGGCGAGGCAGGCCTGCGAGGTAGTAGCATCTGTCGAGTATTACGGGGGCTTCGGGACCGTATTGCCAGTAGACCTCTTCTTCCGGTACGAATAATGGGTTCTCAACTTCCGAAAAGCCCATGCTGATAAAGGTCTTGCGCACGTCCTGTACGAGCATGTGCAGGGGATGGACCATCCCGGTTCCGCCTATGTAGTCTTTAGCGCTCTTCTCCGGCAGGAGTTTTGCAGTATCGGTCCAGGTCTTCTCAAAGTCTTGCTTTGCTCTGGCCTTGATGTCTTTAGTATCAAATTTCATTATTTAATAGAGTTAATAATTAGAGCTAATAATTCTTGGAATCAAGGAGTTAAATGCGATGAAACTATCCGGGTTAGGCGAAAAAAAGGTCATAGAGCGTCTGGCATCTTTTCTAGACGTCCGGGATGACGCGGCATGTATCCCCCACGGAGGAGAATACCTGGTTCTCACAACGGACATGATATACCAGAAGACGCACATACTCCCCGGCATGACCGCAGAACAGATCGGGCGCTTCATTGTGAGCGTGAACGTAAGCGACGTAGCCGCGATGGGCGCAAAGCCGGCGGCATTCCTGATGGCATGCGGCCTGCCCAGGGATATGGAATATGAGTATTTAGAGCGGATTCTGCGGGCTGCGGAAAAGCAGTGCCGCAGGTATGGGGCAAGATACGTCGGCGGAGACACCAAGGAATCTGATGCGCTCACCCTGGCCGGGTTCTGCATGGGCCGGACCAAGAGGCCTGTTACCAGGTCGGGCGCTAAAAGAGGCGACATAGTAGCCGTCACCGGGAGCCTTGGCGCTGCGTCGCTGGGGGTGCATCTGCTTTTAAAGGGCCTGCGTTACCCCGGTTCCGGCGGCGTAGTCCGAAAAGCACTTGAGCCGGTCGCCCGGGTAAAAGAGGGCCTAATCATCGGCAGATACGCAAACGCCCTCACAGACACCTCTGACAGCCTTTCCATGTGCGTACACGACATAGCGGATATGAGCAATACAGGTATCAAGTTGTTCTCGGATAAGATCCCGATATCCGCGTCTGCCAAGAGGCTTGCCCGGAAGGCGGGTCTTTCAAGCCATGAACTGGCTCTCTACGGCGGAGGAGACTATGAGCTTGTCTACACCATGCCTCCGAAGAAATTTGAGAAGATCGCGGACTCGATCGATACCACAGAGATAGGCGTCGTCGAAGGCAGGGGGGTTGTGCTGGTATCAGGGGACGCGAAGGTTCCTCTTGAAAAAAAGGGGTTTGAGCACTTCTCTCATTGACTGAATTTTTGGGGGGATTGTTGATTTGGTCTATTCGGTCTACGCCGAACGATTACGCCGGAGTTTTTATAGACTGGCGTTAAGATAAGTAATTATCCAATTTTGATTTATTTGATTTATTCACTTAAAGAAATGAAAACAGGCAATTATCTTTTGATGTTTGCGGCTGCATCCGCCGTTCTTTTGTTATGCGGATGCGTTCAAAACAATGGTCATGTGTCCAATGAAACAAAGCCCATAGGCGGGGACCGGGACAAATACGGATGCCTTGGCGCGGCCGGATACAGCTGGAACGCGTCGGTCGGGGCGTGCGTTCGGGAATGGGAACTGGACGGAAACCAGCGGAAGGCGGCGATGATCGCAATAGCCCCTTTGAGCTACCCCGTGACGGTGCTGGGCGTCGATTCGCTTGACAGATGCCAAGATTGCTACGTCGTGCGCCTGCAAAGGAACGATAACGGGAACACAATGGACGTATCCGTTGAGGACGGAAGAATAGTGCAGCAGAATGAAACCCAGAGCATGTCCCTCTCAGAGGCATTGAAGATAGCGGGGAACAGCGACTGCGTGAAGGGAGGAAAGCTCCTTGACACTAACACTTATAATTCATACACGCATACCTGGTGGATAGACCTTGACATCAAAAAGGATGGCTGCGCGCCTGCCTGCGTGGTCAGCGAAGAGACCCTGACTGCAGAGATAAACTGGAGATGCACCGGGCTGATAACACCCGGCAACTCGTCAGTCGAAAAGATCAAGAATTACGCCGATTGCGTGGCTGCAGGGTATCCTATTATGAAAAGTAATCCAAGCCAGTGCAGCGTACCCGGAGGCGAGACTTTCACAGAGACTATCGTCAGCGGAGAGGTAAAAAGCGTCGCTGCTGCCAGTAACCGGTTCGCCTTAGACCTATACTCTAAATACAAATCCTCTGAAGGCAATGTATTCTTTTCTCCTTACAGCATTTCCGCCGCTCTTGCGATGACCTATGAAGGCGCCAGAGGCAAGACCGCAGACGAGATGGCCGCAGTCCTGCATTTCCCAAAAGACGATATAGTAAGAAGGGGCGGCTACGCAGAAATCTACGGCGAAATAAACCGGGAGGGCCGGAAGTACAACCTCAGTACTGCGAACGCGTTGTGGGCGCAGAAGGGCTATTACTTCATGCCCGATTACTTCGACATCACGGAGAAATACTATGGCGGCAAAGTAACGAACCTTGACTTCGTCAAAGAAACAGAACAGTCCCGCATAACGATAAACAACTGGGTCGAGAAACAGACCAATGACAAGATAAAAGACCTCATCCCCCAGGGAACGCTTGATGCTACGACGCGCCTGGTCCTGACAAATGCCATATACTTCAAGGGGAACTGGATCATTCAATTCAATAAGAACAATACATGGGAGAGCGACTTTAGGGTGAGTCCCGGTAAGACCGTCAAGGCGCAGATGATGAGCCTGGCAGGAGAAAAGGCAGTCTTTAACTACGGAGAAACAGACAACCTACAGATACTGGAACTGCCCTACGAAGGAAACGAACTATCCATGCTAATACTCCTACCAAAAGGAGACAGCATAGCATCTCTGGAAGCCTCTCTTAAAGAAGAGGATCTTGCATCATGGGAGAATGCCATGAACGAGGAGCAGGTAAACGTTTTACTGCCAAAATTCAAGTTCGAGACAAAATATTTCATGGCCGATACGCTCATGGAAATGGGCATGCCCACAGCCTTCTCCGCAGATGCCGACTTCTCAGGTATGACCGGCAAAAAGGACCTACTCATAAGCGACGTAATACACCAGGCATACGTTGAAGTAAACGAAGAAGGAACAGAAGCAGCCGCAGCAACGGGAGTGGTTATGGAAATAGCCTCAGTCGGCCCAGACCAGACAAAGACGTTCGACGCAGACCACCCATTCATCTTCCTGATACAGGACAAAGCGACGGGGACGATCCTGTTCATGGGGAAGGTGAATGATCCGACGAAATAACATCCTTTTTATTCCTCCTTCTTTTATTATTCCCCCGGCTTCTTCTTTTTTGCGATTATCTTATTTTTATAGTAAAAAACTCATACCTTTATATAAAAAATATCTAAAAAATGAAACCAAATACTTTTGTCCTGTTTTCTTCCCTGGGTATACTAGTTTTTTTAATAGCGTCCGGCGCATCTTTTGCCACAACACTCTTCTCGGACAACATGGAATCAGGCATAAACGGCTGGAGTTCAACGGGCTTCTGGCACCGCCAGACAAGCCCTCAGAATGTCTGCATAATCTCCGACATCAATCCAGTCCTCGTCTCATTGCCTGACAACGGATGCCTTCCGTCGGCCTACAGCGGTTCCGCAGTCTGGTGGTACGGCGAAAACTCGACTGGAACATACATCGGAACAAACTATGTGAACTACAACCAGACACCGAAAAACGGCGGGCACTCGATGAGTTACAACGAAGGCGCGCTAGTTTCTCCCGTAATCGATCTAAGCGGCGCTTCATCCGCCACGTTAAGCTTCATGTCATGGTATGAGATAGAGGGAGTAGACGTTGACAGATACGACATGATGTCTGTTTACATATCAGTCGACAACGGCTCCTATTATTACCTCCTGGGTTCAATAAATCCGTTGAACGACGTCAACGGAGAATTCTTCAGGCCTTACAGCTCTGGAGGCCTTGGCCAGGTAGGCCAGTGGACACCCCAGCAATTCGACCTAAGCTATTACGCAGGCCACCCGGTAAGAATCAAGTTCAACTTCAACACCATTGATGCCCTTTATAACGGCTTCAGAGGATGGTTGATCGACGACGTTACGGTCACGACGGGCGGAGCGGTCTTGCCGACTATCACAAATGTCACGCCTTCCACAGGTCCCGCGGACACGATTATCTACATATTCGGCACGAATTACCTGAGCGGAGCCTCGGTCCGCATAGGAAACGTATCCTGCAGCAGTGTCTCGGTATTCAGTTCAAACCTTATCCACGCGATAGTTCCGTACGCCTTGACTGTAGGCACCTATAACGTAACAGTCACCAATCCAACGGGCTACAGCGCTACCCTGCCAAACAGTTTCACGTTCACGACGACACAGCCTCCGTCGATCACTTCGATTAGCCCGGGTTCAGGGTTGAATAACCAGACCACGGCCGTCACCATTTCAGGCAGCAACTTCCAGTCGGGAGCTACGGTAGAGATCGCATCGACTGCTTTGACCAATGTTGGGATAGTGAGCTCCTCGCAGATAACCGCCGTCGTGCCTGCGGGCCTGCCATCCGGCCACCAGAACGTCAAGGTTACAAACCCAGATTCACAGTATGACACCCTGGTAGGCGGATTCTACGTGAATGAAACAATGTCGACTACTACGACCCTGACATCAACGACAACGATCATGTCCACGACATCGACGACCACACCAACGGAATGCGATATTCCGGGAGACTATCCGCCCTGTGGAGACATATCCATGGCAGAGATAGTCGCCATGATAAACAACTGGAGCATAGGACAAGCCACCATACCGGAAGTAGTAGCGCTGATAAATGCTTGGGCCGGAGGATAGACGTATCGCAGGAAGATAGAAGTTATCCCCAGACTTCTATTCAGATTCTTCCTCTACGAGCCTTAGCGCTTCATCATACGTCTTTGCGAACACGTAGTTTTTGAAGTTCTCTATCTCCTGGCAGAATTCTATCCTGCCTTCTTCGTCTACGTCCATGCCTGTGACCGAGCGGTCTGTTTCTTCGTTTCCGACCTGGACTAGCGCCCAGGATACGAGCTTGCTTATGAAGGCTTCGCCGTCGTCGTCATATACCGCCCACCAGTTCTCGGCCGGCATTATCTGGAGTATCTTTATCATCTTATCGGTCAATAGTGACTATTGCATTAGGTATTTACGGCTAATAAAAAGAAAAAAAGGGCTTATGGCTATTGCGAATCCTTTTCTTTTAGTTTCTTCTGCTGTGTTTGCCCGCCCAGTTGTATCCCTGCGGCATCCGAGAGTATGTTTATGATGCTCGCATTCTCAGGGACTACGTATTTGGTGTTGTTTTGCAGGGAGGCTTCCACCATCTGTATCTTTCTTAGCTGCTGCGCTTCGTCTTTGAAGTATTTCCTCGCGGATTCGTTGACTAGCCTTATTGCCTCCGCATCTCCTTCGGCTCTGAGTACCTTGGCCTGCTTGTCTCCTTCCGCCGAAAGGATAGCCGCCTGCCTCTCCCCTTCCGCGGACTTGATAGCGGCTCTTCTCATCCCGTCTGCTTCGGTCTCTCTTGCGGTTGCGAAGTCTATTGCCGCGACTTTTTCGTTCTCGGCTTTGACTACTTTGTTCATGGTCTCCTGCACGTCTGCCGGAGGCTGTATCTCTTTCAGCTCTGTTCTCACTATGTCTATTCCCCAGCTGTGGGTCTCAACCTGGAGTATTCCCTGGAGTTTTTCGTTTATCTTGTTTCTCTGGCTGTTGGCGTCTTTCAGGCTCAGATTTCCTATGACGTCTCTTAAGGTGGTCCTGGCCAGCGCAACTATCTGGGTCTCGTAGTCGTTCACTGCGTAAATGGATCTTTTAACCGATTCGTCGTCGCTCCTGACTTTGAAATAGACCTGGGCGTCTACTATGGCGTTCAGGTTATCGCTGGTTATGACTTCCTGCGGCTCTGCTCCCACCATCCTCTCGGTGAGGTTTATGCGGTACATCTGGTCTACGAAAGGCACAAGAAAATGTATGCCCTGGTCCGCGACGTACGAAAATCTCCCCAATCTCTCAACCAACCCTTTCTCCGTGGGCCTGACTATCCGTATGGAAAACAATAACACAAAGAACAGGAATACAAGCCCCAAAACGATCAATCCGAATAACATGCCTGAGTCCATTTTTTTTGATTTCCTCCTTAGGTATTTGAATTCTATGCAATAAAGACGGGAGCTCTAGGCTCTTGAGGTAAACCATTGCATGGTTTTCTCCAACCCCTCTGTGAGTGTGACAGAGGGTTTCCAGCCGAGCTCTTTTTGCGCTAAACGATTGTCCAAGCATATCCTGCGAACCTCTCCTGCAACCGCTTTTCCGTGCACGGCGGAAACGTTCGCAGACATGGCCTTACGCATCTTTTCATAGAGCTGGTTTACTGACGTCTCTATCCCGGTTCCTATATTATACTCTGTTCCCGTAGCCCTTTTTTCAAGAGCCAGCAGATTGGCCCTGGCAACGTCTCCTACGTAGACGTAATCCCTGGTCTGTTCGCCGTCTCCGTAGATAACCGGCTTTTCGCCCCCGGATAATCTACTCATGAAGATAGCTACGACGCCGGCCTCTCCGAGCGGGTCCTGCCTGGGCCCGTATACGTTGGCATACCTTAGAGCCACATAGTCTAGGCCAAAGTTTTTTTTGTAGATATAAAGATAATTCTCCACGGAATACTTCGACGCGCCATAAGGACACAGCGGCCTGATCGGATTTTTTTCATCCGCCGGAAGTTTCACCGGTTCGCCGTATATCGCGCCCCCGGACGACGCATATAACACCTTCTTTACGTTGTAGTCCTTACAGCATTCCAGGAGATTCAGAGAACCAAGGATGTTGACTTTTGCATCGAATACGGGATCAGTGACCGACGTGCGCACGTTTATCTGCGCGGCCTCGTGTATCACGTAATCCGGCCTCTCTTTCTCGAATACGCTGCGTATGTCGCCTCTGCATATGTCTTTTACATAAAGCTTGGCCTCTTTACTAAGGTTCTTGCGCGAGCCGGTCGACAGGTTGTCGACTGCGATCACTTCATATCCCTTATCCAGTAACAGGTCTGCTATGTTCGAGCCTATGAAACCTGCTCCGCCGGTTATGAGAACTTTTGGCATTTTTTTTTGTTCAGAGCTCCAGGCTTTTGAGGTATTCGCGGAATTTGCCTCCTATCTCTTTGTTTTCCAGGCCCATCTCGACGGAAGCCCGCAGATAGTCCAATTTATTTCCTATATCGTATAATCTGCCCTGGAATTTGCATGCGTACATCTCTTCCTCCTGCTGCAGTGCCTGCAGGGCGTCCGTGAGCTGTACTTCCCCGCCTATGCCTTGCTTGGTAT